>JAOATF010000107.1 GCA_030158285.1 Hyphomonadaceae bacterium
TCGAAGCATTTGTCGCGTGGCTCGCCAGCTTCCTCCGCACCATCGCCGGCCTGAAACGCCGCAAAGTCTTCCCACCCAACTGGAAGGACCACTGGCACGGCCTCCGCGAACTCGAATGGTATCGCGACCAGATCCTCGCCTTCTCCGCGAGCCACGTCCTCTCCGGCGGATCGCTAGACGACCGCACCGGCTTCCAGCTGATCGAGACCGTGCCCGACAGCTACGGCATCTGTCCCCGCACACCCCACGCCATGAATCGCCGCTTCATCGCCATGGCGCAGTTCCGGCTCGATCCGGACAAGTACATTCAACGCCACATTCGTCGCATCGCGAACAATGAAGGCATCGCTCTCACCAGCGCCCTGCAGCGAGACCCCCTCCGTCACGCGACGAAGACGTCGCGCGCCACCTCCCCCGGCTACGCCGAGGGAGGCAAACAACCGTGCTCGCCGCAATCACCGGCGCCTCTTGCCTCCCTCACTTGCAACGCAAGTGGGGGAGGTGGCATGCGTGTTCTTCGCGCGCATGACGGAGGGGGTCTCGCGTTCTGCGCCCGCGGACCGCCACCCTATTCCCTATTGCCTGGTCCCCATTGCCTCGCGCGTTCGCGCAGCGAGAACGCCCCGTCACACCTTCAGCTGATCGCCACCGGGTTGATCACCATCTGCACCGTCCCCACGAACCGCGGGATCCCCAGCACAAACAGGAACTCGTGTCGCCGGTCGGCCGCCAGCTGGTTGGTATCAATGGTCTCCAGCACATGGATGCCCCGCTTCGCCAGGAAGGTCTGGTGCACGATGAACGTCTTGCCCGGCGGCGACGGCAACGCCTCCAGCGCCACGGTATCCGATCCCACCGCCACAACGCCGAGATCGGCCAGGAAAATCGCCCCATCCTCGGTCAGCCCCGGTTCCTTCGAGCGATACGTATCCTTGTCGCTCGCCATCTTCCCGGCCATCCAGCCGGTGTGGAACAGCACCACGTCGCCCTTCCCGATGGTGACGCCCTGCGCCTTCATCGCCGCCTCGATCTCGGCGCGGCTGTAATTGTCGCCGACCTCCAGCATCGGCTTCGCATAATGCCGGGTCATGTCGATCAGCACGCCGCGCGTCACGATCGGCGGAATATCGGCGGTCTGCAGCGCCCGGCTGGTCGCCACTTCCTTGCCGGTCACGCCATTATAATAGTGGTGATCGACGCCCAGATGCCCGAACCCGTCGATCTGCGTGCCGATCCCCATCGACGAGACGATCCGCTCGTCAAACGCCGTCACCCGCTGCGATCCGTTCGACGTATAGTCCGCATCCGGCCCCGGCTGGCGCTCCACCTGGTATTTCCGCGTCCCATAAGCCGCGCTCTCCGGCGCAGTCGGCACGCCAAGCGCATAGACCTTGCCCGTCTTCACCAGGCCGGCCGCTTTCTTCACGCCCTCAGGGGAGAGATTGTTGACGTTGCCCAGCCGGTCCGCCTCGCCCCACGGCGAGTCCCACCAGCTTTCCTTGTGTTCCGGCGGCTGTGGCGTTTCCTGCGCAATCGCGCTTTCCGAGCAGGCCGACAGGCAAGCGGCCATGAGCAAGCGCTTCAGGAAATCCATCCGACTCTCCCTGCGGTCAGCGTGGCTGACTCGTCCTTGGCGGAATCCTGCCACACGGCCCGGTTCCCCGCCAATGCGCAGCCTCACCGACTAAGGGTAAAGCCTCCGTGTCATCCACGGCTGGCCACCCGCTTCCCGAGTGAACTCCAGCCGGTCATGCAGCCGGAACGGCCGGTCACGCCAGAACTCGATCCGCGTCGGCACGATCCGCCAGCCGATCCAGTGCGGCGGACGCGGCGTCTTCACGAGGCCGTACTTCGCCGCAAACAGCGCAATCCGCTTCTCCAACTCGAACCGCCCCTCCATCGGGCGCGACTGTTCCGAAGCCCACGCCCCGATCTGGCTGTCCTTGGCCCGCGTGGAGAAATACGCATCGGCTTCCGCACCGGAAGCCTCCACCACCCTGCCCGACACCCTCACCTGCCGCCGCAGGCTCTTCCAGTGGAAGCACAAAGCCGCCTGCGCATTCGCGGCCAGCTGCGTCCCCTTCCGGCTTTCGGCGTTGGAGTAGAAGACGAACCCGTCTCCCGAGACATCCTTCAACAGGACCATCCGCACATCCGGCGCGCCATGCGCATCGGCGGTCGCCAGCGCCATCGCATTGGCGTCGTTCGGCTCCTTCGCCTTGGCGTCCTCCAGCCACTCGCCGAACAGCACGAACGGATCCGTCTTCGCAAACCACGCCCCATCATCCGGCGACCCGGCAGCCGCCTTCGCATAATCATCCGCGGAGGGAGAGGGAGGGATAACCTTGTCGGCCATAAACAGGGTCCTGCTGGTGTTCGGTCGAACCATGATACAGTCCGAATGCGGCGCGAGCCACCGCCGCTATCTATGGGGGGGATAGAATGAAGGCGTTCCGCATACTTCTGGCGATCTCCGCGTCCGGCCTGCTGGCCCTGCCCGCCAGCGCACAGGGCTTCTCCGGTTCCCGCGACACGGACGTCCGCGCCGAATCCGGAACCAGCGCCATGCTGTTCCTGCGCATCCCGCTCGGCGGCTCCACCCCCGAAAGCGAAGCCCCGCGCCTCGGCTTCGGCCTGTTCTCCGGCTGCAGCTCCTCGCTCGGCATCACCTCCGAACCCGGTCGCGACGCCTGCAGCGCCCAGCCTTTCCGCTCCATCGAGCTTTCGACCAGCTTCAACACCGATGCCCCGTGGGCCCTCTCCTTCGGCAGCGCCGGTCGCCGCGCCAGCATCGCCAGCTGGTCGCCGCGTACCGGCGCTCTTTCTCTCGCTGGCGAGGGCAACACAGACGGAAACGGCTGGGTGTGGATTGGCCTTGGCGCACTCGCCGTCGTCGGCGTCGCCTCGGCGCTCGGTGGCGATGACGATCCGACGATATGCCCGGATGGTTTCGTTGCAGTCCCGCTCGGCAATGGATGCCAGCCGATCTCGTGACCCGCGGGCTGCGACTTTTTCAGTGACCGGCTTTGGCTTCGCCGAAGCGGTGTTACCATCGCTCAGCTGCGCGAACGACGCTCGGTTGGAGAGAGATGGCCTAACCGCCATCTGAATAAGGGGAAATCCGTGAAGGTTGCTCTCACGCTGCTTGCAGCCGCAGCTTGCCTCATGTCCGCGCCTGCCCTCGCCCAGGGCTCATCGAGCCACTATGACGCAGGTTTGCGCGGCGAGCCTGACACGCAGGTCCTGGGCTTCATCCGGGTTCCGCTCGGCGACAGCAAACAAGCCAGCAGCGAACCGCGCATCGGCTTCGGCCTGTTCCACGATTGCTCGCGCATGGCCGCCCGGCTGTCTTCGGAACAACGCGCCGCCTGTGATGCGGAACCTATCCGCTCGCTCGAGGTGACCCGCCAGTTCAACGAGCGCGACTGGCTGGTCTCCTTCACGAGCGACAAGCGCTGGGTCGGCATCGCCCGCTGGTATCCCGACGGCTTTGCCAGCGTCCGCGAATACGGCCCCGTCTTCTCCGGCCCCGGCCTCAGCGACCCCGCCGGCCGCCGCGTGGAACTGGACGACTAATCCAGCAAATCGCCATGGACCCACGAGAAGAACGTGCCGTTGCAGGCGCGCGCCAAACGCAGGGCTTCCGCGAACATTGCGATCACGGCCTCGTCCGTCAGCGCTTGAACGCGTCGGATGTAGACGATGCCGCGTGGATCAATCCTGTCGACCGTCCATCCCGGCGGGCTGAATGCTTCCGCGACGGGCAAGTCCATGTCGAGCCGGACCTCGATGAGCTGAGGGACAGCTGGGTCTACATCTTCAAGATCGCGCATGGCCCAATAAAGGGAATCGGGAGCCGTAGCGCGGGCAATCACCTGCTCGATCGGCTCCCGTGTATCCATCAGACGATCATCCCGCCATCAACGCGCAGCACCTGCCCGGTGATGTAAGCCGCCTTGTCGGAAGCCAGGAACGCGACCGCGTCCGCGATCTCCTGCGACGAGCCCCAGCGTTTCTCCAGCGGCACCAGCCGGCCCATCCGCTCCAGCGTCTTCTCGCGGTCGAGGCCCTTGTTGAAGGCGGTGGACCACATGCCATCGTCGATCACGCCCGGCGCAACTGCGTTCACGCGAACGCCGGCGCGGCCGAAATCGATCGAGGCGTTGCGGGTGAACGAGTTCACCGCGCCCTTCGAGGTTGAATAGGCGATCTGCCCCAACGCGCCGGAGAAGGACGAGACGGAGGAGATGTTCACCACATTTCCCTTCCGCTTGATCAGCGAGGCCGACAGTGCATCCGTCAGCAGGATCAGGTTGCGCACGTTGACGTTCAGCGTCTCGTCGAGACCTTCCGCCGTCACCTTGCCCATCGCCTGCGCCGCGCTGACGCCCGCATTGTTGACGAGGATGTCGATCTCGCCCAGCGCCGCCAGCGATCCGTCCGCCGCCTTGCGCCAGCCATCGGCCGAGCCCATGTCGGCTTCAATGGCGACCGCGCCATTGCCGATCTCCGCCGCCAGCGCCTTCAGCTTGTCCGCCGTGCGCGCCACCAGCGCCACTTTCGCGCCATCCGCCGCCAGCGTCCGCGCGATGGCCGCGCCGATGCCCCGGCTCGCGCCCGTGACGACGGCGGTCTTGCCTTTGAAGTTGTAGGTCATGGCGTTGGCTCCCAGTCTGTTTTCCGGGAGCCTAGCGACGCTCAGCTGCCTGCGCCAGTCATGGCCACCTTCGGCTGGCGGCCAAGAAAGTAGACCGGCACGCCGACAATCGTGAGCACAACGCACCAGCCGAGCACTTCCAGACCCGAGCCGTAGATCGCGAACAGCGCATAGACCGCCGCCACCAGACCCACGAGCGCCCAGCCCTTCGCACTTTTCCACGACGCCCGGAGCTCGATCAGCCCGCAAACCAGATACGGCACCAGCGTCGTCAGCGTCGCCATCGTCAACACGAACGTGTAGGCCCCGACGAGCCCGCGCGAATAATTCATCAGCAGCAGCAGGGTGGACAGCACGCCGCCAAACGCGAGCGATATCCACGGCGCCTCCCTCCGGTTGAGCCGCCCCAGCACTTTCGGCGCCTGCCCTTCATAGGCGGCCGCCATCGGGATCTGCCCCGTGACAAAGATCGATCCGTTGAGCGCCCCCGCCACCGAGATCAGCGCGCCAACGGTGATCACCAGCGGCGCCCACTCGCCCAGTCCACGCGCCGCATCGGCAAACGGCGACGTCGATGCCACCACTGCGCGTCGTACGGGCGGCCAGCCGCCCGATTACCAGCGCGATCATGATGGAGCCCGCCGCCGTCAGCAGCCAGCCGCCAAAGCTGAGCCCGCCATAGGGCGCGAGCACAGCCGGCATCATGAAGATGCCGGAACCGATCATTGTTCCGACCGAGAACGCCCAGCATTGCCAGAAACCGATGACCTTCGCCGCGGGCTGAGCCGGCGCGGCGTCGCTGCTTGTCTCTGGCATTCACTGTCCCCGTGGCGCCGTCCCGTGGCTTACTCTGTCACGGCTCACTGCAATATCCAGATGCAAAGCGCGGCTCTTGCGGAGTTCCGCCGGCTGGGCTCTATCCTCGGGCGGGGTCTTTCATCTGCGCGCCCGGCCTTGCCGCCGGATGCGCCCGCATGGCGGGGGAAGACGTTGGGATTGATCCGTGTAGCCCTCGCGCTGGCCGTGCTGCTCTCGCACCTGCCGCCTGCAACGTTCAAGTTCATCAGCGGCGGTCTCGCCGTGCAGGGCTTCTTCGTCGTCTCCGGTTTCTACATGTCGCTCGTGCTCTGCGGGAAGTACAACGACACCGGCCTCTTCTATACCAACCGCCTGCTGCGCCTCCTGCCCGCTTACTTCGCGATGATGCTGATCGCGGGCGTCGCGCTCTTCGTGTTCGACGCCAGCGCGACGGCGAGCCGACAGATGTTCGCTGATGTCTACAGCCATCCGGGCACGGCCGCGTTCTTCACGCTCGAAAACCTCGGCATCGTCGGGCAGGACCTGCTCTACTGGTTCAAGATCGACAACGGCGCTGTTGTGTTTGATGCGACGGGCGCGCCACCGAGCGATGAACTGCCGGCAGGCTGGCAGGCGCTCATCGTGCCGCAGTCATGGAGCCTGTCGCTGGAGCTGATGTTCTACGCCATCGCGCCCTTCCTCGCGCGGTTGCACTGGAAGTGGCTCGCGGCGATCTGCGTGACGAGCATCGGCTTGCGGGTTGCTGGCTACTGGATGCCGGTGGATTACGGCCTCTGGCAGGGGCGCTTCTTCCCGACCGTGCTGTTCCTGTTTGTCCTCGGCATGCTGGCCCATCGCGCCATGCCGCTGGTTGTGCGCCTGCCGTGGTGGACCGGCTATCCGGTCAACGCCGCCCTGCTCGGCGCGATCATTTTGCTGCCCCTCTCGGGCATTGATCCGGAGACAGGCCGCTGGGCGATGTATTTCGCCATCGCAGCCGCCACGCCCTTCGTCTTCACCACCTTCAAGGATTTCGCCTGGGACCGCTGGATCGGCGATCTCTCCTATCCGATCTACCTTTCCCACCTCGCCGTGATCGGCGTCGTGCTCACCTTCAACGTGCCGGAGCCCATCTGGGTCACGCTGGGGGCAACACTGGCCATTTCCATCGGGCTGAAGCTGCTGGTCGACCAACCGGTGGACCGCTGGCGGCAAAGGCGGGCGAACCGTGCGCCCGCAACGGGAGTTGTTCCCGCCATGGCGGACTGAGGCTGTTCAACCGGCCCAAATTGCGCTTTAGCCTCTGGCTATGTCGCACAACACCTTTGGCCACCTCTTCCGCGTGACGACCTGGGGCGAAAGCCATGGGCCGGCGATCGGCTGCGTGGTCGATGGCTGCCCTCCGGGGCTGCAGCTTACGCCGGAGTTCATCCAGCAATTCCTCGACAAGCGCCGGCCGGGCACGTCGCGCTTCGTCACGCAGCGCCAGGAGGAGGACAAGGTCCGCATCCTCTCCGGCGTGTTCGAGGATGATCGCACCGGCGGACCGGTGACGACGGGCACGCCCATCTCGCTGATGATCGAGAACACGGATCAACGTTCCAAAGATTATGGCGAGATCCGCGACAGCTATCGCCCCGGCCATGCCGACTATGCCTACGACCAGAAATACGGCGTGCGCGATTATCGCGGCGGTGGTCGTTCATCGGCGCGCGAGACAGCAACGCGCGTGGCGGCCGGCGCGGTGGCGCGGCAGGTTCTGGGCGGCGGGATCACGCTGCGCGGGGCCGTGGTGCAGATCGGGCCGCATGCGATCGACCGCGCGAACTGGGACTGGAGCATCGTCGAGCAGAATCCGTTCTGGTGCCCGGATGCCGCCATGGTTCCGAAGTGGGAAGCGTTTCTCGACACGACGCGCAAGGCGGGCTCTTCCTGCGGCGCGATCATTGAGGTTGTCGCCGACGGCGTGCCGCCGGGTTGGGGCGCGCCGATCTATGGCAAGCTCGATGGCGATATCGCCGCGGCGATGATGAGCATCAATGCCGTGAAGGGCGTGGAGATCGGCGCGGGCTTCGCTTCCGCTGCGCTTTCGGGCGAGGACAATGCGGACGAGATGCGCCGTTCGGGCAATGGCGTCGCGTTCCTGTCCAACAACAATGGCGGCGTGCTCGGCGGCATTTCCACGGGCCAGCCGGTTGTCGCGCGCATCGCGATCAAGCCGACCTCGTCGATCCTCACGCCGCGCAAAACGGTCAACGCGCAGGGCGAGGATGTCGATATCCGCACCAAGGGCCGCCACGACCCGTGCGTCGGCATCCGCGCCGTTCCGGTTGCGGAAGCAATGCTGGCCTGCGTGCTCGCCGATCACCTGCTGCGCCATCGCGGACAAACCGGGCGGTAGCGTCCGCGACCTGAGTTCCGGCCACTGCAAAAAGCAGCTCCGCTGAGCATCCCAACGGTTGCTTCATCGCCCGTTCAGGTGGGGAAGCAGAGGGTTGAGCCTGTACGTTTTCCTCCGGAGGAAACCATGAGGATCAAGGCTCTTCTCGTTCTGTCGGCGCTGGCGGCTTCGGCCACGGCGATGGCCCTGCCCGCGAGTGCGCAGGGTGCTGTGCGCAGCTGCCAGCAGGCGAAACAGGATAACCAGGTCGGCGGCATGATCCTGGGTGGCATTCTGGGTGGTGTCCTGGGCAGCAACGCCGCCGCCAGCGGCCACAAGGGCGATGGCACCGCGGTCGGCGCGGTTCTCGGCGGCATGGTCGGTTCCGGCATCGGCGGCGGTTCGACCCGCTGCGCCCCGCCGCCCTCGGGCTATGGCAACGGCTATGGCGGATCGGGCTATCCGTCCGGCTATGGCGGGTACAACGACAATCCGAATTATGGTGGGCCGTACTATGACGGCTATGGCGGCGGCGGTTATTCGCCCTCGCCGTACGGTGCGGCGCCAGTGGATGCCTATCCGTATGATCCGGGCGCACCGCAGTATCGGTATGGTCAGGACACGTATGGCGGCAGCGGCGTCAGGTCGCACGATAGCGACCGCTACCGGCTGGACCCCGACCGTCGCGGGGCCTATAGTCAGGGCGACGATTATGCGGGGACTGATTGTTCAGAGGCGACGCAAGTTACGCGGCTGCCTGATGGCACTGAAGTCCACCGTCCAGTTGAGGTCTGCCGGGACGCCCGCTACGGCGATTGGCGGATAAAAGACTAGGTTGCGAGCGATCTGCACGCTGCGGGATCGGGCAATCTTCAGGGACAGGCCCGTCCCCCCAACCCAGGGCCTGTGAGGACGAGCCGTGTTGCGCAAGCAGCGCGGCTCGTCTGATTCCGGGCTCTGTTTTCCACTCTCATTTGCCGTAACGTAAGTCGCTGTGGAAAGCCGACGTTTTGCGTGTGTTCGGAAATCTGCATTCTCGACGGCATGAACCCATTTTCCGAAATTTGGTATGGCCTAGCTCAACGATCTGACGGAGCGTTCGACGCCATAAACAGTCTTTCCCGATTGCCGTCGCCGCCCGTGATGGGGCTGTCGGCCCAGGTCAGCACCCGCCAGCCGGCCTGAAGCAGCCATTGCATCAGCGCTTCTGCGGCTGCGTCTTTCGCAGCCTCATTCGAGACGATGCCGCCCTTGCCTACATGTTCGCGGCCGACTTCGAATTGTGGTTTGAATAGAGCTACCAGTTGTGCTTGTGGCGCGGCTAGTTGCAGGGGTGGTCCGAGCAGTTTGGCGAGGCCAATGAAGCTGGCGTCGCAGACGAGGATGGTTGGGGGCTCGATAACCCTTTCGGCTGTGAGGTTTCGTGCATCCGTCGATTCCAGCGAGACGACGCGGGAATCGCTCTGCAGCCTGGGGTGCAGCTGCCCCGTGCCGACATCGACGGCGACAACGCGGCGGGCGCCTCTGGCCAGCAGGACGTCCGTAAAACCGCCGGTCGAAGACCCGATATCGAGGCAGTGCTGCCCGCTGACATCGACGCCAAAGGCGGTGAGCGCGTGGTCCAGCTTCAAGCCGCCGCGGGACACCCAGGGATGCAGCGGCTCGGCCTCAATTCGGGTAGCCCCAGTGACCAGCTGGCCGGGCTTGGCAGCCACATTCCCCTCGACACGGACCTTCCCCGTCTCGATGGCCTCGCGCGCCTGGCCGCGTGAGGGCGACAGGCCCCGGCGGACCAGTTCGATATCCAGGCGTCGTGAGTCGTCTGCCTCGCTCATGGCCCGTCTGTAGGACCTCCAGACCCCTCTGCGCTAGGCGTGCGGGGCGGAGCAGTCTAGAAAGCCCCACCTGATTGAAGGGTCGCCGATGCCGGTCTCGCCTATCGAACGCAACGATCATTCCGAGCCGAACGCCGAAGCCTTCATCTTCGGCTTCGAATTCAAGCCCGACGGCATGATCGACCGGATCGACTGGTCGAAGATCAAGCCGACCGCCGCCTGCCCCACATCCGGGTGGCGCTGGCTGCATTTCAACCGGCTGGCGGCCGAGACGCGGGAGTGGCTGGAATCCTCCAGCGACCTCGACGAGACGGTGATCTCGGCGCTGCTGGCAACCGAGACACGGCCGCGTTGCGCCGCCTATGAGGATGGCGTGCTGCTGAACCTGCGCGGCATCAACCACAATCCGGGCGCCGAGCCTGAGGACATGATTTCCGTCCGCATCTGGGCGACGCGGAATCTCGTGATCTCCATGCGGTCCTATCCGGTGAGGGCCGTGCATGAGGTGCGCGAAGAGGTTTCATCCGGCCAGCTCGACGCGCTGTCGCCCGGATCTCTGCTGGTCGCGATCGCGGACAAGCTGGTCGACAAGATCGAGCCGGTGGTGGAGCAGCTGAAGGACGAGGCGGACGAGTTCGAGGAACAGCTGCTGACGTCGAAGAGGCACCTGCCGGCGATACCGCTGGCGGAATTCCGCAGCACGATCCTTGTCCTGCGCCGCTACATCCTGCCCCAGCGCGATGCGATGGTGCAGCTTCAGCGTGAGGGGCGCCCTTTGCTGGAGGAGGATCAGGGTTTGCACCTGCGCGAGACGGCGGACCGGATCACACGCATCGCGGAAGAACTGGATTCCATCCGCGACCGCGCGGCCGTGCTGCAGGACCAGCTTTCCGGTCAACGGCAGGAGCAGTTGAACCGGCGCCTGCTGGCGCTGTCCATCATTTCAGCCTTCTTCCTGCCGATGACCTTCCTGACCGGGCTGCTTGGAATGAACCTCGCGGGCATTCCCTACAATCAGGAGCCATGGTCGTTCGGCGCGGTGGTTGGCCTGACGGCGGTGCTGGGTATCGGGCTGCTTGGCCTGCTGAAGTGGCATCGCTGGATCTAGCGCGAGTTGCTGCTGACATGAATCGCCGCGCCCCTCCTCCCCTGCGCAGCGGAGCGGAGCGGGGGAGGTGTCGCGAAGCGACGGTGGGGGCAGGCCGCAAGCGCTGGTCTATGCGCGTGGGTCCATTCCCCTTGGGGCTCGCCCGTCAACGCTGCGCGTCGACCCCACCCTTCGGGGTACTTCCCCCGCTTCGCAGGGGAAGATGTCGCCGGCCCCTGTACGAGATAAACGCCAGACTGATCCAGCTCATGTGCAACTTGCTCTAGGTCTTGTCGTCGCCGTCCGTGGCGTTGTCGATCGTTTCCTTCACGCCCTCACCTACGCCACCGATTGATTCCTGCAGCGGCTCGGTCGTGCGATCGAGGCCTTCAAGCTTCTGGTCCATTTCGCGGCCGGCGCTTTCCAGCGATCCGTCGCGCATCCAGTAGAAGCCCATCACGCCGATGAAGACCACGGCGATGGCGACGATGATTCCGGCAAGCACGCGCATGGCGTTGCTCCTGTAAAGCTTTGGATCATGAAGCGAGGGATCAGGTGCGGTCGTCGCCGTCGGTGGCTTTCTGCACGGCATCGCCCGTCGACGTGACGATCTCGTCGGTGGTTTCGACGATGTTGCTGCCCGTCTGGCTCAGCAGGTTGTCCATCGCGGCGCCGCCTTCACGCAGCGATCCGTCGCGGATCCAGAAGAAGATGATCATGGTGGCGAACGCGAAAACCGTGAACACCAGGACAGACCAGACTGCGGAGCGGCTCATGTGGGGTTCCCTCAGTGTGTGTCAAAGGGGGAACGCACGTCTGACTTCAGGGTTTCATTCAATGATGCGGGCGCGATGCGACCGGCATCCCCCTCATCGGGGAAATCAGGCGAATGAGGTGCGTTATGGCTGTCGACCGCAAGAATATGCCCACCGACGACGTGCGGCAGGGCGAGACGGGCCACCATGTTCGCTACATCCTGGGATGGAGCCTGCTGCTTGGTGTTGTCGGGCTTGGCGCCATCATGTTGTTCATGATCGGCGGCGCAAACCCGACAACCTAGCATCGACGCTCAGTCACGCGGCTTGAAGCGAGCGCGCAGCTCGTTCTTCATGATCTTGCCGTTTGCGTTGCGCGGCAGTGGATCACGCTGGATCTGGATTTCGACGGGAACCTTGAAGCCTGCGATCTTCTGGGCGACGAAGTTCCGCAATGCGTCCTGCGTGACGTCCATGTCGGGCTTGATCTGCACGACCGCGCCGACTTCCTCACCGAGCACCTTGTGCGGGATGCCGACGATGGCGGCGTCCATGATGGCGGGGTGTTCGTAGAGCGCGTTCTCGACTTCGATCGAGTAGATGTTCTCGCCGCCGCGGATCAGCATGTCCTTGGCGCGATCAGTGAGGAAGACGAAGCTTTCGTCATCCATGTAGCCGACATCGCCGGTAACGACCCAACCATCGATATAGGTCTTGGCGGTGGCTTCGGGCTTGTTCCAGTAGAGCTTGCAGTTGTTGGGGCCTTTGACCCACAGCTCGCCCACCTGGTTGGGACCGAGGGACGCGCCGTTGGCGCCGACGATCTTGAAGTCCATTGCAACAGACGGCGCGCCGCAGGAATCCGGGCGGCGCTCGTAATCCTTGCCGAAGTTCACGCACGAGGCAGCGCAGGTTTCCGTCATGCCCCAGCCGTTCGATGGGATGGCTTCGGGGAAACGCTTCTTGATGGTGGCAACCAGTGCGGGCGCGGACGGCGCGCCGCCATAACCGACGACGGCGATGGAGGAGAGATCGTATTTGTCGCGATCCGGATGCTCCAGCACCTGCCACGCAATGGCGGGGACGCCGCCGATGGTGGTGATCTTTTCACGCTGGATGATCTCGAGCGCGTCGGCCGGATCCCACTTGTACATCGTGACGATCTTGTCGGCGTTCATGATCGCGGGGACGAGGTTCGAGAAGGCGCCGGTGGCGTGGAAGAACGGAATGGCGAGCAGCGCGATACGCTGGGGATCGACCTTGGGATCGCGCACGGGCGGGGCTTCGCCCTGGCGCAGGAAGTGGCGCGCCTGGCAGGACATGCCGTTGAAGACGTTCGAGATGATGGCGCGGTGCGAGGCCAGCGCGCCTTTCGGGCGGCCGGTAGTGCCCGACGTGTACATGATGGTGGCGTCGTCATCGGGGGCGACGTCTGCCGCCGGCGCGGCGATGTCCGGCAGGCTGGCCCAGGATTTCGCGGGGCCGATGAGCTTTTCGAGCGAGACGATGGCGGGGGCGGCTTCATCATCGCCGCCACGGGCGACGATGACGGTTTTCAGTTGCGGCAGTTTCGGCAGGTAGTCGCGGATACGCTCGAGCTTTTCCGGATCGACGATGGCGACTTTCGCGCCCGAATCCGCGAGGCCGTATTCCAGCTCCTCCCCTGTCCACCAGGAATTGAGCGGGGTGGCGACGGCGCCGATGAGCAGCGGGGCGAAAAACGCGACCGGCCATTGCGGATAGTTGCGCATGACGACAGCGACGCGGTCGCCCTTTTTCACGCCGTACTCGTCGCGGAGCTTTTTCGCGAGATGGGCCGCAGCCTTGAAGTTGGCCCCGAACGTGATCCGCTCATCCTGATAGACGATGTATTCGCGGTTGGCCCATTCCAGCGAACCGATCACGATGTCGCGCAGGGTGGCGGGGGCATTCTTGTAGGTGTGGAGCGTGACGCCGTTGATGACTTTGTCTTCGAGCTCGAACTTCGCGCCGGGGGACGTCATCAGCGCATTGCACTGCGCGATGGACATCACCGGGAAGGCGGCTTCGCTGGTCATCAGGCTTTGCTCCCTAGTCGCTTTTTTGGTGTCGTTTCTGGTCGTTAAACGGAGATCGCACAGCCAGCCGTTCCGGGCTAGAGGTTTGGCGCGCGTGGACCCGCAAATCGGTCCGTGCAACGCTGCGCCGCAGCAACGGAGGGACCGGTGGCCATCGAGATCGTGGACGCGAGCGAGCGCCACCTGCCCGGCATAACGGCGATCTTCAACCACGCCGTGCGCGAGACGTTTTCGATCTGGTCCGAGAGCGAGACCACGATCGACCTGCGCCGGACATGGATGGCGGCGCGGCGGGTGGCGGGCTTTCCGGTGATTGTCGCAATCGATCCGGCGAAACCGGATGATGTGCTGGGGTATGGCAGCTTCGGCACGTTCAGGGACTTTCCGGGCTATGTGAAGACGGTGGAGCATTCGGTCTATATCGCGCCTGCGGCACAGCGGCGGGGCATCGGCAAGCGCGTGCTGGCCGAGCTGGTGAAGCGGGCGAAGGCTAAGGGGCTGGAAGCGATGGTGGGCGGGATCGACAGCGCGAATGCCGGCTCCATAGCGCTGCATGAGCAGGCGGGGTTCGAAGTTCAAGGCAACCTCAAGGGCGTGGGCCGCAAGTTCGGCAAGCAGCTGGATCTGGTGTTCATGGTGAAGGCGCTATGAGCGAGGCCAACGACACGCCATCGGAGATTGCGGGCGGCACGGGGCGCGTGGCGCGCGTGGGGCTGTGGCTGGGGCCGTTGCTGGCGGTGGGCGCTTACCTGCTGCCGACGCCGGGGTTGGCGCATGAGGCGAAGCTTGTGCTGGCGCTTCTGGTGCTGATGGCGACGTGGTGGATCACCGAGGCGATCCCGCTGGCGGCGACCGCCCTGCTCCCCATCGTGGCGATCCCGCTGATCGGCATCGATGTGACGGTGACCGCGCGCGGAACGCTGGCCTGCGCGACGGAGGGGTTGTGCCTTGCTGCGTTCGAGACAGCGCCGGGGGCGATCCGGCCGATGGGGCTGGGCGATCTGGGGACGTATTATTCGAACCCGGTGGTGCTGCTGTATATTGGCGGCTTCCTGCTGGGGATTGCGATTGAGCGCTGGGGGCTGTCGACGCGGATTGCCTACGGGCTGGTGTCGCGCGGCGGGGCGCGACCGGGGCTGATGCTGGCGGGGTTCATCGCGGCGGCGGGCTTCATCTCGATGTGGATTTCGAACACATCGACCTCGCTGATCCTGACGCCGCTGGCGTTGTCTGTCGCGGCGGGGTCTGCGGTGAACGGGCGGGAGGATCCGAAGTTCGCGGCGGCGCTGGTGCTGGCGGTGGCGTATGCGGCGACGGTTGGCGGGCTGGCGACGCCGATCGGCACGCCGCCGAACGGGATCGCGCTGACGCAGCTGCGGCTGCAGGGCATCGAGGTGTCGTTCGGGCAGTGGATGGCGGTGGGTGTGCCGGTGGTGATCGTGCTGTTGCCGATGGCGTGGTTCATCCTGTCGCGCGGGTTGAAGGTGGATGCCAAGGGCGCGGCGGGGGCGCAGGCGCGTGTGCGGGAGGAGCTGGCGAAGCTCGGCCCGCTGTCGCAGCCGGAAGCGCGGGTGGCGATGATCTTCTTCCTGATCGCCGGGCTCTGGATGATCTCGACGCTGGTGGCGGACTGGATCGGGGCGGTGCTGCTGGGCGGGGCCAGGATTGATAGCGGGCATGTCGACACGATCATCGCCACGATTGGCGCGCTGTTGCTGTTCATTGTGCCGGCGGGCGGCGGGAATGGGCGGCCGCTGCTGAACTGGGCGGAGGCGCAGCGCATTCCATGGGGCATTCTCATCCTGTTCGGTGGCGGACTGGCGCTGGCGGCGGCGGCGGAGCTTTCGGGACTATCGCCCTGGCTGGCCAAGGGGCTGGAGGGGCTGACGGGCGTTCACCCGGCGCTGGTGATCCTGCTGATCGGGCTGCTGGTGATCGTGATCACGGAGTTCGCCTCCAACATCGCGACAATCTCGCTGATGGGGCCGGTGCTGCTCTCGGTTGCGGGGACGCATGAGTCACTGGGCGCGGCGAGCTTCATCGTGCCGGCGGCGATGGCGGCTTCGATGGGCTTTGCGATGCCGGTGGGATCGGCGTCGAACGCGATTGCGTACGGCACGGGCAAGGTACGCCAAGCGGACATGATACGGCGCGGCCTGATCATGAATCTCTGCGCGCTGATCGTGCTGACGATTGTGGGGCTGACGCTTGCGCCCGCGGTTCTGGGAGGCGCGGGATGAGGCGTGTTGTTGCGGGCCTGCTGCTGGGACTGGCGGCGTGCGCATCGGATGCGCCGGTGGCGACGATGGGACCAGCGCCGATGCCGCCCGCATGGGCGAAGGACCAGCCGGACGAGATGCGTGGCGACCTGCCGGTGAACTACACGCAGGCGAAGGTCGGCGTGGCGGTTGCGCCGGAGTTGCTGGTGAGCGCGTCAGGCGGGAAGATCGCATCGCCGGATGCGTGGACGCGGGAGCGCCGGCCGGAGATCGAGACGCTGCTGGTCGAGAACCAGTATGGCGTGGCGCCCGGCACGGGTGGTCGTGAGGCGTCGATTGAACATGGGTATTCGGAGCGTGGCATTCCAGCCCTGAACGGTCTGGCGCTGCGCACGCAATCGACCGTGACGGTGGCGAGCGAACTCGGCGAGCAGGTGATCGACGTGCTGCTTTACACGCCGGCCAAGGCGACCGGGCCGTCACCGATCGTGCTGATGGTGAACTTCAGCCCCAACGTGGTGATGGTGGACGACACGGGCATTCGCGAGACGGATGCGTGGGTGAACGGACAGACTGTTCCCGGGCGGCAGGCGCGCGCCATCGCGAAGCAGGACCTGAAGCCATATCTGGAACGCGGCTATGGCGTGGCGCTGGTTTATTACGGACAGATCGAGCCGGACTTTGGCACAGGCGCGAGCGACGGGCTGCGCAAGGTTTTCAAGCCGGCGAACACTTACGAGCGCGCACCGAACGAAGCCGGCGCGATTGCGACATGGGCCGAGGGGCTGTCGCTGGTGCGCGAGCAGCTGGCGGCCAATGACCTTGTCGATGGCAAGCGCATCGCGCTTTATGGCGTCTCGCGGCTGGGCAAGACGGCGCTGTGGGCCGGCGCGACCGATCCAGATTTTGCGGCGGTGATCACCGTCTGCTCGGGCGAAGGCGGCGCGGCGTTGAGCCGGCGCACCTATGGCGAGACGATCGCGCATGTAGCGGCGAGCTTCCCTTACTGGTTTGCGCCGCGCTGGAATGAGCTGGCGACCAATCCCGCTGCCTCGCCGGTCGATGCGCACATGACGCTGGCGATGATTGCGCCGCGGCCGCTGCTAGTGATTTCCGGCGAGACGGATGCGTGGGCCGATCCCTATGGCGAATTCCTCGCGGCGCGGCTGGCGACGCCGGTCTGGCGGCTGTTCGGCAAGCAGGGCGTGGATGCTGCGCCGGAGCTGGACACCGTGACGGGTGGCGAGCTGTCCTATCTCGTCCACACGGGTGGGCATGGGCCCGGGCCTGCGGATACACCTGCAATTCTGGACTTTCTCGACAGGTATATGGCTGCGGACAGCCGTTAACGCTCATTAACCAAATCAGGTGCAGACTCCTCGCCGGAGGAGTGTGCCCGCCATGCAGGCGTTTGATCTCATCGTCATCGGGTCTGGTCCTGCGGGACGGCGCGCGGCTGTGCAGGCGGCGAAGCTGAAAAAGTCCGTGCTGGTGGTCGAGAAGGGCCGGCGGGTTGGCGGCGTGTGCGTGCACACGGGGACCATTCCGTCGAAGACACTGCGCGAGACGGTGCTGAACCTTTCCGGCTGGCGCGAGCGCGGCGTCTATGGGCGCGCGCACCGGAACAAGCAGAGCATCACGGCGGAGGATCTGCGCCGTCGTCTTGCGATCACGCTGGACCATGAGGTGGAGATCCTCGAGCACCAGTTCTCGCGCAACAGCGTGCAGTGGATACGCGGCGAGGCCAGCTTCATCGACCCGCTGCATATCGAGGTGGCGACCGAGACGGGACCGCAGCGCTTTACCGCCAACCGCTTCATCATTGCCGTGGGCACGGAGCCCTATCGCCCGAAGCACATTCCGTTCGATGGCGACGCCATCCTCGACCCAGACGAAATCCTCGCCCTTACTCGCCTGCCCCGCACGCTGACGGTGATCGGCGGCGGCGTGATCGGCATCGAGTATGCGACGATCTTTTCCGCGCTCGATGTGAAGGTGACGGTGATCGAGCCGAACGATCACATCTTCCCGTTCATTGACCGCGAGCTTGTGGACGAGTTCATCCATGAACTGCGCGACCGGGGCATGAGCCTGCGGCTGCAGAGCAAGGTGAAGCGCGTCACCCGCCCGGCAAAAGACGGTTGCCTGATCGAGCTGGAAGACTCGCGCCAGATCTGGAGCGAGATGGTGTTGTTCGCCGCCGGCCGCAAGGGCGCGACGGACGGTCTCGAGCTGGAACGCGCGGGGCTGTATGCGGACGATCGCGGCAAGATCGGGGTGGATGCGAACACGTTCCGCACGAGCCAGCCGCACATCCACGCCGTGGGTGACGTGATCGGCTTCCCGAGCCTGGCCTCGACCTCGATGGAGCAAGGGCGGATCGCGGCGTGCCATGCGTTCGATGCGCCGTCACAAGCGCCGCCGGAATTCTTCCCCTATGGCATCTATTCGGTGCCGGAGATGTCGACCATCGGCATGACCGAGGAGCAGGTGCGGCAGAAATCCATTCCGTACGAGTGCGGCGTGGCGCGCTTCCGCGAGACGGCGCGCGGGCAGATCATGGGGCTGAATGCCGGCTTCATGAAGATGATCTTCGCGCTGGAGACGCGGCGTCTGCTGGGCGTGCACATTGTCGGCGAAGGCGCGACGGAGCTGATCCATATAGGACAGGCCGTGCTGAACCTTGGCGGCACACTCGACTACTTCGTCGAGAACACGTTCAACTATCCGACGCTGGCCGAGGCGTACAAGATCGCGGCGCTGGATGCGTGGAACCGCATGCCGCGCAAGCAGCCGAGCGTCGCCGCGCATGATGACGCGATGGCCGCGCTGGAGCGGTTTGCGAAGGCGGCGCGCAGCTAGCGCTTTGTGCTGGCCCAGATGATCCAGATGAAGACTGGCTGGAAGAGCAGTCGCGCCCAGAGAAGGGTCAGCACGAGCGGCTTGGCGCCCTGCGCGTCGATCAGCATCTGGATGTGGACAGGCGTGACGCAGATCGCAAGGGCGATGAGGCACCAGCCAGCGATGTGGCGCAGCGGCTTGTAGAGCAGCGCGAGGCCGCCAACGATTTCGCAGACGCCGGTGACGTACACCATCTCGCGCGGGAACGGGACGTAGGGCGGGACGATGGAGGTGAACATGTCGGTCAGCACGAAGTGACCGATGCCGCCGAGGACGAACCACACGACGACGAGGACGCGGCCGAGCATGCGCCAGAGGCTGCGGGACGTCGTGGGCGCGATCACGCCGCGGCGTGCTTTGTCTCGAGGATTTCGATTTCCTCCTTCGAGCCCAGCATCACCGAGACGCGCTGGTGGAGGCCGGTGGGCTGGATGTCGAGGATCTGTTGCTTGCCGTCGAAGGATTTGCCGCCGGCCTGCTCGACGAGAAGGGACATCGGGTTGGCTTCGTACATCAGGCGGAGCTTGCCGGGCTTGTTGGGTTCGCGCTTGTCCCACGGGTACATGAAGACGCCGCCGCGGCTGAGGACACGGTGGACGTCGGCGACCATGGAGGCGATCCAGCGCATGTTGAAATTCTTGGCGCGCGGGCCGGTGTCGCCGGCGAGGCAGTCGTCGATGTAGGCGCGCACGGGATCGGCCCAGTGGCGGATGTTCGACATGTTGATCGCGAACTCTTTGGTCTTTTCCGGGATGCGGATATTGGCGCCGGTCTGCACGAACTGACCGGTGGGCGGGTCCATGGTGAAGGCGGCGACGCCATGGCCAAGTGTGAGGACGAGCGTGGTCTGCGGACCGTAGACGCAATAGCCGGCGGCGACCTGTTTGCGGCCGGGCTGGAGGAAGGGCGCGGCGCCCTCGCCTGCGATCGCGGGCAGGATCGAGAATATCGTGCCGATGGAGACGTTGACGTCGATGTTGGAGGAGCCATCGAGCGGATCGAAGGTGATGAGGTAGGGCGCGCCCGGCGTGAGCGGGCGAGCGTCGTCTTCTTCTTCGGAGGCAGCGGCGGCGACGACGCGGGAGGCCTTGGCCATCGCCATCATCTCGTCATTGGCGAGGACGTCGAGCTGCTTCTGCTCCTCGCCCTGGACGTTGCCTGTGCCGGCCGAGCCGAGGATGTCGGCGAGCGCACCGCGGGAGACGAGGTGAGAGATGGTGCGGCAGCTATCCGAGATCGCCTCGATCAGGATGGCGAGGTCGCGCGGCGCAGGCGTTCCGGCTCCGGTGGGATCGGCGAGGAATTCGCGGAGCGTGCGCGCTGTCATGGTCGGGTCCGTGCTGATTCAGATGTGCGGGCCTTGGTAGCGAATGTGGGGGGGATTGGACAGGGCTGGTTGGACCTGTGTCTGGCATACGCGCGCTCGACGAGCGTCACCGCTCTCTCAACCCGCGTTCACCGCGCAGGCCGGCGTCACTCGGCGGGGGCGTTGCAGCCGGGGTGGGGATTGACGGGGTTGCAGCGGGTGGTGGCGCCGTCCGGGAGGGTGGCGGTGTAGCCGGTGCCGAAGCGGGGGTCGGGCCAGAGGTAGTCGGTGGAGATGAACTGGGCGCCGGAGGACAGGGCGGCGTCGCGGCGAGCGGTGGCGCCGGAGCGCGCCTCCACCGTGTCGGCGTCGGCGCGGGTGCGGACGAGGAAGCCTTCGCGGACGAGCTTCTGGATCTCGGCTTGCTGGGCCTCGGGTTCGTTCATGGTGAAGTAGGCGGCTTCAGGCGCATTCGGATAGGTCGTCATGAAGGCCACGCGGCCTTTCAGCGAGGGATGGCCTTCGGCATAGGGCGCGTTGGCTTCGGGGGAGAGGTCCATCGTGAAGATGACCTTGCCCCTCGCCTGCCCCAGCTTTGGCCAGCCGCCGGAGGTGACGGCGTCGCGCAGGGTGGCGTGCGCGCCGCGCACATCGTCGGGCGTGAGGAGCTGGTCTTCGCCGAAGACGGAGCGGATTTCGACGTCCATGCGATCGAAGGCGGCCTTGCTCCACGGGATGACTTTCGCGGCGCCGGCCCACGGGATGCCGGAGGATTTCGGATTGATCATCATCAGGATCGGCGTGTGGCGCGGATGGGCATCCGACCACGCTTTCACCTGGCGGAGGCAATCGACGAAGAGGAGACAGTGCGAGCGGTAATCGATGTCGGCGACGTGGATGACCTTGAGGCCGGGCTTCGCCATCACGGAGAGATCGTAGGGTTCGAGCGCGATGCCGCGCTCCGACAGGATCGTGCGGGCGAGCGGCGTGGAGTAGAGGCCGCCATCGGGATCGTCGGACGGATCGAGTTCGATCTGGCGCGCGCCTTTATCCAGCTGCTCGGCGAGGGAGCGGTGTTCGTAATCGAGCGTCGGCCCGACTTTCGGAAGACGCTCGTTGATCAGCGCCATTTCGGCGGGGGCGATCTTTTCCTTGTAGGAGTTGTGCGTACCGAAGGACTGCAGCTGGTTGATGGCGACGTTGGCGTCGATCCACTGTTCGGCGCAGGCAGGCCCGGCGGCCGAGGCGCTGGGCGCGTCGAGGTTGCAGGCGGATGCGGGCGCGAGCTGGCTGCAGCTGGCGGCGGCGAGTGCGATCACCAGGATGGCAAGCGCGGGAAGCCAGACGAACAGACGGCCGACTGGCACGTGATTCAGGGGCAGCCGCATCATCGGCGAGTCTCCACGGACGGACGCAGAGAGTGTCCCGATCACCGGCGTCAGTTCAATGACAGCAGGTGGAGCGCCTTGTCACATGCGACGAGACGGCAGGTTTTGTTGCGTTTGCGATGCTGCAGGGCGTCAGACACCGGAGGCAGGCGCGGTTTTCAGGCGGATATCGACGCCGGCGCCGGTTTGACATCAGGGGTCGCAACGCTAGATTCGCGGCGCTTCCGGGGGAGCGTGCCACCATGAAAATCGCGATGCGACTGCCTGTCAGCCTGCTGGCCGCGGGGCTTCTTGCCTGGCCCGCAACGCCGCAACCGGGCGATCCGGTGAACCCCACGCGCGCAGCGGTGAAGGCGGGATGCCAGCCGCAGCTGGATGCGGCGACGCGGATCGCGGATTTCAACGCGCCGCGCTATGGCGGCATGCAGATGCTGGACGCTTACATCGACAGCGCGATGTACATGAGCGACCGCGATGTAAAATCCCAGCTGGACGCCGAGCAGAAACGCATCACGGCGGCGGACTATCAGCAGGCGACGTATTCGGCGGCGATGGCGTGCTTCTATATCCACATTCTCGACTATCGCGCGAGCCATGCGGCGACGAAGCCTTCGCGGACATATTACAGCGTGTGTGAGCGCAACCGCGAGAAGATCATCGAGACGCTGCGTGGGCGCGGGCTGGAGGCGTATGCGGCGACGTACGACCTGTTCAACATCGACATGAACGAGAAGTGGATCCAGCTGTATCAGGGCTGTGTCGCCTACGACGAGACGATCAGGGACTATGACGACTTCACGCGCGACATTGTCGCCGACGCGCGGGAGCATTGCGCGGGGCCGCACAATGCGCGGCTGGAGTGCACGCAGTGGGGCGTGGGACGGCCGGCGGACAACCAGCGTTATTACGAAGCGTTCGTGGGGGAGTTCAACAAGGCGATCTCCGACCCGACCTATTCGGCGGATCTTGGCCCGGCGAAAGGCCCGGACGGGAAGACTATTTCTGCAAGCTCTCCGCCACCACCACCGCCTCCCCCGCAGCCGCCTGTGAAGCCGCCTGCGCAGGTTGCGGCGGCTGTGCCGCCTGCGCCGGCGCCGGTTGCGGCGACACCGCCTGCGCCAGCGGCGTCATCGGCGCGGTCGGACAAGACGGGGATCTCGTTGCTGGATCGGGCGTTGGGCGGAGGCAGAGGCGGCGGGACGCCGGTTGCGGATGGGGGCGCGGCGGGCGCGGGCGCAGACAAGCAGGCGGGAAAGACGCCGGTTGTGGACAAGACGCCAGCCGCACAGGCGCAGGATCCGATCACGCCGGAGGGCCAGCGGCTGCAGATGCAGGCGGCGAATGCGTGGCCGCAACGCCAGGGCGCGGTTGCGCCGGGCAAGCAGCGCAGGGTGCACTTTGGCGACAACGACGCCACGCCGTGCGTTCGCGTGGACGCGACAGGGAACAAGATCGAGTGGGGCGTGGAGGGACGCTACAGGATCGTCAACACGTGCAGTTATCCAGTGGACGTGTCGTGGTGCGCCAATGTGAGGGAGTGCAACGGGCCGGGCGGCAATCTGTGGACGATCCGCGCGGGCAAGGACTATCCGATCTTCTTCAGCGACGAGACCAACCCCTATATCGAGATCAGCGCGTGCCACACGGGCGCGAACGCCTTGCCGCTGCCGGGACCGAACGGATCGTTCTCGGAAGCCCATCTGCCGCCGCACCCGGCGTCAGCGCCAGTGGTACATGTGATGACGAAGAATATGTGTGGCGGCCGGTAAGGCGGTTACGTCTTGAATTGCGCGTAGCGGAGTTGCTTCAACATCGCCCGCGCTTCGTCCGCCGTGTGATCGAAGATGAAGTCTGCGCGCAACGCAGCCTCGAGGCACCGCACGGCGAACGGCAGCGATTTCGGAACGCCGAGTCCATCCCGGTAGCACTTGGCGAGATCAAGATAGCAGTCATGGTCGCCGACTTTCACGGCGCGGCGAAACCACTGGAACATCTGGTGGTGGTTGCCCGCTTCGCGATGGAGGATGGCAATGTTGTTTGCAGCAACCTGCCCCGGTTCCAGTCGCCATGCCCGGAGATAGAGTCTCATCGCGTGCGTCTTGTCAGACCGTACACCGAGGCCCAGGTCGTACAGATTGGCCAGCCGGGTCAGGCATGCCGTGCCGCCGCGCGCCGCGCCCTGCTCGAACGCGTTGCGGGCGGACGCGAAATCGCCAGCGGTCTCGGCCGCGTCGCCAAGCGTACCGAAATGGAGGTCGGGATCCTGCATGACGGCAGGTTGGCCCGGCAGGCGTGGCGGATCAACCCGACGACGTGGCTCAGGCGACCTTGGCGGTCTTCTGGGACAGCTTGTAGAGGCCGCGGCGATCCTGCGAGTTTTCGAAGGCCTGCGTGATGCCGATGACGGATTCGGCGGCGCCGAGCATGAGGAAGCCGCCGGGATTCATGCAGCTGGCGATGCGGTTCAGCACGTCGGCCTTGGTCGGGGCATCGAAATAGATCAGCACGTTGCGGCAGAAGACGATGTCGAACTTGCCGAGCGTGAAGCTGGGATCCATCAGGTTCAGCTTCTTGAAGGTGACCATCGAGCGGATCTTTTCCGAGATGCGCCAGTGGTCGTCCTGCTGGGTGAAGTAGTGCATCAGCATCTGGATGGGCAGGCCGCGCTGCACTTCGAACTGCGTGAAGAGGCCCTGGCGGGCGCGCTCGAGGCAGCGATCCGAGATGTCGGTGGCGACGATCTCGACGGGGACACCGCCGGCGAGCAGCGGCGACTGGTCGAGCATCATGGCGAGAGAGTACGGCTCCTGCCCTGTCGAGCAGGCGGCGTTCCAGATGCGGATGCGCTGACCACGGCGGGCGGGCGCGAGCGCCGGCATGATCGCTTCCTTGAAGTGATCGAACGGCGTCTTGTCGCGGAAGAAGAAGGTCTCGTTGGTGGTCATCACGTCGACCACCTGCGTGATGAGGCGTTCGTCGCGACGGGCGCGCACGACCTGGATGAGGTCGTCGATGGACGGCAGGCCTTCCTTGCGGGCGAGCGGCGCGAGGCGGCTTTCCAGCAGGTACATCTTGTCGCCCGTGAGGACGATGCCCGCGCGGCGGCGGAGCAGCTGGGCCACGAAGTCGAAATCCTGGCTGTTCACGCAGCTTCTCCGTTCATCATACGCAACGCCAACTGGGAGAGATCCTTGAGAGGCTTGATGGCCTCGGCATGACCGGCCTGGGCGACGGCGCCCGGCATGCCCCAGACGACGCTGGTGGATTCATCCTGAACAATCACGCGGCCGCCAGCGGCGACGATGCGGCCCGAGCCGTCGCGGCCATCATGGCCCATGCCGGTGAGAACAACGCCGAGAACGCGGTTGCCGAAGGCGGCGGCGGCGCTGTCGAAGAGCGGGTCGGCGGCGGGGCGGCAGAAGTGCACTTGTTCCGACTTGTCGAGCGTGACGATGCGGCCGACGGGCGAGCGCGCAACGCGCATGTGGAAGTCGCCCGGCGCGAGCAGCACGGTGTTCGGCGCGAGGACATCGCCATCGACGGCTTCGCGGCAACGCTTGCCGATGGAGGATTCCAGCTTCTCGGCGAAGACCGGCGTGAAGGCGGCGGGCATGTGCTGCACGATCAGGATCGGCGCGCTGATGCGGTTGGCGATCGGGCCGAGGAAAGTGGGCAGCGCGTTCGGCCCGCCGGTGGACGCGGCAATAACGAGGACGCTGGGCGGCATAGTGGTGGTCGGGCGGGCGCGCAGGCGCGGGGCGGCCGCAGGCGGCGCGCCGCGCATGGCGACGATGCGGGGCCCGAGGGCGATGATCTTGTCGACGAGCTCGCGGCGATAACCGTCAACGCCGCCCATGGCGGAGGCTTGCGGCTTGGCGATGAAGTCGGCGGCGCCGAGGGAGAGGGCTTTCACCGTCTGCTGTGCGCCGGCGGAGGTGAGCGTGGAAGCCATCACCACCTTGGCCTGCGGGGCGAGACGGCGGAGATGCGGCAGGGCCGTGAGCCCATCCATGTTCGGCATCTCGATATCGAGCACGATCACGTCGGGGCGGGCTTCGACGACTTCGGCGACGCCCTGGGCGCCATCGGAACAGACTTTCACCAGCTCGATGCGAGGCTCTTCCTCGAGCCAGCGGCGCATGAAGCCGCGCACGATCGCGCTGTCGTCCACGAGCATGACCCGGACGGTGCGTTCGCTCTCGGATTTGCGCGCTGGGACTGTCACTTCGTGCGCTTCAGACCAGGCCGGCTTCGGAGAACTTGGACTCGATGATCTCGCTGTCGAACGGCTTCATGATGTATTCGTTGGCGCCCGAGCGCATCGCTTCGGCGATGTGGCTCATGTCGTTTTCCGTGGTGCAGAAGACGACGGTGGGACGTTCCCCGCCCGGCTCGCGGCGGAGGGCGCGGAGGAAGTCGATCCCGTTCATGACCGGCATGTTCCAGTCGAGCAGGATGCAATCCGGCATGGTCTTGCGGCAGCTTTCGAGCGCCTGCGCGCCGTCAGCGGCTTCGTCGGCCTCGAAACGGAGGTCCTCGACGATACGGCGGGCAACTTTCCGGACGACGCGGCTGTCGTCGACGATCAGGCAACGTTTCATGCTAACCCTCCCTAGGCAGCAGCGGCTGCGTCCGCACCACTCGCGCCAGCCAGCATCCGGTCGATGTCCATGATCACCAGAAGACGGTCGTCGAGACGGTAGACACCGCGCGATACGCTCGACCATGTCGCGTCAAGGTTAACGGGGTTTTGCTCCATGTCGGCTTCTTCAAGCCGCACGACCTCGCCAATCTCGTCCACGACGAGGCCAAAACTCTCGCCGCCATACTCCACGCCGATAGCAAGCATTTGATCCTGCTTGTCTTTTACGCGGGGCGGCAGGCCGAGACGGGACCGGGCGTCGATGGCGGTGACGATCCGTCCACGAAGATTAAGAACGCCAGCGATTTCCAGCCCCGACAGCGGGACGGGGGTCATCCTGGTGGGGCGGAAGACGTCGTGGATCTCGATGACGCTCAAGCCGAACAGCTGGTCGCTGATCCGGAAGGTGACGTACTCGCGTGTGGTGGCGGTCAAGCGGCTTCTCCGCGGTGGAGCGCACGCTGGATCGCGTCCAGGAGCGCATGGCGATCGGATTTGGGAACAGCTGCCGTGTCACGGCGGCTGGACATCGGGATGACCTGGGCGCCGGGGACTTCGTCCATTTCGGCGCCGTCGGCGTCAGCGAGCACGACGTCGAACATGGCGCCGGCGGCCAGACGCGCCCTCGCCTCTTCGAGGCTTGAGGCGACGGTGACGTCATAGCCGGCGGCGGTAACGATCGGCGCGAGCAGGTTGCGGAAGAAGGGGTGGGATTCGACGAGCAGGATGCGCTTGCGATCCGACTTGACGTCCACGCGCGTGGCGGCGACGGCCCAGGTGGGATCGGCCTGGCTGAGATAGTGGCCGACATCGATGATCTCGGTGGACTTGCCCTTGAGCACGGCCGTGCCGAGGACGCCGGGGTTTTCGCCCGAGAGCTGGATGTCCAGCGCGTCTTCCA
Organism: Hyphomonadaceae bacterium; assembly: GCA_030158285.1. Taxonomy (GTDB): domain Bacteria; phylum Pseudomonadota; class Alphaproteobacteria; order Caulobacterales; family Hyphomonadaceae; genus UBA7672. Next base: position 26,927 of record JAOATF010000107.1, read on the forward strand.
CGATGTCGAGGATGGCGTCGACGGCGAGGCCGACGACAGCGGTGCCCTGCGAGAACACCAGCATGGGCTGGCGGCCTTCGCGGCGGATGTCGCCACCGGCGGCGGCGAGCGGCATCAGGCGGCCACGGTACTGGACCACAAGGCCACGGCTGGTCATCTCGAAGGTCGACGCGTCGATCTCCTCGAGGCGGGTGACCAGCGAGAGCGGGCACGCGCGCGGTTCGGCGCCGCCGGCAGAGAACAGCAGCAGGCTCATGCGGGTATCGCCCTGTTGCGCGGAGGCGGCGGCAGCAGCGGCGGCGCGGGTCTGTTCGTCGAGCAGGCGGTTCACCGAACGCTCCACATTGGCGACCGTGCGCGAGATGCCGTTGGGATCGAGGATCATGATCACTGCGCCATCGCCGAGGATGGTGGCGCCGGAGTATTCGCCCATCGTGCCGAGGCGCTTGGCCAGCGGCTTGACCACGATTTCCTCGGTGTCGAACACTTCATCGACGATGAGGCCGAAGCGGGTTTCGCCGACCTGCATGACGACGATGCAGGCGGAGCGGTCATCCGGCCGATCATCGACCATGAGGCCGAGAACATCCGACAGGGCGACGAGCGGCAGCAGGCGATCGCGCAGGCGCAGGACGCGCGTGGTGTTGATCATCTCGATGCGGTGCTCGAGGCGCTTGCCTGCGCGGACGAGTTCGACGACCGAGAGCTGCGGCAGGGCGAAGCGATGTTCTTCGACGCCGACGATGAGGGCCGAGATGATGGCCAGCGTCAGCGGGATCTTGATGATAAGCGTGGAGCCATGACCGAAGCGCGAGCGCAGGTCGATGGTGCCGCCGATCAGTTCGACGTTGGTTTTCACCACGTCCATGCCGACGCCGCGGCCGGAGATGTTGGTGACTTTCGCAGCGGTGGAGAAGCCCGGCGCGAAGATCAGGCGGTGGATCTGGGAATCCGTCATCGCCATGGCTTCCATGCCGTCGATGACGCCCTTTTCGATGGCTTTCTGGCGGATCCGCTCGGTGTTGAGGCCGGCGCCGTCATCGCCCACTTCGATGATGATGTGGCCGCCTTCGTGATAGGCTTTCAGCTTGATCGTGCCATGCTCGGACTTGCCGGCGGCAAGGCGGACTTCCGGCGTTTCGACGCCGTGGTCGCACGAGTTGCGGATCATGTGGGTGAGCGGATCCTTGATCAGCTCGAGCACCTGGCGGTCGAGTTCGGTGGCCTCGCCCTCCATGACCAGTTCGATCTTCTTGTGCAGGTCCTGGCTGGCGTCGCGGACGATGCGCGGGAGCTTCTTCCAGGCCGAGCCGATGGGCTGCATGCGCGTCTTCATGACGGCTTCCTGCAGCTCGGCGGTGACGCCGGAGAGACGCTGCAGCGGGGCCTTGAACTCGCTGTCAGTGGAGTTGCGCAGGATCTGCATCAGCTGGTTGCGGGTGAGCACCAGCTCGGAGACCATGGTCATCAGGGATTCGAGGACGTCGACGTTGACGCGGATCGAGTTGCCCCCGATGGTGCCCTTCTTCTCGTCGTCATGGTCGGCGACGGGCGCGGCGATGGCGGCGACGGCGGCGGGCTTGTTCTCCACGACTTCGGGACCTTCGGCATCGCGGAAGGCGGCTTCGAGATCGGCCAGCGAGACTTCGCCGAGGCGGAGGAAGCGGCCCTGGTCGGCGTCCCAGGCGCCCTGCCCTTCGGCGGGCTCGGGCGCGGGTTCGGCGGCGACAACGGGCGGCGGCGGAGCGGCGACCACGACGGGGGCCGGCGCGGGAGCGGGCGCAGCAGCGCCATCCAGCTTGCCTTCAGAGGCGCGCTCGAGTTGGGCGATCAGGTCACGGTCGTCGCCGACAGGCTCGACCTGTTCGGCGGCCAGATGGGCGAGCAGTGACTTGATGCGATCGATGGAGGCGAGAACCAGCGTGACGGCGGCGGGCGTGACGGGCAGCGCGCCATCACGGAATTTGCCGAGCAGCGTCTCGCCGGCATGCGCGATGGATTCGAGGCGCGGCAGGCCGATGAAGCCGCATGTGCCTTTGATTGTGTGCACAAGGCGGAAGATGTTGTTCAGCGTCGCCTTGTCGCTCGGATTGCTTTCAAAGCGAACGAGCTCGACGTCGACGACGTCGAGGGCTTCAGCCGTTTCCGTGAGAAATTCGCTGAGAAGATCGTCCATGGCGGGATCCCAAGGCACAGGAAGACAAGAGTGCTTCGGGCAACTAAGCCTGCCTACAGTTAAGATTTCGCTTCAGAAAGTTTAGCTTCGACGCATGAATTCGACCTTTGTCGGAAAGGTCGCAGCGCGCGCCTGTTGAGGCGTTGGCAAGGCGCGTTAACGCCATCGCGAATGTTGCCGTGTTTGCGCAGGTAAATCGTTACCGGGCGCGATCAGGGCGTCGGGAGCTTGCCGATGGCGGTGAGGCCGGCGGCCTGGGGCACACTGCGGGCCTCGAGGCTGAAGCCGGCTTCCTCCGACAGAACGCGGGTGAAGAAGGGCTGGATGGCGCCGCCGCCCCAGCCGCCGCCGGGCTCCTTGCCCGAGAGGGCGTCGAGCACCTCTTCCTTGAGCTTGGAAAACTGGCCCAGGGCCTCGACATCAAGGACCAGCCTGTCGCCCTCCTCGCGCGCGGTGACCACGCATTTGCCGCGTGCGGCAGGGTCGATCATGATCAGCGCCATGTTCATCAGGAGGCGCATCTGGCGGTTCGAGATGCGCTGGGTTTCGACTTGCCAGACCAGCTCGGTGCGGGAGTTGGTGGCGAACAGCTTCACGAACAGATCCTTCGCCTCGCCGACCGAGCAGAGGTTGTCGTTGATCGAGACGATCTGGCTGCCGTGGGCATAGCGGGTGAAGCGGAGCTTGGCCTCGAGCGTGGCGAGGCCCGTGCGCAGGGCCTTCTCCCCTTCCGCCTTCATGGCCGGACCGAGGCTGTCATCGAACAGCAATTCCATGCTCTGCAGCATCGACGTCAGCGGCGAGGCGACGTCGTGGCAGATGCGCGAGGCGACATAGGACGCCAGCCTGGACGAATCCTTCATTGCAACAGCTCTCCCAGCCCCGGATGGGCCGACCCGGTTTCGAATCGGAAGCTAGCTGATTTGGACTCCGCACCCCAAGCGGGAATTAGGACTCATCCGAGTCCTGTTCATTCCCGATCTGTTCGTCGTGGCCGGAGCGGGAACTGTGGAAGGACAAGGCCATGAGGCCGACCGCGAGCAAAACCGTTAACGTGGCGCCGAGGCCGAAGGCGATGACAAAATGGATGTTCGAGGCGCGGCCATCGCCGGTTTCGAATGCGATCATCGCAATCATGATGGCGACCGGCACGAGGACCAGTGCGAGGATGAGCCACGTCTTGCGCGACGGCTTTGCGAACATGGGGCCAGCAAACACGAGCGGCGCCTGAAACGCAAACGCCCGGCGGTTTGATCCGCCGGGCGCCGCTTTTGTCTGTCGTCTCAGCCTACGGCTTTTTCTGCCAGGCGTCTGACGGGCCGGGTTTCAGCATCTCGCCGGAACCGGCGCGATCGAACTGCTTGGCGGCCATCGCCTTGGCGACGGTATCGACCGGGTCGCCGGTCTTCTGCGAGATGCGGGTGTACTCGGCCAGACGGCCCGAGTTGATCTCGCTGACCTTGCGCTTCACGTCGCCCGAGGCGCGGTTGTTGTCGATGACGCCGAGATAGCCATCGTACTGCTCGCCGATGATGCCCTGGGCTTTCGCCTGCTCGATCACGGGATCGGCCGCCCATGCGGTCATCAGGGTGGTCGCGGCGAAGATGGCGACGAACCAGGTGGCGATTTTCTTGAACATGCTCATGACAGGCTCCTTCTTCCCGTCTCAGAACAGATTGGGGTTGGCAGCGATCGCGTCCTCAAGGTCCTTGTCCAGGCGGTAGCGGATTTCCTGGTCAATCTTGACGTTGAGGTTGATCGTGATCGGCTTGTCCGACGCTTCGATGCGGAGCGTTGGCGTGCAGGCCGCGGCGCCGGCAGCAACCACGAGCGCGAGACCGCTGACAGCCAGCCGGCTTGCCCCCTGCAGCTTCCCGGGCGTTATGAATTTCGTCTCAGGCATCGCCTGCTCCTTGACTGCGGCCGCGTGCGCAACCGTTGAACCGACCCTTGCCGCTTCGGAGGAGGCCGTCAATGTCGCTGTCATTTCTGGCTCTCCTTCACCTGTTCGATCGCCGTACGCACGTCCGGCCGTTGTGTCGTTGACGTCAACAGCGGCACCAGCGCGCTATCGATGCCGATATTGAGCTGGAAAGGCTGGCCGGAAAGAACGTCCGGATTGCGGCCGAGGATGCCCAGCGTGAGCAGCATTCTTCCCGTGAGGTTTCCGTCCAGGCCCACTTTCAACACCTCGTACCTGAAATCCTTCAGGGCATCGAACAGCATCTTCGAGTTCGCATCGGCATTGGCCGCAGCGTCACCGGTGGAACCTGAATACTGGATAACGCCAGGCTTCACTGATGCGAGTGTAGCATTGTCGATCACGGCTGAACCGGTTGTGAACACCACGGGGAAGTCTCCACCGACGACGCCGGAGAGTTTCATGTCAGGCAAATTGAACTGCTCGGTGAGCTTGGCGAGATCCCAGTCGACGGCGCGTGCGACGATGCGGTTCTCGGCGTCGCCGGCGAAGCGGAAGTCGATCGGATTGATGCGGATGAACCCGCCGCCGAACGGCCACTCGGCGTTCTGCAGGCGGATCGCGTCGTAGCCGATCAGCTGGAAGTCGATCGTGCCTTTTTCGATGGGCAGGCCGAGCGTGACCTTTTCCATCGTGATGCGCTGGTTCGGCGCGGATTTGAGTGCGAGCAGGTCTGCGACCTCGACGCGGCCGGAGACGCCTTCGAACACGCCGGCGGCGGCGAGCGCGAAGCCGAGCTTCCTGAGTTCGAGCACGCCGGAGGATTTGAAGCCGTCTGGATTCCAGCTTGCGCCGCCGCCGATATCCACCCTGCCCGTCACGTTGGCGGGACCGATGAGCAGGGGCGAGAGATCGCTCGGCTGGAACTGGCGCGGGCGGAAGATCAGCGGCGTCGGCTCGAAGGTGAGCGCGCCGGCGCCGCTGTCGAGATCATGGCGGCCGACGATGTTGGCGATCTGCATGCCGGACTTCGCCATCGTGAAGACGCCGGTGAAATCGACCTTGCTGTTGGTGAGATGGCCTTCACCGCGGAAGTTGGCGTCTTCATAACGCCGCTCTTCGATGGGGTCATGGAAGCGCATGGAGAGGCCGGTGAGCCCGCCGGACATGTTCTTGCCCTGCCCGGCGAGATCGAACTTGCCGTTGATGTCGTTGACATCGCCTTCGGGCGCGCTGGCGGTTGCGCCGCTGAAGCCGCCGGTGACTTTCCAGCCGCGCGACAGGTCGAGCGCGCCGGAAATGTCGGCGATGCGGATGGGGAGTTTGCGCTCGCCGAGATCAATGTCGACCGAGGCGGGGTCCATGTCGAAATTGGCTTTGAAGCCGCCTTCGCTGCGCCAGCCGAGCGCGGTGGCGCCGAGGCGGACGCGCGCAGAGAAGGCTTCGCCCGTGACAGGGATGTCGATGGCGGCGAGACGGCCCTGGCCGATGATGTCGTTGCCATTGCGCTCGGCGAGACGGCCGATGGGCGTGTAGCGAAGGGCAGCGGCGCCGAACTGCGCGCCGCCATAGGAGGCCTTGTCCCACTGGATCACTGCGCCTTGCGGGGCTTCGGCGACGAAGGTTGTGCGATCCCACTTGGCGTTGACCTCGCCTGTGGCGCGGGCGTTGACCCACGCGCCGCCGGCGAGACCGCCATCGAGGCGAATGCCGAGCTTGCCCGCAGCACCGCCCGACGCGTCCTTGATCGCGAGATCGAGGCCGGTGAATTCAGCGGAGATGACGTCGTTGCTGACTTTCCACGGCGCGAGGACGGCCATGCCGGTCATGGCGAGGCTGTCCACGCCGCCGGAGGATTTGGCGACGGTGACGGTGACGGGCGGCGCGCCGCCACCGTGCAGCGAGAGAATGCCGGCGCCGGACCATGTGGCGTCGGTGGCGTTGAACACGCCGACATGCTCCTGGCCGGCGGAGGCCTTCACATCGATGACGAGGCCGCTGGCGGATGTGAGCGTGGCGCCGGGACGCAGGGAGACGAGCAGCGCCTCCTGCGTCATGCGCGCGGCCCATGGCGTGGAGACGTTGAACGACTGGCCGGCGCGATTGATGGCGGCACGGAGCGCATCCGCGAAGGAGAGCAGCACAGCTTCAAGCGGACCGGCGGCGGCATCGGCGACGGCGATGCGTTGCGGCGTGGTGAGAAGCGCTTGCGTGATGGTCGCGCCGCCATCGATGACGCTGAGAGCCTGGGCATCGACTTGCAGCTTGCCGGTGACTTCGACATGGCCGGCGGCGGCTTGCGGCGTCGAGAGGTTGTCGACGGTGAAGGTCATGTTGCCGATGGAGCGGCCGGGGGAGAGCGGCTGGACCAGCGTCTTGAGCGAGGCGTTCTTCCACGCAGCGCCGGCGAATGCGCCTTGCTGCATGCTGGCGTCGAGCTGCAGGCGGCGGACATTGGCGAGCCAGGCGCGAATATTGAAGTCTTCACCGCTGATCGCGGGCGATTCAACGCTGGCGGCGGCCTCAGCGGAGGCGAGACGCGCATCCTTCGTGGTGATGGCGCCGAGGCTGGCCGTGCCCTCGCCTTTCAACACGCCGGCGGACTGTTCGAGTTTTGCATCGACGATGATGTCGGAGAAGCTGGCGCCTTCGGCGACGAAGCGGCTGACATCGAGCTTCAGCGCGGCAGAGATTTCCTCGCCCGCAACTGTCGCGCGCAGGTTGGCGGCGGCGAGATCGATCGTTCCCCCGGCGAGGCCGAGCGAGGCGGCGGGCGCGGCGATGTCGACGATGAAACTGTTGTCGCTTGCGGCGGTGATGCGGCCTGTTGCGACGACGGGACCGGAGACTGTGTCACCGATGATGGTGAGCTTCGTGAGTTCGATGCGCGGCAGCGGGCCTGCGGGTGCATCGCTCGGTTTGGTAAATGTGGTGATGGCCTTGTCGAGATCGCCGAGCACGGAGCGCTTGCCCGTGAGATCGAGACGCAGCGTGAGTTCTTCGCCCTTCACTTCCGTGGGGCGCAGGGAGAAGAAACCTTCCCATGCGAAGTTGATGGCGAGCTCACGCGCGGTCACAGCTGCGTCAGCGGCGCCAGGCGCGCGGGCATCAACACTTGTTAATGTTACGCCGCCGAGATCGAGCCGGGTTACCGAAAGGTTGCAGGCAAGACCTTGTTCCGCGCAGACATTGCGGGCGATCGCTTCTGCGATCGGCTGCCGCACGAGCCACAGGACGAGAACCAGAATCGCGAATGCGGCGAGAAATAGGCCGAGAATGCGTCCTTTCGCGCTCTTTCGCTTTGGCTGGGCAAGGGTTTCTTCAGTCATATCGGTTCAGAATATGCATTGGTCCTTGTGCATTAGCACCTGAACGTTTTTATTCGCTGTTCTGGTCCGCCGCCTACAAAGATTCCCGAGGGGGCGCGGCATACCGGATAATCTAGTTCCGCAGGGAACTTTCGGAGCACCCATGAAAAACGTCTGGTTTGATTGGGGGGTGGGCGCGGCTGCGGCTGTGCTTATCGGGGCAGGACTTGCATATGTCGGCGTGAACACCCGCGCCGTTGAAGCCGACACGATCAACGACAACGAACAGAACCCGCGCGAACTGGTCGCCTCTTTCACGAGCGCCAACGATCTCAATAGCCTGTCGAGCGAAATGAAGCGCGTATCCGTTCTGCGGAACGAGACGCTGTCTTCCGTGCTCGATCGTATCGGCGCGCCGCGCGCCGAAGCGAACAGCGCTGTGTTCGCCGCGAGCCAGTTGCTCGACCTGCGCAGCATGCGTCCCGGTGACGATGTGACGGCGTGGCTGGAGACGGGCAATGATGGCGCGGTGCGCCTCACCGGTATCTCACTGCGTCCGGAAGCGGGCACGCAGGTGCTTGTCTCTCTCGGCGCCGATGGCACGTGGACGCCGCACGAGCTGAAGGCGAAACTTTCGCCGGGCATCAATTACGTCTCCGCAGACGTTGACCAGTCAATCTACCAGACGGCGCTGGGTCTTGGCGCGGGCGATCAGCAGGTCGTCGATTTCGCAGAGATCTTTGGCTACGACGTCGACTTCCAGCGCGAGGTGCATCCGGGCGATCACTTCGGCATGCTGTACGAGACGTTCGAGGACGAGCGCGGGCAGCAGGTGAAAACCGGCAACGTGCTGATGGCGGAGATGGACGGCGCGGCGCTGACCAAGACGTTCTACCGCTACACGCCGAGCGACGATGGCGTGGTCGACTATTTCGACGCGACCGGACAGAGCGCGAAGAAGTTCCTGATGAAGACGCCGATCAACGGCGCGCGTCTTTCCTCCGGCTTCGGCAACCGCAAGCATCCGATCCTCGGCTACACCAAGCTGCACAAGGGCACGGACTTCGCGGCCCCGACCGGCACGCCGATCTATGCGGCGGGTAATGGCACGGTCAAAAGCTATGGCCCGAACGGCACGTTCGGCAACTATGCCAAGATCGAGCACGCCAACGGCTACACCACTGCGTACGCGCACATGAGCCGCTTTGCGAAGGGCCTGAAGCGCGGCAGCCATGTGAAGCAGGGCCAGGTGATCGGCTATGTCGGCACGACCGGCCGCTCCACCGGCCCGCACCTGCACTATGAGGTGTATGTCAGCGGCAAGCCGGTGAACGCGATGACGCTGAAGCTGCCGACGGGCCGCAAGCTCGAGGGCGACCAGCTGGAGCAGTTCAAGCTGGAACAGCTGCGGATCGAGGCGCTGCGGGATCGCGAGATCTCGGAGCAGATGATTGCTTCAGCCGCGCCGGCGGCGCCGGTTGGCCCGGGCTATCAGTCCGTGCCGGTGGCTGCGCCGATTCCAACCGAAACGCGCGACGCGGCGGCCAATCCGTAGCGAAAAGACCACAAGGACAGACGTGGCTGGGCCGACGCCTTGTCGGCCCCTGCCCGGCTGCGCTAGGTCTTGCGGCCTGACGTAGCCTGACGTTGCCCCATGGAGCCGCCATGTCGCTGAAGCTTGTTTCCGCCGCCGCCGTTTGCCTCGCGCTCGCTGCGTGCGCCAGCAACCCGAAACAGGACCCGGGCCGGTTCGGCTTCATGCTGGGCTGCTGGCAGTCGGCGGATGGCGTGAACAAGGAAGTGTGGTCCTACCCCGAGGGCGGGATCATGTTCGGCTATGCCACGACGATGCGTAATGGCGCGATGACCACGTGGGAGCAATCGCGCATCGACCTCCGCACATCGCGCGCGACCTACACCGCCTCGCCCGAGGGCCAGCGTCCGGTGACGTTCAGCGAGCGGCTGCCCGCACCCGACGCCGTTGTGCCCGCGGTGGATGTGACGTTCGAGAATGGCGACCATGACTATCCGCAGCGCATCGCCTATCGCCGCACGGAGACGGGGCTGGCGGCGACGATCTCGAAACTCGATGGCTCGCGGCCGTTCGAGTATGCGTGGGCGCGGTGCAAGTAGGGCGGCGCTAGACCTTCGCCAGCCTTGCCTCGATCGCTTTCGCGACAGCGCGCGCAATCGGCTCCATGATTTCCGGCGTGGTCGACTCTTCGCTGTCGATGGGCGTGTGGAAGTGGGCGTTGTAGCCCCAGAAGCCGGCTGAGGAGGGATAGCCTTCTTCGGCGACGAGGCGGTATTCGCCCAGCGCCGTCTTCACGTCGCGCGGCAAGGGTTTCTCGATGACGGGCTGGCCGGCGAAGGCCGCTTCGAGATGGGGGATCATGTCGGGTGAGGCCATCAGCGTGCGCGCGAGATTGGGCGTGGACTGCGCGACGGGGTCATCGGGCGTTTCTTCATAGGCGCGCGCGCCAAAGCCTGCGCCGAGGTGGAACCAGAGCGCGGTCTCATCCGGCTTGGGCGCCTGGCTGTGGTGGAACATCTCGGCGCCGGCATCGCCCCATTCATGGCCGGAGGTGGCGATGAAGAGCCAGCGCACGGGGAATTTCGTGGTGACCGCCCACGCGGAGAGCGCGCGCGAGATGGCGATGCCGGGGCCGCGTTCGCCGCCGCAGGTGAACCAGCCGCTCTGTGGCGTCGAGATGATGACCCACGGGCCGGACTTGCCGAAGCGCGCGACGGTGTTGCGGCCGAGGCGCGTGCCGCCGGGACCTTCCAGGATGAGCTTGCCCGGCGCCTTGGTTGCCAACGCCGTTTCGAGACGGGCGCGTTCCTTCTCGCCGATCTGCAGGAGTGGGATGGAGGGTTGCAGCGCAAGCGGCGTGTTGATGGCGACGACTTCGCCGGTGGGACCAGACATGAGCAGCACGGCGGCCTTGGCGCCGGCCTTTACGCATTCGGCGATGGCGGCGCGGTAAGCAGGGCCGGGCGATGGCGCCTTGGGTTCGCGCGGGACATGGATGATGGCGATCCTGCCGGAGACGGAGGCGGGATCGGCCGCGTCCCACATCGCCAGCGGCGCGTTGAGCCCCCCTTCGGCCGTGAACACCAGCGGCGGCTGGGCGAAGCCATCGAACGCTTCAGCGCCGATGCGCAGCTTGGCGACATCCGTATCTGCATTGGGGCATTCGACATCGGCCTGATCAACCGCATAGCCGAGAGCGCCCCAATGATCGGCGAACCAGTCGGACGTGCCGAGATCGCCCGTGCTGCCGGTGCGGTGTATGCCGAGGTTCACATAGTCCTCGACGTCGGCCATCAGCCTGGCGCCAGAAAAGACTTCGCTGGTGCTGGTGGACGCGGCCGGAGTTCCGGCTTCAGGCGAGCACGCGGTGATGGCGAACGCGCCTGTGCCGGCCAACATCTGACGCCTGTTCATGCCCTGCTCCCGGCTGCTGAGGCGCCATTTCAGCGACCGGGAGAGAGAACGCAAGCGGTCTACTTCGCGGCTGCGGCCTGCCTGGCTTCAACTGCCCGCGAGGCGGCCTTGCCGGTGACTTCGGCCATGTGGTCGAAGGCGGATTCCAGCTCGCCGAGGCCCTGCGTGGCCGAGCGGATCTCGATAATGAGATCGTGCAACTCGTCCTGCGGGATCGCGGCGCGGATGGAATCCCAACCGAACCAGCCATCGCGCGGCTCGAAGCCCAGTATCTGGCCGCGTCGTGTCGGCACGAGGCCGGTGATCCGCGCCATCTGGTCGGAGGGCGTGTGGATGATGACGAGGCTGACGGGTTCGAGCAGGACGCTCTCGCACTGTTCGAGCGCGAGGTTGACGCCGATACGGGCCGCGGTGCGGAAGGCGATCTCGGAGCTGTCGACGGCGTGATAGGAGCCATCGAGCAGCGTGACTTCCACATCGACGACCGGGAAGCCGAGCGGGCCTTTCATCAACGCGTCCTTCGCGCCTTCTTCCACCGCGCCGAAATATTGCTTCGGCACGGTGCCGCCATGGATCTTCTGGCTGAAGACAAAGCCGCTGCCGCGTTCGCCGGGACGCACGTCGAGCAGCACATCGCCGAACTGGCCGTGGCCGCCGGACTGCTTCTTGTGCTTGCCGCGTTGCGTGGAGGAGCGACGGATGGTTTCGCGATAGGGCGTCTGCGGGCGACGTGATTCAACCGCGACGCCGAATTTCCGCTTCACACGGTCGAGCGCGACGCGGAGATGCATCTCGCCCTGCCCTGATAGACGGAATTCGTGTGTCTCCGCGTCGGGGCCGAAAGTGAGCGCCGGGTCTTCATCGATGAGGCGCGCCATGGCGGTGGCGAGTTTCACATCGTCCGCCCGGTTGAGCGGCTCGACGGCGAGTGAATAGACCGGCGTGCGTGAGACCTTCGGCGTGGCGTTGGCCTGCTTCTGGCCGTTGAGGCCGAGGAGATCGCCGGGCTTCGCCTTGTCGATGCGGCCGAGATAGACGATGTCGCCGGGAGCGGCGCTGTCGACCTTGGACTGGCTCTCGCCATAGATCTGGAACACGCCGGCGACGCGTTCTGCGTGGCCATCCGGGAGGGTGATGTTGTCGCCATCGACGAGGCCGCGTTGCCCGCCGGACATGACGCGCACCATGGTTTGCCGACCGGCTTGCCCGGCATAGCGCGTCTTCAGCACGGCAGCGGAGGAGCCGTCTGCGCCGAGACGTTGCGCCGCATTCGACAGCGCGGGTGTTTCGTGGCGCAGCGCTTTCAGCAGGCGGAGCACGCCGGAGCCGTTTTCGGCAGACCCCAGGAAGACCGGCACGATCTGCACGCGGCCGAGTTCGTCGGCGAGATCAGACATCACATGGTCGCGGCCGGGCGGCTGTTCGTTGATGAGCTCTTCCATCAGCTCGTCATCGAAATCGGCCATCTGCTCGAGCATGCGATAGCGCGCCTCGACCTCGCGGGACTTTTCTTCCTCGGGGATCTGGATCAGCTTCGATGGCTTGCCGGACTCGTAGGTGTAGGCGCGCTCGAGGGCGAGATCGATGTAACCCTTGGCGCCGGAGCCATTCCAGATCGGAATCTGGCGGGCGACCAGCGGCTCAAGACTGTAGGGCTGGATCGCGGCGATCATGTCGCGCACGCGGCCGCGCGCCTTGTCGATCTTGTTGATGAAGATGCAGTGCGGGGCTTGCAGTTCGTCGAGGCGGCGCAGGAGGGGTTGCAGCAGGCTGGCGCGCTCGGGATCCGGGTCGGCGACGACGATGGTGAGATCGACGGCGGGGAGGACGTTGTCGGCTTCGCTGAGGAAGTCGATCGAGCCGGGGCAATCGAGAACGACGTAGCGATCGTTCATGAAATCGAAGCCGACGGCGTTGAGGTCTGTCGAGAGACCTCGCGCCCTCGCCTCCTCTGTCGCGTCACCGACGGATGTGCCTTGCGACACCGATCCTTTTCGCTGGATGCGACCGGCCGCAAGCAGCATTGATTCAAGCAGGGTTGTCTTTCCGGTCCCGCAGGGTCCGCTCAAGGCGACCGCTCTGACGGTCGCCGCCTTTCCTCCGCTCATGTCGTGTTCCTTCACGGCTGGTGTGAAGGGCCGCGGGCCGGTCCTTAGGGGACGCGGAAGATGGTCACGCCATCGAAGGGCCGTACCCACGGCCCGGGCATCAACATCGTGCGCCTCGTTCCGCGCGCGATCAATCCTGAGTCTCAATGAGCGCGCGAAAAAGAGCTGACGACTGCGGAAACGTCAGGCGGGTTCGATTGCCTTGTGCAGCTGCGCGACATCGTCGGCGAGACGGCGCATGAGACGCGTGATCTCGGCGAAGTCGCGATCTGACCATGCATCGAATGCGGGCAACACCAGCGTAGCGTGCGCTGCAGCAAGCGCGCGTGCGATGCGGCTGCCTCTCGCAGTCGCGACTGCCTGGCTGATGCGCCGGTCGTGTTCGCTGGGCTGGCGCTCGACCAGACCGAGGTCGACCAGCTTGCCGACCTGACGGGAAATAGTGGTGTGGTCGCGGCCGACAAGGTCGCCAAGTTCGACCACGCCGATGGGACCCTTTGCGTTGATCTTGATGAGAAGCCTCGCCAACGCTGCGTCAAGCTCGACGCCCGCCTCCTCAAGAACGCGATTGTGAAGCTGGGGCTGATTCAGATTGGCGGTGAGATCGGCAAAAGCTGTTGCCAGCGCAGCGAAATCCCGGGCTCTTTGTGATCCACGCACGTGTTGACTCCGACAGACGTCCGGGAAACATATGTGCATTATACACGGAATGAAAGCGCCATGAGAGCGCTTCAGGAGGAGGACGCCAGATGAAGACCCGTATCGCGTGGGTGAGCGTTGCTGCGCTCGCAATCGGCCTGACTGTTACAGGATTGGCTGCAAGCGGCGTTGCGCTGGCGAACAATTCCGGTCCGCCCAGCCTGACGCCGGCGCGCGTCGACAACTTCCGCCTGACGGACAATCACGGCTTCGCGCAGGACCTGCGGCGACTGGTGGATGTGAAGGCGATCGCGGTGGTGTCCTACGTCAATGGCGACGCGGGATCGCGCAAGGCGGCGAAAGCGGTCGAGGCGCTGAAAGCGAAGTATCCGGACGTCGCCTTCATGATGCTGAACTCCAGCGCGGCGTCGCGACCGGAGATCGTGGCCGAGGCGAAGGCGCAGGGCATCAGCGTGCCGGTGCTGGACGACAACCTGCAGCTGGCGGGCGAGCAGCTGGGCGTCAGCTATGCAGGCGAGGCTTTCCTGATCGAACCGAAGACGTTGCGCGTGCTCTATCACGGGCCGGTGGATGGCGCGGGCGCCGCGACGAAAGCCAAGGGCTATCTGGCCGAGGCGCTGGCGGATATTGCCGCCGGGCGCGCGATTGCGACGGCGCAGGCGACGGGCAAAGGCACGCAGATCAAATTCCCGGAGCGCGACAACCGCGCGGCGCATGCGGCGATTTCCTACGCCAAGGATGTGGCGCCGGTGCTGGAGGCGAAGTGCGTCTCCTGTCACCAGGAGGGCGGGATCGGGCCATTTGCGATGTCGAGCTATGAGGCGGTGAAGAATTTCGCGCCGATGATCCGCGAGGCGATCCGCACGAAGACAATGCCGCCGTGGCATCCCGATCCGGCGTTCGGGAAGTTCGAGCATGATGGCGGACTGTCGGGCGACCAGATCCGCACGATCGTTCACTGGGTGGAGGCTGGCGCGCCGCGTGGCGAAGGCGCTGACCCGCTGTCGGCTGAGGCGCACGTCGCGCCGGATTGGCCGCTGGGCAAGCCGGACCTCGTGATCGAAGTGCCGGCTTACACTGTGCCGGCGTCGGGCGTGGTGGACTATCAGTATCCGGCGGCGGTGAACCCGCAGACGGAAGCGCGCTGGGTGAAAGCCGCGACGCTGTTGCCGGGCGACCGGCAGGCGACGCACCATATTCTGTCCGGCTACATGCCGAAGATGATGACGGGCGCGGCTTCCTCGCAGCTGTGGGAAGCTTCTTATGGCGAATATGCGGTGGGCGGGGAGTCGCTGACCATGCCGAAGGGCACGGGCATCCAGCTGCCGGCGGGCGGGGCCATGGGCTTCCAGATGCACTACACGCCCTATGGCAAGGAAGCCGTCGATAAATCGAAGATCGGCTTCTACTTCTATCCGAAGGGCGAAGAGCCCGACCGCGTGATGCGCCACTTCGTGATCGCCAACAATTTCATCGAGATCCCGCCGGGCGACGACAACCACGAGGAAGTCGCCTACGCGACTTTCCCCAAGGACGCGACGCTGCATTCGGTGTTCCTGCACACGCACTATCGCGGTCGCGCGGGCAGCCTGGAAATGCTGAAACCGGACGGCACACGCGAAATGCTGATCAGCCTGCCCCGCTACGACTTCAACTGGCAGCGGACGTATAACTTCGCCACCCCCGTAAAAGTGCCGGCCGGATCCAAGCTGATCGCGACGTACTGGTATGACAATTCCGTCCGCAATCCGGCGAACCCCGACCCGAAGCAGACCATCGTGTGGGGCCCGCAATCGTGGGAGGAGATGCACTATACCTCGCTGTACTATCAGTGGGACGCGGAGACCGTGGCGCATCCGGCGGATGCGACCAAGGAGATGAAGTCCATGCCGGTGCGCATGATGGGTGCGCTGGACAGGAACTTTGACGGCAAGGTCCAGCGTGGCGAACTGCCGGGGCGCGTGGAGAAAGTGCTGGGACCGAAGTTCGACGAGCTGGATGCGGACAAGAGCGGCGCGCTGGAAACGGCGGAGCTGGGGCCGGCGATGAAACTGCTGACGCCGCTGGTGCGGACGTCGTCCAGAAGTGAAGAGCCGACGCCGTAGCGCCAGCAACCAAGTTGAGGGAGGGTTTCGTGAAGACCAGCATGATCGCCGCGCTTGCCCTGGCGGGCTTTGGCCTTGCCGCTCCGGCCTTTGCGCAGAGTGAAGCAGGCAAGACGGCGCCGGGCTTCGAGACGCCACGGACAAGCTGGGGCGTGCCGGACATCGGCGGCTTCTGGACCAATACTTCACTGACCGCGATGCAGCGCCCGGCCGGCGCCGAGAAGCTGACGATGACGGCGGAGGAAGCGGAGAAGCTGACGCATCGTAATGTCTATTCCGCTGCTGAGCGCGAGGAGTCTGGCGCATCGAAAGTGGATGCGGCGTCTTCGAAAGAGCTGCTGTCGGATGGCAATGCGTCGCGCGCCTACAACCGGTTCTGGATGGACCCGGGTTCCAGCTATGCGCAGGTGAAGGGACAGTTCCGCTCGTCGTGGATCACGCAACCGGCTGACGGGAAAATTCCGTACACCGAGGCAGGCATCAAGGCGAACACGCGCTCGACCACGTTCGACGATTTCGAGATCAGGCCCCTGCCCGAGCGTTGCATCATGAGCTTCACCGGTGGCGCGGGCCCGGTGATGAACAACGGGATGTACAACAACACCTACCAGATCGTTCAGACGCCCGGATCGGTGATGATCCTGACGGAGATGATCCACGACGTTCGCGTGATCCCGATCGGCGGCAAGCATGGCCCTAACAACATTCCGAAATGGGGCGGAGATTCCATCGGCTGGTATGAGGGCGACACGCTGGTGGTGGAGACGATCAACTCGCATCCGAAGCAGCGCAGCTATATCTCGCCGGCGGGCAAGGTGACGGAGCGCTATACGCGCTGGTCCGCTGACGAAATCTTCTATGAGTTCCGCGTGGAGGATCCGGTGCTTTATACGGAGTCCTGGGGCGGAGAGATGTCGCTGCGCGTGTCGGAGAAGCCGCTCTACGAATACGCGTGCCATGAGGGCAACCACGCGCTGCCGGGCATTCTAGCGGGCGCGCGGGAGCTGGAACGGCAGGGACGTCCGCATCCGGTGGAGCTGCCGATCTTTGCGGGCGTGGATGTTTCGGACGGGGAGTAGCTACCTGTCAGCAGCTTGTTGAGCTTGCTGCGTCCACATGCAATTTAGCATCTACTGTCGTTGATGCTTGAGGGGGACGTGTATGAGACTGGCTGCTGCCATCCTGTTTTTGTGCATGATGACAGGGCAAGCGGCGGCACAGGAATCGACGGCAGCGTCCGACGATCGTGCGCAAGCGGAGATTGCAGCCGCAAAGGCGAACAACCCGCTTATGAAAACTCAGCCCGAATGGTTGAGCGGACCGGACACTGATTTTCCTGAATCCGAGAAGGCTCTCGGCCACAATGGCGGAGTGTTTGTACAAGGCGTGCTTGGAGTGGATGGCCGCCTTACACACCTTTCGGTGGGCGACAGCAGCGGGGCGCCTGCGCTAGATGCCAGCGCATTGAAAGCCGCTTCCGGGGAAGTCTTTCGCCCGGCCCGCAATGCGAGCGGCGAACCCATCGCCGTGTACTTCGGCGAATGGTTCCGGTTTGACAATTATCGCTCAACCAAGGGCGTCGGCGCCGCTAAGTATGTTTGCCGACAATTCGTCCTCGACATGGATTGGTGGAAACAGGCCCATCCGGATCAGAGCTTTAGCAATCATGAGTTTTATACGCTGGTCAGGGGGCTTGGTGGCGTGGCGAGAATGGCTTCGGGAATGCCTTCCGCGAAAGCGCTGACGGCAGAGTCCAATACGAGCTTCGACGCGCGTTGGGCCAAGTCTATTGAGGACTGCCGCAGAGATCCCGGCGCGCGTTTTGCTGACAAGATGAAGCCAGAGGGCGACTACATACTGCAGCTTGCTAAGAAGCTGCCCTGACGGCGGCCTCTATGCAAGAACGGCGTGGCCGCAACTATCTGTACAGCGCCGCCACCCTGCCCGCCTCTTCCGCGACGGCCTTTCGCATCGCGGGCGGGCCAAGCACTTCGACTTCCGCGCCGAGCCTCAACAGCTGGCGGACGGACTGCGAGATGTCTTCCACCGGAATCTCTGCCCTCACCCATCCCGCGGGGCGCGCCTTCGTGTGTTTGGTCACGACCGCGTGTTCGGCGGCGGGATAGTTGTCGCGCAGGAGCTTGCGGCCTTCGGGCGAGATGCGGATCACGGCGCGGTCGCTGAGGAGGCGGGCTTCGAACTCTTTTGCTGACACGGACCAGTGGCGCGCGAGGTTGAAGCGGGCGGGACGCTGGAAGGTTTTGTCGAGCAGGTCGAGCGAGCGGATGTTGGAGACGCGGTAGGTGCGCGGGCGATCCTTTGCGGCGGCGATGAGATACCAGACGCCGGCTTTCAGGACGAGGCCGAGCGGATCGAGATCGCGGGTGACGCTGTTGCTCCAGCTTTCGTAGGCGATGCGGATGCGGCGATCGCGCCAGACGGCGGAGGCGAGCGTGGGCAGCAGCTCCAGCGGTTCGATGCGGGCATACCAGGGCGCGGGATCGAGGTGGAAGCGCGTGGCGACGCGCTGGGCGTTGGCGCCCGCGTCTGGCGGGAGGGCTGCGAGCATTTTCAGCTGCGCGGCGGCGGCCTCCTGCCCCACGCCGAGATCGGCAGCCGCGCCGCCCATGCCGGCGAGCAGGAGGGCTTCGGCTTCGGTGGGCGTGAGGCCGGTGAGACGCGTGCGATAGCCTTCGTGCAGCTGGAAGCCGCCGGATCGGCCGCGCTCGGCATAGACGGGCACGCCGGCGGCGCTGAGCTGGTCCACGTCGCGATAGATGGTGCGGATGGAGACTTCGAACTCGCGCGCGAGTGCATCGGCGGGAACGCGGCCGCGGGCCTGCAGCGTCAGAAGGATGGAGAGAAGCCGGCTGGCGCGCATGGATGGCCCGATGGAAAAACTGCAGCGTCCACAATACCTGACATGCGATGTCAGGTATAGCGGTTTAGGGTTCGTTTTGAAGATCAGGGAGACGGACGATGAATGCTGACAGGCGCATGGTGCTGCATGCCGGGGCTGCCCTCGGGGCGGCGGCGCTGATGGGCGATGCCTTCGCGCAGCCGAGCGCGGACTACATGACGGCGGCGGAGCCGGGCAAACCGGGCGATTTCGACTTCCTGTCGGGCAACTGGAAGATCGCGCACCAGCGCCTGCTGAAGCCGGGCGAGTGGGACAAGTTCGAGGGCGAGGCAACGTGCTGGAGCATTCTCGGCGGCGTCGCCAGCATCGAGGAGCTGCGCATTCCGGCGCGGGATTTTTCGGGCATGGGGCTGCGCACGCTCGACATCAAGGAAAAGGTCTGGAGCGATTACTGGATGAACGCCAAGTGGGGTCTCGTGGGTTCTGAAGGCGTCAAGGGCGGGTTCGTGAAGGGCGATGGCGTGTTCCTGTCGGACGACATGGATGGCGACAAGCCGATCAAGGTGATCGGCCTGTGGGACAAGATCAGCACGAACGGATGCCGCTGGCGCCAGGGCGTGAGCCGTGATGGCGGCGCGACGTGGGACTGGAACTGGATCATGGACTGGACGCGCGTCTAGGAGATGCCGCTCCGGCGCGGAGGGCGCGTCCTGCGATCAGCGTCGCAGGGCGCGCTTACGCCTTCACGTTTGTGGCCAGATCGGGAAACACTTTGCCGACCTTGCCGATGAGATAGTCGCCATACGTGCCGTCATAGGCGTGAACATTGGCCTTGTCCCAGCGCTGGGTGCTGTCGTCTGTGGCGGCGTGGCCGGGCAATGGCGCGATCTGCGCGGCGAAACCGGGATCGAAGAAGAACGGGAATGACAGGCGCGACCGTCCGCTGGCGTTGAGCACGCGATGCGGCGTGGAGCGATAGGCGCCGCGCGTGAGCCTGTCGAGCATGTCGCCGATATTGCAGACGAGCGTGCCGGGAATGGGCGGCGCCTCGATCCACCCATTTGGCGTCATCACCTGCAGCCCACCGATGTCGTCCTGCGCCAGCAGGGTGAGCAGGCCGTAGTCCGTATGCTCGCCTACGCCCCAACCTTCGTCGGCGGTGGAGGCGGGATAGTGGAAAATGCGGAACAGGAGGGTCGGCTGCGCGGTGAGCGCGCGGCGGAAGTATTGCGCATCGAGGCCGAGGCTGAGCGCGACGCCTTCCATGATGGCGTGGGCGGAGCGTTCGGCATCGCGCATGAACTGGAGCACGAGCGGGCCCAGCTCCGGCACGGCTTCGGGAAACAGGTTCGCGCCATGCAGGGGCAAGCCCGCCTTCACGCGTGGATCCTCCGGCCCCAGCTCCTCCCCGAAATAGAGGCCCTCCTTTATGTCGGGCTTGCCCGAGGTGAGTTCGCCACCGACCGGGAAGAAGCCGCGCCACGCCCTGCCCCCGCGCGCCATGGCGACCTTCATCTTCGCGTCAGCCGGCAGGGCAAAGAAGCGCTGGCTCGCCTCCGCCAGCTGCGTCAGCGTCTCGGGAGCGATGGCGTGGCCCGAGGCGTAGAAGAAGCCGAGATCCCGGCACGCCGCGCCGATGTCCTCCGCCGCAGCACGCCGCGCGGGCTCCGGACCCGACAGCAGGGGCGAGACATCAATGACGGGCAGACGCTGGGCCATGCCCTACGCTGGCGCAGGGCGCGGCCGGCCTCAAGCCGTGCCGGGCTGAAAAGAGGGTTTCGCGGGGCTCAAGCGAGCAAGCAGCCGCGCCCCGCGAAGCGCCCATAAACCTGATTTTCAGCGAGAAATGGCGCGCCCGAAGAGATTCGAACTCCTGACCCCCAGATTCGTAGTCTGGTGCTCTATCCAGCTGAGCTACGGGCGCGGCCTGTCGTGGAGGGCGGGTTGTATATGCGGGTCGATCCGGGCGCAAGGGTGGATCGGGTGGGGCGCGGCGTCGCGGTTTTCTACTGCGATTTTAGGGCTGTGGGGCGCTTTTTGGGGCCTGCCGGGAGCCCTGCCCGGTCAGCTGCGGGGCGGCGGGAGGGAGGCCAGGTAGGCGATCAGGTCGGCGCGTTGCTGGGCGTCGGGAACGACTTTGACCATGAGGGTCTTGGGCGCGAACGCCTGCGGGCCTGAGAGGAAGGCGTCGAGGTTGGCGTCGGTCCAGGTTTCCGGCGACTTCGCTTTCAGGGCGTCGCTGTAGCCGGGAAAGGCCACGACGCTGGCGATGGGGCGGTTGATGACGCCGCGTAGCGTGGGGGCGATGGAAACAGCGTGGCAGCCCCGGCAATCCGTAGCGTAGATTTCCGCGCCGGCATCCGCATCGCCGGTGAGTCCGTTGAGCGTCACCTCCTGCGACTGTGCAATCGCGGTGGACGCGAGCGCAGCAAGGGCGAGCGCGGCGAGGCCGGATTTCCAGATCATTCAATCCACTCCCGCGCGTGCAACTGCACAGTTGGCCTATGCATGCCGCTGCGTTGACTAACGCGCGTGGTTACGGTCTAGTTGGACTGTAAAAGAGGCGCAAGCCCATACGGCAGCTACGGCGGCAGCCCCGGGAGGGATCAGGCTTGAAGACGACGACGGGCATCATGTGCGCGTTTGCGCTGGGCGCTGGCCTGCTGGGCGCGGCAGTTATCCTGCCTGCGACGCCCTCCCCTGCCTGGGCGCAGCAGGCGCCGGTGGTCGAGCCGATCAAGGTGTCCGTGCGGCGGATCACCGAGAGCCAGTATCGCCATACGATTGCAGACGTGTTCGGGCCGGACATCGCGATCAATGCGCGGTTCGAGCCGGACAAGCGTGAGCATGGCTTGCTGGCGCTGGGCAGCGCGAACCTGTCGCTGACGTCTTCGGGGTTCGAGCAGTATTTCGCGATGGCGGGATCGATTGCCGACCAGGTTGTGGATGCCAAGCGGCGCGAGCAGACGGTGGGCTGCGCGCCGGCGGATGCGAAGAAGGCGGATGCGGCGTGTGCGCGGGCCTTCATCATGCGTCTGGGCGAGAAGCTGTTCCGGCGTCCGCTGAGCGAGGGCGAGATTGCGTCGCGGCTGGCGGTGGCGAATGCAGGGGCAGACAAGGCGAAGGATTTCTATGCCGGGCTCGACCTTGCGCTGACCAGCACGCTGATGTCGCCAGAGTTCCTGTTCCGTATCGAGATGGCGGAGCCGGACCCTGCAAACGCCCGTGGTTACAGGCTGGATGCGTATTCCAAGGCGGGGCGGCTGGCTTACCTGTTGTGGGACACGGCGCCCGATGCAGAGCTGCTGGCGGCGGCGAAGAGCGGCGCGATCCATGATCCGGCGCAGCTGAAGGCGCAGCTGGAGCGGATGACGCAATCGCCGCGCTTCGAGGCAGGCGCGCGGGCTTTCTTCGTCGACATGCTGCAGCTCGACGGGTTCGACAACATGATCAAGGACCCGGTCGCGTATCCGAAATTCAACCAGTCGGTGGCGGACAGCGCGAAGGAACAGACGCTGCTGACGACGATCGACCTGCTGGTGACGAAGCAGCGGGATTATCGCGAGCTGTTCACCTCGAACGAGACGTTCATCAACCGCTACCTCGCGGCTGTCTACAAGGTGCCGTTCGCGTCGGATGCCGAATGGGCGCCGTATACGTTTCCGGCCAGTTCGGAGCGCGCGGGCATTCTCACGCAGGTGAGTTTCCTGTCGCTGTTTGCGCATCCGGCGAGTTCATCGCCGACGCGGCGCGGCGTGAAGATGCACGAGATCTTCATGTGCGAGCCGACGCCGGACCCGCCGGCCGACGTCGATTTCTCGAAGGTGCAGGCGCTGGCCAATGGCACGGTGCGGACGCGCCTGCTGGACCACATGGAGAATACAGGCTGCACGGCCTGTCACCGCCGCAGCGACCCGCCTGGACTGGCGCTGGAGCATTTCGACGGGCTGGGGCAGCTGCGCAAGACGGAGAACGGTACGCTGATTGATGTCAGCGCGACGATGGACAGCAAGACGTTCACGGGCGCTCCGGGGCTGGCTGACTATCTGAAAGGTGACACGCGCATTCCCTCGTGCCTCGTTCGCAATGTCTACGCGTATGGGACGGGCAAGACGCCGGACGAGCGGGATGAGGATTATCTCGCGGACCAGTCGGCGGCGTTTGCGGCGGGCGGGTATCGCCTGCCCGGCCTGATGAGGCAGATCGTTTCCAGCCCTGAGTTCTTCAAGGTTTCCATTCCCTCGGGCGCGCGGCCGGCGGCTGCGTCCTCGCCCGCCAACTAGCTTCCAGCAGGAGACACGCGACATGAGCCTGCCTTTCAATCGTCGTTCGGTGATGCGCGGACTTCTTGCCGGCGCTGGCATCTGTGTCGGCATTCCGACGCTGGACCAGTTCCTCAATGGCAATGGCAATGCGTGGGCCGATGGGGCCAAGCTGCCGGTGCGGTTCGGGACATACTTCTGGGGGCTTGGGCTGACCGACACGCCCGCGGGCGGCACGCGCTGGGTGCCGAAGACGGTTGGACATGGCTATGAGATCACGCCGGAGCTGGAGTCGCTGGCGAAGGTGAAGGACAAGGTGTCCGTGTTCTCCGGCTTCCGCGCGATTGGCGACGGGCGGGCGAACCTGGTGCACTGGAGCGGCAGCGCGTCGATCCTGTCGGGCGTGGCGCCGGCGGTGACGACGCGGTTCGATGCGCCGAGCTT
>JAOATF010000108.1 GCA_030158285.1 Hyphomonadaceae bacterium
GCCGCCGGAATCGTTGCCGGATGCGCTCATGTGCCCGTCCCTCGGTTCCCCACCACGGAGCAGTTCGGGGAATGATAGGCCGGGAAAAAGGCGGCTGCCTAGAGGGGCGGCCCCGGGTGGCGTCAGGCGGGGCGGAAGGCTTCGATGCTGGTCAGTCCTTCGGCGTCCATGGCGGCGACGAGGTCAGCCTTGATGCGGCGGACGAGCAGTGGCCCGTGGAAGACGAGGGCGGAGTAGAGCTGCACGGCTTGAGCGCCGGCGCGGAGCTTGGCGATGACGTCCTGCGCGGAGGCGATGCCGCCGGCGCCGATGAGGTCGAGCCTGTCACCGATCACGGCGTGGAAGGCGGCGAGGGTGCGCGTGCTCTTCTCCATGAGAGGCGCGCCGGAGAGGCCGCCGGTTTCGCCCTTGTGCTGTGAGGTGAGAGTCTCGGGGCGGTCGATGGTGGTGTTGGAGACGATAAGGCCGGCGAGCCAGTCTTGCGCGAGGGCGACTTCGGCGATGTCGGTGATGGCCTTGTCATCGAGATCGGGGGCGATCTTGAGGAAGACGGGGCGGTTCTTGACGGCGGCGTCCATCTCGCGCGCGGCGGCGCCGACGCGGCCGAGGAGTTCCTCCAGCGCGCCGCGATCCTGCAGGCCGCGCAGGCCGGGCGTGTTGGGCGAGGAGATGTTGATCGTGAGATAGGTGCAGTAGGGCCAGACGGCCTTCACGCCGGCGACGTAATCGGCGATGCGATCATCCGAGTCCTTGTTGGCGCCGACATTGGCGCCGACGATGCCCACGGTACGCGGGACAGCAGAAAGCCGGCGGACATAGAGGCCGAGGCCATCATTGTTGAAGCCCATGCGGTTGATCACGGCTTGATCATCGCTGAGGCGGAAGAGGCGCGGGCGCGGATTGCCCACCTGCGGGCGCGGCGTGACGGTGCCGCATTCGACGAATCCGAAGCCGAAGGCGAGCATCTGGGCGAAGACCTCGGCGTTCTTGTCGAAGCCGGCGGCGAGGCCGATGGGATTGGGGAGCTTGAGGCCGGATTTCTTCAGCGTGGTGGCGAGGCGTGGATCGTCAAGCTCGGGTGTCGGCTTGGCGAGGCCGGTCTTGAGTCCGTTGATGGTGAAGCGGTGCGCGGTCTCGGCGGGGAGGATGCGGACGGCGCCGGTGGCGAGATCGAAGAGGCTCATGGCCGCACCGGCTTGGTGGTGGGTTCGGGCTGGCTGGTGATTGCGGCAGGAGCGAGGGGCGCGCCGCTGGCGTCCAGCGTGTCGAGGGACCAGAGTTGCGCGATGTGATGCTCGCGGACCTCGGCGTAGACGTGCGGGAAGTAGTCGCCGCCGCGCGAGGTTTCCCATTTGAGGGCGGGGCCGAACTGGTCGCCGTCAATGGCGGCGATGGAGAGGCCCTGCTGGCGGCTGAACCACTTCGAGAGTGTCTCCTGCACCTGTTTCGAGGTGGAGAAGTGGACATAGCCGTCGGCGATGTCGACGGGCGCCTGCATCAGGCCGCCGGCGCGGACGGCGGCGAGCTGGTCGGCGGTGAGGATCTTGAAGAGGGTCTGCGGCATGGGCGCGGGTGTGCCTGCGTTGGGGGCGGGTGGCAAGCTGAGCAGTTAAGCGTCTTCCCCTGCGAAGCGGGGGAAGTACGGCGAAGCCGGGATGGGGGCAGGCCACGCGGGGATTCCCCTTGTGACTCGCCCCCTCCGGCCCTTCTGGCCACCTCCCCCGCTTCGCTTTGCGACGCAGGGGAGGACGCTTGACCGGGGAAGGTTGTCGGCTCATGGCAGCGGCATGACCACCACTTCCGCACTCGTGCTGTTTTCCGGCGGGCAGGATTCTGCCGTGTGCCTGGCGTGGGCGTTGAGCCGGTATGAGCGGGTGGAGACGATCGGGTTCGATTACCGGCAGCGGCATCGGGTGGAGCTGGACTGCCGAAAGGTGTTTCTGGTGAAGCTGCGGGAGACGTTTCCGCACTGGGCAGCGAAGCTGGGCGAGGATCATCTGCTGGACCTCGGCGTGCTGGGCGAGGTGTCGGATACGGCGCTGACGCGGGAGCAGGAGATCGGGTTTGCGGAGAGCGGGCTGCCGAGCACGTTCGTGCCGGGGCGCAACCTGGTGTTCCTGACGTTTGCGGGGGCGGTGGCGTATCGGCGCGGGTTGAATGCGCTGGTCGGCGGGATGTGCGAGACGGATTTCTCCGGCTACCCGGATTGCCGGCGCGCGACGATGGATGCGGTGCAGAAATCGCTGTCGCTGGGCATGGATCGAGACATGCCGGTTGAGACGCCGCTGATGTATCTCGACAAGGCGCAGACATGGTCGTTGAGCGAGGAGCTGGGCGGCAAGGCGCTGGTCGACCTGATCGTGGAAGAGACACACACCTGCTATCTGGGCGATCGCACGCAGCGGCATGCGTGGGGCTATGGCTGCGGGACGTGCCCGGCGTGCGACCTGCGCGCGAAGGGCTATGCGAAGTGGCGGGGTGCGGCGTGACGTATTCCGTAAAAGAGTGCTTCTACACGCTGCAGGGCGAGGGCGCGCAGACGGGGCGTGCGGCGGTGTTCCTGCGCTTTGCGGGATGCAACCTGTGGAGCGGGCTGGAGCGGGATCGTGCGCATGCGGTGTGCAAGTTCTGCGATACGGATTTCATCGGCGTCGATGGCGATGGCGGGGGCAAGTTCGCGACGGCGGAGGCGGTCGTTGAGCGTGTCGCGGGAAAGTGGGGCGGCGGCGCGTTGCCGGGTGGCGATGAGGGATTGCCGTATGTGGTGTGCACGGGCGGGGAGCCGTTGCTACAGCTGGACGACGAGCTGATCGCGGCGTTGCAGGCGCGCGGATTTGAGGTGGCGGTGGAGACGAACGGGACGGTGGTGGCGCCGACGTCGCTCGACTGGGTGTGCGTGTCGCCGAAATCGACGGCCGAGCTGAAGCAGGTTTCGGGGGATGAGCTGAAGCTGGTTTATCCGCAGGCGGATGCAATGCCGGAGCGGTTTGCAGGGCTCGACTTCGACAATTTCTTCCTGCAGCCGATGGATGGGCCGGATCGCGTGGCGAATACGGCGGCGTGCATTGCCTACTGCATGGCGCATCCGCAGTGGCGGCTGAGCCTGCAGACGCACAAGGTGACGGGGATCCCCTGATCGGGAGACGGCTTGCGGACATCCGTCGTTTTCGACGTTCTTCCGTCACGTATCGAGGGGGAATAAAATGTCCAACATGCAGATTTTGTTCGGTTTCAATGGGCGCATCCGCCGTCTTCAGTGGTGGATGGGGTCGCTGATCATCATGGGCATCGTGTTGGCGGCTGTTGTGGTCGTCATGACGCTGGTTGGCGCCATCTACGGCGACTACCGCAACGCGCCGGCCGTGGTGTCGATGGTGTTCGGCTCGATCTTCATCGCCTGCTATGTCTCGATCATCTGGATCCAGTTGGCGCTTGGCGTGAAGCGGCTGCACGACAAGGACATGTCGGGCTGGTGGATGCTCATCACCTTCGTTCCGTTCGGCGGGTTTGTCCTGCTGGTGATCCTCGGCTTCCTTGATGGGACGCAGGGGCCGAACAGGTTCGGTCCGTCGCCCAAGGGCATTGGCGGCGCGTCGACCGATCGCGAGCTTGGGTCGGTCTTCTCCTGATCGCCACGCAACGAGGCAATGAAAAACGCCGCCCCGTTCGGAGCGGCGTTTCTCTAGTGTCGGGCCAGCCAGATTGTCAGGATCGGCGGGGTCGGCAGTAACTACGACAGCTTGTCCGCGAAGCGGTTGGCGAAGCGGGCGAAGGTGGTGCGGGCGTCGGTCCAGGTGGCGGAACCGAAGACATTGGAGAGGTTGTTCTCGTACCAGTTATAGTTGAAGCGACCGATTTCGCGGCCAGACGCGTCGTACGCCACGCCGGAGACTTTGGCGCCGCCGATGCTGATCGAGTGTATCGAATCGAGGCCTGGCTTGTCGGAGACCTGCTGGAAGGTTGGGCGGTTGGGGCGCGCGTCCTCGATGGTGACTTCAACGCGGTCGGCCTGGATGCCGCGGGCGGTGAACACATCCGTGACTTTGCGCGTGACGGCCTCGGTGAGCGTGGCGGCTTCGCGCGCGCCGATGTCGTCATCGAGCTTTTTCTGGAATTCGGGCGAGACCTTCGCTTCGACCGTGAGGGCCGAGGCGGGAAGGGCGAGGGCCAACGTGGCGAGGGCGGTGGCGGCGAGGGTGGCGAAGCGCATTGTCTGCTCCTGTTTCCCGTGGATTTTTCAGGTTGGGCCGGGGATCGGCGAGAACCTGAAAGTTCCACAATCTACCATGAAGGTGGGATGAATGGGAGCTTCAGAAAAGGGGGCTGCGGCTATTGGGGCTTGGAGGCCTGCTGTTGCTGCTGGCGGCGCAGTTCCTCGTTTTCCTTTTTCAGCTTCTCGATGTCCTGGGTCTGTTGTTCATCTTCGTCGGTGGTGACGAGATCGACCGTTGCCCCGACGGTTGCGCCAACAGCCATGCCCGTGATGCCGATGGCGGCGCCAGCGACGTCAGTGATGAGGCAAGCCGAGAGAAGCGGGGCGGTGCTAAGAACCGCCATAACAACAAGGGACTTCTTCATGGAGTCACATTTCCCCTTCGACCGTTCGGCCGGGAAGCTACCCGAGCCGGGGCCGAAGGGGAATGCGACAGTACAGGTGCGACCAGCTACAGAGTGTCGGTCAGCACGATTTCGGCGGGGCCTTCGACCGCGCGGAAGATGATCTTCTCGCGGGCGGTGACGGCGACGCCGTCACGCGCGTTGGCGCGTTGGCCCTCAACTTCGATCGCGCCGGTGGCGGCGACGGCATAGACGTGCCGCTCGGGCGTGGTTTCCCAGGCGATTTCCTGGCCGGCTTCCAGCGTGACGCCAGCGACGCGGGCGTCGGCACGGATGCCGAGAGCGCCTTCATCGCCCTTGCCGGAGGCGAGGATCGACCACTGGCCGGAACGGTCCGTCTTCGGGAACTGTTTCGCCCCCCAATCCGGTTGGCCGCCGCCGCGATCCGGTTCGATCCAGATCTGGAACAGCGTCGTGTTCTCGTCTTCGAGATTGTACTCGGCATGGCGCACGCCCGTGCCGGCGGACATGACCTGCACGTCGCCCGCAAGGGTGCGGCCCTTGTTACCCATCGAATCCTCGTGGGTAATCGCGCCGGTGCGGACGTAGGTGATGATTTCCATGTCGCGGTGCGGGTGCGGCGGGAAGCCGGACTTGGGCGCGATCAGGTCGTCATTCCACACGCGCAGGCGGCCCCAGCTCATGCGCTTGGGGTTGTAGTATTCCGCGAACGAAAAGTGGTGGTGGGCGTCGAGCCAGCCATGGTTGGCGCCGCCGAGGGAGGTGAAAGGACGGACTTCGATCATTGCGAACTCCTGTTTGTGTCTGCGTTGGTGAGTATATAGTTGCATATGCAACTACTTGCAAGGGGCAGGTCGTTTGGCAGTTGATGTTCAACAGTGGCCCGTTCCGATAGAAAGTGATGTCGCCAACAGGGGGTACAGATGCGGACCGCTCTTCTTGCCGTTGTTTTTATCAGCGCCGTCAGCGCTTGCCAGCCCGCACCAGAACCGGCTTCGGAGCCTGCGGCGGTAACGAACACGCCGAAAACCTGGACGTTTGAGCAGGGCAAGCTCTTCCCCGCGGCGCGTGGACTGTCGCGCGCCGAGGATGGCGTTGTGCTGTCGGATGGGCGGATCGTCGTTGTCGACCAGAAGTACGGCCTGACGGTCATCAACAAGGATGAGTCGATACGGCCCTTCGGGAAGTTCGCGGAGGCGGGCTATGTCCATGCGCCGCCCGTCAGCGCGGGACCCAATGGCGTGACGCTCGAGTCCGACGGCGCGAACCTGCTGGTCGCCGATGTCTTCACTGGCGCGATCTATCGCGTGAACATCGCGAGCGAGGCGACGCAGAAGATTTATTCGCATCCGTTCGGCGTGAATACCGCTGTCAGCGACAGCAGCGGCGCAATCTGGTTCACGCAATCGACGGAGAACGCCGCCGGGCCGGACTCGGAGACGCGGCTGCTGTCTGTTCCGATGACGCAGTTCGTGGCCGATGGCGCGTTGTTCCGGATCGCGCCTGCTGCGGCGGGGACAGCCCTGCCACCTGCACAACGCGTTCTTGGCGAGCTGGCTTTTGCGAACAGCATCGTGATCGACGAGAAGCGCGGCGAGCTCTATCTCTCGGAAACGATGGCGGATCAGGTCACGGGCTACAAGATTTCGGTGGCTGACGGGACGCTGTCCGGCCGCCGGATTGTGGGTAGTGTTCTTTCGCCGGATAATATCGAGATCGATGAAGCCGGCCTCCTGTGGGCGGCATTGCCGGTGCATAACGAGATCGTGACGATCAATCCCGAGACAGGAGAGATTCGATCGGTGTTCCGCGCGCAGACCCCCGCCAACGACACAATGTCAGCGGAGTGGAAGCGCCGCAGTGCAGCGCGCGAGCCGGTGGTGGATCTGTTCATCCCCGACCTTTGGGCGCCGATGCCTGGCCTGGTGACGGGCGTGGTCATTACGCCGGGAGGCGGCCCGGTCTACGTGTCCGGACTGGCCGACGCGTTGCTGAAGCTGGAGCCGTAGGCTGCGGCGCGTCGTGTCGGCGTGCAATGACGACGAGCGAATCGGCGGGCATGGAAAAGCCCCCGGCGATGGACCGGGGGCTTTTTGCTTGCGCGCGACTGACTATTTCACCGGGGAGTAGTCGGTCGGGGTCATCTGGATGGAGGCGACGCCGCCGGGGCTCTTGAGGAGCGGGCCGTTCTTCTCGCTCTCGGTGCTGACGGTTTTCCATTCGGCGTCCTGCGAGAAGGCCGTCCACATCGTGGTGCGGGCGGCGGGCGTCGGGTAGGCCATGACGTAGACCATCTTGTCGGTGAGCGCCGGCTGGTCGGCGACGGGGCGCCAGTAGAGGAAGTTGGTCATGCCCAGGCGCTTGAAGATGCCCATGGTGTGGTTGCGGAAGCGGTCGTGGATGTTCTCGAGCTTGCCCGGGTTGGCGGTGTAGGTGCGCAGCTCGAAATGGCGCGGGGCGGTTGACGAGGTCATGTTCAGCTTCGGCGAATAGTCGCTGGGGCTCAGGAAGATGTTTTCGATCTTCGAGGTCAGCGAGCCGGCCTTCTGGCTGTCGGCGTAGACCTGTTTCCAGTCCGGGTCGGCGGCGAAGGCGGCCCAGGAGGCGTCGCGGGCGGCGCGGTCCTTGTAGCCCATGATGTAGATCAGGCGGTCATCCGCCGGGGCGCCGGGGGCGGTGTAGACGTGGAAGAAGGCGACCGGGACCATGCCGTGCTTGCGGAAGAGGCCGATGGTGTGGTCGCGGAAACGGGCATCCAGCTCGGCCATCTTGCCGGGGGCGGCGGTGTAGGTGCGCAGCTCGTAGAGGCCGACTTCCGGGGTGGTGTTCGGTGTCGAACTCATGCTGGCGCAGGCCGAGACGAACAGGGCCGAGGCGACGGCCAGAAGGCCGGCGGCGCGGCGGAGAATGGAGGGGCGAGACTGGGCTGTTGCGGTGAGAGTGGTCATGTTTCCTGCCTGGACGTTTCTGGTCGGCCGCGAGGGCCGTTGCGCCTAGCACTAGCGCAAACAGGGGCAGAGAAACAGGGCGGTAGCGCAGGCGTGTACGGAGGGTCGCCTAGCTGAACGCGAAGGCGTCCATGCGGAGGATGCCGTAGGTGGTGGACTGGTGCATGTGGTCGACCGCGCCGGCGCCAGCTCCCAGCGCCACGTAGAGGGGCAGGAGGTGCTCCTCGGTGGGGTGGTTGTGGGCGGCTTCGGGGGCGAGGGTGCGGTAGTTCAGGAGGTCGGCGGTGCGGCCTTCCTTCAGGGCCGAGGCCATCCATTCGGCGAATGAATGAACCCAGTCCTGCTCGGGCGCGTCGATGCGGCCGCCGGAGATGCGGAAGCTCGAGAGGTCGTGGGTGAAGCTGCCGGAGCCGAGGATCAGCACGCCCTCGTTGCGGAGGGGGGCGAGTAGCTGGCCGAGGCGGTAATGGTGTTCGGGGCCGAGGCGGGTCTGGACGGAGAGCTGGATGACGGGGACGTCAGCGTTAGGCCACGCCACGATGAGGGGGACCCAGGCGCCGTGGTCTAGGCCGCGGCGGGTGTCGATTTCGATGGGCATGCCACCGGCGGAGAGGAGGTCTGCCACGCGGCGGGCCAGCCGAGCGGAGGACGGGGCGGGGTATTGCAGGTCGAACAGGGCCTGCGGGAAGCCGCCGAAATCGTGGATGGTCTCGTTGACCGCTGGGGCGCTGACGGCGGGGCGCAGACGCTCCCAGTGGGCCGAGATGACGAGAATGGCCGTCGGACGCTCGGGCAGGAGATCCGGCAGGCGGGCGAGAAAATCGCGCGCGTCCGCGGGCTCGAGGGCGAGCATGGGGGAGCCGTGAGAGACGAAGATGGCTGGCAACATGATCTACAACATGGATATTGTTGCAGGTGCAATCAAGTGGTCCGCAAGGCGGGCGTTGACGCGTCGTTGAACAATGCCACGCCATGCTGGCGGACGGAATTCCTCCGGGAGCGTGTTTGATGCGGGTTGTGGCGTTTCTGGCGGTGCTGGCGCTGGCCGGGTGCGATGCGGCGCCGGTGCAGTCATCGGGCGAGGCGGGGCAGGTTGCCTCGGCCATGCAGACGGAGGCCGAGAAGGCCTGCGCGGAGATGACGAACAATACGCCCGAGAAGCTGCGCGGCATGAACGCCGAGACGCAGGCGCTGGTGCGGCGCGAGTTCAAGCTCTGCGTGGACGCGGTGGCCCGGGATGAAGCGCCGGTGGACCAGGTGGCGGCGCCGCCGGGCCTGCGCGGCCGGACGGAAGCGCCGCCGACCTAGCGGCTCAGCTCTCCATATCCTTGCGGATGAAGAGGATGCTGCACGCGAAGGCGATGAAGCTGAAAATGTGGACCGACGTCGACCAGTAGATCGTATTGCGCAGGCCTTCGATCTGGTTGGTGGCGCAGGTCATGAACAGCGGCGAGTCCTGAGCGACTGACTTGCAGGCGGTGACGGTGAGGTCCGTGCCCGTCTGCGCGAGGTGCCAGTTGGCGAAGGCGTCGCTGGCGATGCCGAACAGCATCGGGCCGCCGCCGAGGCCGATCATGTTGATCACGAACAGCAGGATGGCCGCAGCCGTTGCGCGCATCGCGGGCGGGACGAGGCCGGGGACGCCGCCATAGACGGGGCCATACCAGATCGCGACGCCGATGTTCGGGATGATCATCAGGATCATCGCGAGCACCATGTCCTGCATCTGCGCGACGTACCAGAAGACGGGCAGGCCGATGAAGGGGAACAGGAGCGGCAGGGTCGCGAACTGGCGGAGATCCTTCGCGCCGATCTTGTCGCACCACCAGCCGCCGATCCACGACCCGATCACGCCGCCAATGCCGGCGGAGAAGCCCAGGCCAAGGCCGAGATAGGCGATGCCGGGATTCTTGCCGCCGATGCCGTAGAAGGCTGCGGCGTCAGCGAGGCCCTGGCCTTGCGTGTAGGTGAAGTAGCCCGCGAGGAAGAAGGAGTGGGAATAGGAGACGCTGGCGGCGAATGCGCCACCGAAGGCGAAGCACCAGAAGGTCGGCTTGGTGAAGAGGACGCGCAGCACCGTGCCGAGCGGGATCTGGTTGGCGCGGGCGGCGGCGCGGGCCTGTGCGGCGGCGTCTTTCGAGACGCGGCGCGGTTCGACCAGCGAGATCGCGGACATCACGGCGAGGATGAGGCCCGGGGCGCCAGCGACGAAGAAGGCGACGCGCCAGCCCCAGTTGGCGGCGATGATACCGCCGAGCGCCATGCCGAGCAGCGAGCCGATGGAAATGCCCATCGAATAGATCGCGAGCGCGCGGGCGCGGGATTCCTTCGGGAAGTATTCCGAGAGCAGCGAGTGGGCAGTGGGCGTACAGCCTGCCTCGCCCACGCCGACGCCGGCGCGGCTGACGGCCAGCATGAGGAAGTTCTGTGCAAGGCCGGCGAGAAGCGTGAAGCCGCTCCACACGGCGAGCGAGACGGTCATGATCAGCGGACGGTCGCCGCGATCCGCGAGGCGCGCGATCGGAATGCCAAGCGTAGTGTAGAGGATGGCGAACCACAGGCCGGCCATGGCGCCGACTTCGCTGTCCGACAGTTTCAGCTCTGCCTTGATATCGGGGATCAGGATGGTGACGATCTGGCGGTCAAGAAAGTTGACTGTGTAGATCGCCACGAGAAGCCCCAGCGCATAGCGCCGGTAGGAGGCAGGCATTGGAGCCGACGGTGTCGTCAAACCGGCGGAAGCCGGAGCTGCGCTCGTCATGCGTGTCTGTCTCCCGCGCAGCGCCTCTGCCGGGCGCCGTCGCGGGGACTATGCAGGAAGCGCGAAGGAAACCAAGCCGTATTCCATACCGGACATTCAAACCCATTGCTGCGGCGCAGCAGGTGTTAGGGATTGGCTGAGGCTTCCGTAGTGAGCGCGCGAACCGGAAATTCGGATCGCTAGCCGTTGACGCCCTTCATGCCGGCTTCGTCGTAGCGTTCGCCTTTCACCTTCGCGGCGAGTGCATCCAGGCGCGCGATGGCGTCGGGCGTGAGCTTCACATCGGCGGCGCCGAGGTTCTGCTTGAGGTTCGCAATCTTGGTGGTGCCGGGAATCGCGACGATGTTGTCGGCGCGCTGGAGCGCCCAGGCGAGGGCGACCTGTCCTGCAGTAGCGTTGAAGTCGCTGGCGATGGCAGCAATCTCCTCGACGAGGGCGAGGTTGGCCTCAAGGGCTTCGCCCCGGAAGCGCGGGGCCATGCTGGCGCGGAAATCGAAGCCATCGGCCTTCCAGTCCTTCGACCAGCCGGCGAGCATGCCGCGGCCGAGCGGGGAATAGGCGACGAGCGTTGTGCCGAGCTCCTTGCAGGCGTCGAGGATTCCGTCGCTCTCGATGAAGCGGGTGAAGATCGAGAATTCGGATTGCAGGGCCGCGATGGGGTGGACCTTGTGCGCGGCGCGGAGGGTTTCGGCTGTCACTTCGGAGAGGCCGATATTGCGGACCTTTCCTTCCTTCACCGCTTCCGCCATCGCGCCGACAGTTTCCTCGATGGGGCGGGAGAAGTCGCGGCGGTGGAGATACCAGAGATCGACGTGATCGGTCTTGAGGAAGCTGAGCGATTGCTCGAGTGCACGCTTGGCGTTTTCGGGGGAGCCATCGACGCGCCGCTCGCCGGTTTCCAGATTGTATTTCGGGCCAAACTTGGTGGCGATGAAGACCTTGTCGCGCCTGTCGTGGAAGGCCGCGCCGAGCTGTCGCTCGTTAGCGCCCATGCCGTACATCTCGGCGGTGTCGAAGTGATCGACGCCAAGATCGATGGCGGTATGAAGCAGTTTTACCGCATCCTGTTCTTCGAGGGGCTGTCCGTAGAAGGCCGCCATGCCCATGCAGCCGAGGCCGATGGGGTTGAGCGGGCGGCTTTTGCCGATGGTGCGCTTGATCATGAAGGAGACTCGCCGAGGCCGGAATGTGAGCGTTCACTCACATAGTGGGTAGCGGGGCCCGCATCGTCAAGAGCGGCGCCAGGAATCCGTGGTCGCATTTCGTGATCGCGGAACCAGCCACTTTTCGTTGACGCTCATTTTCACAGGCGTAGCCTCTGCGTGTCCAAACGCGTGATCGCAGCTCCCGTGTCGCATCGCGACAGCAGGTCGAAGCGCGGCGCAGGACGGACACGGTGAAACACACCGTTTTTGTGTTTGAACAAGGAGAGACGCATGGAGGCTCCACCTGCTTAGCGACCCGGGCTCCCCGGTTGCGGCGGAGCCCCGGCTCGATCGGATGCGTACCTGGCCAGGACGTATCGAGTCGTCATTTCAAAAAATCAGAGACTTTGAAACACGGTCTTCAGTGACCGTATTTGAACAGCCGCTCTCTTGAGTGGCGTGGCAATACGCCGAAGAGCCCCGCGCCTGATCCGCGCGGGGCTCTTTGTGTTTGGGATGTGGGGAGTCAGCGCGCACGGAGTCGTTCTCGGGGTTGAACCGAAAACCATTCTCTCTGGCTGCGAGCACGCATGGGTCTGCGAAGAAAGACTCTCGGGTCAAACCCGAGAATGACTCCGTGGGTGATCTCGGCTTACTGCGGCGCGGCGACTTGCTTGCGCACTTCGGCGACGCCACGGATCACGGACTTGATGCCGTCATCGGGCGAGGCGGAGAGCGCGCCGCGATAGCCTTCGATGGTGAGGTCCGGTCCCACCAGCAGGTAGGCGGGTGTGGCGGGCAGCGCGAACGACGTGATGATCGGGCCGTCGTCCATGAGCGTGGGCCAAGGGTGGGTCGGGGCTGCTGCGCCTTCCGTCTTGCGATGGATCATCAGGAGATCGAGGTTCGGATCCTGGTCGACTGCGGAGTTGAGGGCGGCGGTGAAGTTGGCCTCTTCCTGCGGTGGGGCGTCGGTCCAGACGCCGATGATGGTCCAGCGGCCGCGCAGGCCTTCGGCGGTGACTTCCATGCCGTTGGCAAGCTTGCCGGCGAAGGCGGGGATGGCGCTGCCGATCTTGCCGTAGGCTGTCATGTCGATCTCCCAGCCATCGATGCCCTGCGAGGGGCTGGCGGGCGCAACTGCGGCGATCGACTCGGCGGCGTGAGCGGCTTCCACATTGTCGGCCGGGACCTGTCCGCAGGCGGCGAGGGTGGCAATGGAGGCGGCGAACAGCATGAATCGCATGTGGTGATCTCCCTGAGGCAACGCTCGTCGCGGAATCGGGCAGATGCGTGGCGCCGGTAGCGGGACAAGACAGTGCTGGCGCAGGCAGGCGGGATTGGTTTAGCTCGCGGAAAGATTGCAGCGCCGAAACGGCGCGCGGGGAGGACGGAATGCTGAAGCGGATCGCCATCATTGGCGGGATCATCTTGGGCGTCGTGGCGATCGCGCTGGTGGCGGGCGTGCTCTACATG
>JAOATF010000109.1 GCA_030158285.1 Hyphomonadaceae bacterium
CCGCTGCGCGGACCGCGCCTCACTCCCCGCTTCGCGGGGCAGGACCACAAACCGCCAGCATCGTGGGGAAGTCCTCCCTCGCCGAAGGCGGGGGAGGTGGCGCGAAGCGACGGAGGGGGCCGACCGCGTAGCAGGCGGATGGGTCTACGAGCGCCGCGTCCAGGGGAGGACGAAGGTTTCGCCGGCATTCGTGCTTGAGAGAGCTGCGATGCGGTAGGCGCCCGCGAGGTTCGCTTCGGTGAGGACTTCGCTGGGCGGGCCATCGGCGACGATGCGGCCTGCGTGCATCAGGATGAGACGGTCCATGAAGCGGGCGGCCAACGGCAGGTCGTGGATGACGGCGAGGATGCCGGCGCCGGCGCGGGTGCGCTCGCGGAGGATCTCCATGACGTGGAGCTGGTGGTAGGGGTCCAGCGCGGTGATCGGTTCGTCGGCCAGCAGGAGGGGCGCTTCGACGGCGAGGGCGCGGGCGAGGAGGATGCGGGTGCGCTCGCCGCCGGAGAGGACGCTGACGGGGCGGTCGGCGATGGCGTGGCCGTCCACGGCGTCGAGCGCGCGGGCGACGGCGGCGCGGTCTTCTGGTGTGGGGCCGCCGAAGCGGTCGCGGTGGGGGTAGCGGCCGAGCATGACGATGTCGCGTGACGGGAGGCGCCATTCGACGTGGCGCTCCTGGGGGAGGAAGGCGACTTTGCGGGCGCGGGTTGCGGGCGGGTGGGCGAGGAAGTCGGCGCCGTCGAGGAAGATGTCGCCGCTATCGCGGGGACGGAGCCCGAGCATGGCTTTCAGCAGCGTGGATTTGCCGGCGCCATTGGGGCCGATGAGGCCGACGAGTTCGCCGGTGTTCACGGTGAGCGATGCGTTCGAGACGATGTTGGCGCCGTTGATGGCGACGGAGATGTTGCGGGCTTCGAGTTTCATGACTCGAGCTCCGTGCGGGCGCGGAAGATCAGCCAGAGGAAGAAGGGCGCGCCGACGAAGGCTGTGACGACGCCGAGTTTCAGCTCCATGCCGGTGGGCAGGACGCGGACGAGGATGTCGGCAGCCATCAGCAGCGTGGCGCCGCCTAGCGCAGATGCGAGCAGGAGCTTGCTGGGGGAGTGGCCGCACTGGGCGCGGAGGAGGTGGGGGACAACGAGGCCGATGAAGCCGATGCCGCCGGAGATCGCGGTGGCGGCGCCGACGCTGATGGCTGTCCCGCCGATGACGAGGGCGCGGGTGCGGCCGGTGTGGACGCCGAGGGAGGCGGCCGCTTCTTCGCCGAGGCTGAGCGCATCGAGCGAGCGGGCGACGAGGAGCAGCATGGCCCAGCCGAGGACCATCAGCGGGGCGGCGAGGGCGACGTGGTCCATCGAGCGGTCGGTGACCGAGCCCATGAGCCAGAACATGATCTCGGCGGCGGCGTAGGGGTTCGGCGAGAAGTTGAGGGCGAGGGACATCAGCGCGGCGCAGAGGCTGGAGATGGCGACGCCGGCGAGGACGAGGGTGAGGACAGCGCCGCGTCCGGCGAGGCCTTGCAGGATCAGCGCGCAGAGGATGGCGCCGGCGATGCCCATCAGCGGCAGCGCCATGGGGAAGGCGAGCGAGAGTCCCGTGTAAAGCGCGAGGACGGCGCCGAGGCTGGCGGCGGAGGAGACGCCGACCACGCCGGGATCGGCGAGCGGATTGCGGAGATAGCCCTGCAGCGCAGCGCCCGCCATGCCGAGCGTGGCGCCGACCATGAGGGCGAGGAGCGTGCGCGGGAGGCGAACTTCGCCGACGATCATCCAGGCGAGGTCTGTGTCGCCGCGATCGAGCATGGCCATGATTTCGGCGGGGCCGCCGCCGGGGCCGACGAGCATGGAGAGCGCGCCGAGTGCAATGGCGAGGAGGAGCAGGCCGATGAGGAGGAGGGGGTAAGGGAGCGATTTCATTTTGCGCTCCCGGCCTTGCGCGCTTCGACCAGCAGCTCGATGGCGCCGAGGAGGCTGGGGGCGCCGCAGGTGGTGTAGCGTTCGGGGATGGCGATGTGGGGTGTCTTGGCGACGAGGTTGCGCAGGGCGGGGTGGCCGAGCGCCATGGTCGACATCGAGGGCGGGTTGGTCCACGGCGTTGCGGTGGCGATGAGGGCGGGGCGGATGGTGAGCACCTGTTCGAGCGGCACGTTGCGGTAGCCGGCATAGC
Source organism: Hyphomonadaceae bacterium (assembly GCA_030158285.1). GTDB lineage: Bacteria > Pseudomonadota > Alphaproteobacteria > Caulobacterales > Hyphomonadaceae > UBA7672. Next base: position 2,161 of record JAOATF010000109.1, read on the forward strand.
CGAGCGCCTGGCCGAGCGTGCGATAGCCGCCGGCGTTGATGACTTCGGCGTAGAGCGTGCCATCGCCGGTGATGAAGTTGTTGACGCCGATGTCGGCGAAGACGGGTTTTTCTCCCGGCGGGATCTGGGATTGCAGCTGTGCGAGGCGGGTGTCGAAGTCGGCGATGATCTGTTCGGCTTTTGCCGTGTCGCCGGTGAGGGCGCCGAGCTTGCGGATGTTGGCGCGCATGTCGGCGAAGGTGTTTTCGGGCGCGAAGGTTTCGACGCGGAAGCCCATGTGGCGGAGGAGGGCGACGGCTGTTGTGGTGGTGAAGGAGCCGGCGAGGATGAGGTCGGGCTGGAGCTTGATGATCTCTTCTGCGAGGCCGTGATTGGCGGGCAGCCGTTCGGCGATGGCGTTGAGGCCGAGCGGGGCGTTGATGGGTTGCTGCGAGAGATAGGTGATGGAGGCGATGCGGCCGGGATCGACGAGGCGCATGAGCAGCTCGTCGGTACAGAGGTTCATCGAGACGATGCGTTGGGGTTGCGCGTGGGCGGAGAAAGCTGCGGCGCAAAGCGGGAGAGCCAGGGTGATCGCCCTGATGGCTCGCCCGGCGATGCGCCGCAGGTTCATCACTTGCTGGCCTCGTCGCGGAAGCGGAGGCCGATATAGGCGGCCCGCGGGGCGGCGTTGTAGCCGATGACTTCCTGGTAGTCCTCGTCGAGCAGGTTTTCGACGCGGCCGTAGATCTCGATCTGGTCGGTCGCCTGCCACGATGCGCCGAAGCGGATCAGCGCGTAGGGGTCGAGGCGGGTGCGGGCGAAGGTGGCGAAGTCGGTGTCATACATGTCGCCATTGTAGGTGACGCCGAGGTTGAGTTTCACGTCGCCCGTCACGCGCCAGCTGGCGTCGAGCGCGCCCTGTTGTTCCGCGCGGCGGATTTCGATGCCGGCGGGTTCAGAGGCGTCGAGCTGGGTCCACGAGCCGGTGAGGGAGATGTCATTGGTCGGGTTGGCGGTGAAGTAGAGCTCCCAGCCGGAGCGGTTGGACTTCGTGCCGCTGTTCAGGGGCGTGGAGATGAAGCCCGGCAGGAAGGCGGTGAAGATCTCGTTCTCGAGGTCGGACTCGAAATAGGTGAGATCGACGACGAGGGCGTCACCGAGGATTTTCTGCTCGATGCCGGCATCCCAGCCGACGGCTTCTTCCGGCACGAGTGCGGCGTTGCCGATGAAAGTGGCGGGGTCGAAGCCGAACTGTTCGATGAAGGTCGGGTTGGTGACGCCGGTGCCGGAGGAGCCGTGCAGGCGCGTGTCCGTGCCCGGTATCGCCCAGGAGGCGGCGACGCTCCACGTGTCGACGTCCGCAAACCTGTCGTTATCGTCACGGCGGACCGTGGCGTAGAGGTTCAGCTGGTCAGCGATCTCGGCGCGGTATTGCACGCCGATCGCATTGAGCGTGCGGGACTCGTCGCGGCCGCTGAAGGGGTCGTCGTAGGTTTCTTTCTCGTTCTCGACGAAGCCGGTGACGAAGTGACGGAGACCTTCACCGCCGAAGCGGAGCGTCGAGAGGACGCCGTATTTGGTGCGGGTCGAGTCCGCGCCGGACGGATCGAGCGTCACGAGCAGGAGATTGGCGGGCGAGGGGACGGGCGGACCAGCGAGGAAGGGGAAGTTCGTCGTGAAGTTGCGGCGCGATTCATCGACGTGCGAGGCGGAGAAGGTGGTTTCCCAGAAGCCGTCGAAAGGGTCGATCGTGGCGGAAGCGCCGACCACAAACTGTTCGTGCTCGGTGGAGCTGTTATCGTCATAGGCGCGGCCAGAGATAGGGAAGTTGAAGGCCTGGCCATCGAGGCCGGCTTCGGACTTTACATAGCGTGCGAGGCCTTTGACTTTCAGGATTTCCGTGATGGCCATGCCGCCGCGCGCAGTGAGCGAGGTCAGTTCATTGCCTTCCTTGTCGCCGGACTGGCCGCCGACGCCGACAGCGGGAACGCCATTGGCGGTCTGGTCGGGCGAGACATCATAGCCATCGGACTTCACGTGCGTGCCGCTGATGTTGGCGTAGGTGTCGTTGTTGCCGATGCCGGCCTCGCCGAAGAGTTTGAGCGTGTTGAAGGAACCTGCCTCGACCGACGCGCCAAGGTAGTGGCCATCGAGATTGTCGCGCGTGATGAGGTTCACGACGCCGCCGAGGGCGTTGGAGCCGTAGAGGCCGCTTTGCGGGCCGCGCAGGACTTCAATTCGGGTAAGCCCTCCGGTGACCAGCGTGGAGAAATCCGTCTCGCCGATGTCGGGGCTGCTGATGTCGATGCCGTCGATCAGGACGATGGTGTGGTTGGCTTCACCGCCGCGGATGCGGACCTGTTGCAGCGCGCCGGGGGCGCCGGCAAGGCTGACAGCAGCGCCGGGGACCTGGCGCAGCACGTCGGGCACGAAGGTATAGCCTTGTGCCTCGATCGTCCCGGAGGTGATGACGGTGATGGTCTGACCGAGCTTGTCGGCTTCGACGGGCACGGCCGCGCCGGTGACGACGATGGTGCTGTCGTCGGGCTTCGTTTGGGCGAAGGCAGGTGTTGAGAGCAGCGCACTCGCAGCGAGGGCGAGGCAGGAGGAGCTCAAGTACAGTTTCATAAGACGTCTCCACAAGGGTTGGAGACCGCCCATCCGCATAGCGTCATTGCCGTACGGATGCACGGTCTCAGACGTCGCCACGCGGAATAACTTCCGTTCGTTCGGCCCATCCCCGGACCGCCGAAAGACGACTGCGACGGGCAGGTCTCCTGACTCGCGGGTCGACACCTTTGCGCATCGCCTTCCCGGTTCGCCCCGAGGGGCTGGCCAGTGGCATCGATGCGCGGCTCGCCGCTTACAGTTGCGGGGGCAGTCCGGGCTCCACACCCGGTTCCCTTTTGATCCTCTTGCGAGGAACCTGTCGCGAGGGGAGCAATACAAGGTGCGGGGGCGGGGGCAAGTGCCGTAAGGACACACTTGTCGGTGACAGCGTGCCGCCCCGGGGAGGGCGGGGCGTGGCCTGAAGACTGCACAACCGGGAGGAGAATGAGCGATTCAACCGCCAGCCGCGTGGATACCGGCGCCCGTTTACCAATGGTGGACGGAGCGGATCGCTTTGTGATGCTCGATGGCCTGCGCGGCGTGGCGGCGTTTGCCGTCATTCTTGACCATGTGCCGGGTGGCTGGCTGGGGGAGCTGGTCCCCGGGCGGTATTTGTCGGTCGATTTCTTCTTTGTGCTGAGCGGTTTTGTGCTCGCGCATGCCTATGGGAAACGGCTGGAAGCGGGCTGGAGCCCCTGGGCCTTCATGACGGCGCGGGTGATCCGGCTTTATCCGATGTACCTGGCGGCGCTTGTGATCGGGCTGGGGCTGGCGGTGCTGGGGCTGATGCGCGGCTGGGTGGGGCCGGGCTGGGCGGATGTGGCGACGGTGGCTGCGTTCAGCCTGCTGTTCCTGCCGACGCCGCCGATGTTGGTGAATTTCGGCGGCGGGGCGCTGTATCCCTTCAACGGACCGGCGTGGTCGCTGTTCTTCGAGCTGGTGGCGAACACGGTTTACGGGTTCATCGCGCGCTTCCTGAGCTGGCGCGTGCTTGGCGTTATCCTTGTTGTGGGCGCTGTGGCGGTGGCGTTTACCGTGTGGCGGCTGGGCGGCGTGGGCGGGCCGGGATGGCTGTGGGCGCATGTCGACGCTGGTCTGTCGCGCGTGATGTTCGACTTCTTTGCCGGCGTGGCGATCTATCGCCTGCGCGGACAGATGAAGCTGCCGGCGTTGCCGTGGTGGCTGGTGATGCCGCTGTTCATTGCGGTGATCGCGGCACAGGTTCCGGCGGAGTGGCGGGCTGTTTACGATATTGCGGCGGGGCTGGTGATCATGCCGGTGCTGGTGACGCTGGCGTGCGGATCGCAGGTCAGCGGCGCGGTGGGGTGGGTGTTCAGCTTCCTCGGGCTGATGTCTTACGGCGTTTACGTTTTGCACGTGCCGCTGTTCGCGGCGCTGGGCGTTGCGGCGTCCATGGTGCATGTGCAGCTGCCGGACGGGCCGGTTCTGGCCTTGCTGGTGGCGTTGCTGGCGGGGCTGTGCGCGTGGGCGGGGCACTATCTCTACGACCAGCCGCTGCGCAAATGGCTGTCGGGAAAAGTGAAGCGCGGAAAGACGCAGGCGACTGCGGGAGAAGCTGGTTAACGTAGGCCGGATTCACTGGCATGGCGCTTGCTCCCCCCGACCTGCTCCCCTCTGGGGAAAACGGTTCCGTCCGCGCCGCCCCCCGCGGACTCTGTACTGGCGACACGTGAAGCAAGCCCTGAAGCATATCGCCCGCGCCGCCGGCGTTGACCGCAAGAGCTTTGCGGCCGGACGCATGTGCTGTGAGCGGCATGTTCTGGCGGCGGTCGGGCGCGCGCGAAAACGCTATGTCGGGCGTATCCTCTGCTATCACACGGTGGGGCAGGAAGAGTGGGGGACGAACGATGTCTCCACCACGCAATTCCGCCGCCATATCGAGCTGGCGCTGAAGGCGGGGTATCGCTTCGTGCATGCCTCGGAGATTGCGCGCACGGGTGGCGGGGCGAAGGATCTCGCCATCACATTCGACGATGGCATGAAGAGCGTGGTGACGCAGGCCGCGCCGATCCTCAAGGACTACAACCTGCCGTGGACGTTCTTTCCGGTGGCCGACTGGACCGACCAGAAAACCGACTGGGTCCGCGACATGGTGATGAGCTGGGGCGATGTCGAGGCGCTGATGAAATCGGGCGCGGAGATGGGCTCGCACTCGGCGACGCATCCGGATTTTGCGCAGCTGACGCAGCAGCAGATTGTCGACGAGCTGGCGGGGTCGCGCGAGCTGATCGCCAAGCGCGTGGGCGTGGCGCCGAAGACGTTTGCCATTCCGTTTGGCCAGTCGAAGAACTGGACGCCGCGGGCGATGCAGGCGGCGAAGGATGCGGGTTACGAGCTCGTCTATGCGCAGGCGGAAGAGACGCGCTCGACGGATACGGTGGCGCGGACGTTTGTGACCAAGTTCGACGGCGACCGGATTTTCCGGGCGCTGCTGAAGGGCAAGTTCGACAGCTGGGAGGAGTGGGCATGATTGCCGGTGCTCCTACCCTGATCTCGGTGATCGTGCCGACGCGCGACCGCGCCAACCTGCTGCGCGAGGCGCTGGCGAGCATTCGCGCGCTTGAGAGCGATGCGGTGGTGTTCGAGATTCTTGTTGGCGACAATGGCAGCGATCCGGCGAGCCGGGTTGCGGCTGCGGAGTTTGGCGCGACGCATATTAAGGTCGATCGCAATGGCGCGGGGGCGGCGCGCAATGCGGGGCTGAAGGCGGCGACGGGCGAGTTCATCGCTTTCCTTGACGATGACGATGTGTGGCTGCCGGCGAACATCTCGGCGCAGCTGAAGATGCTGCGCGAGGATCCGAAGCTTGAGGCGGTATTCGGTCAGGTGATCTCGACCGACCAGGACCTCAAGCCGCAGACTGATCCGTGGCCGGAGGCGCCGGGGAGCGGGGACACGCTCGTGAAAGCGATGCTGTCGAGCTACTACCCGCAGCTGGGGGCGACGTTCGTGCGGGCGCGCGTGGCGAAAGAGGTTGGCCTGTTCGACGAGACCTTGCTCGGGGACCAGGACTGGGACTGGCAGCTGCGCGTGGCGCGGCGGCGGAAGGTTGGTTTCACGCCGACGCCGGGCGTGCTGTTCCGGCAGCGTCCGCCGGGGTCGTTCGACAAGCTGCGCATGATGCGGCTGGGCTTTGCGCGGAAAGTATTCCTGCGTCATGCGCTGCCGGAGTGGCGCGTGTTCGGGCATCCGCTGGGGATCGTGAAGGGGTACACCGCCTCGATCCGCCAGTATTTCGATTACTTCGTGGACGCGGCCGATCGGCGCTCGCGGGCGGGGGAGCGTAAAGAGGCGCTGAAGGCGATCGGCGGGGCGTTCCGGGTGTTTCCGGCCCGGACGCTCTTTCACCTCGCGCTGAAGCCGCGGCTGCGCGGCGCGGCGCTGCGGACGATCCTGCCGGGCCGGCATCAGGCGGGATCGGCGTGATGGCGCGTATTGATGTCGCCATGGGATTTGACGGGCGTTACGCACCGCATGCGGCCAATGTGATGGCGTCGATCGTGCGGCATGCGCCGGGCGCGCAGCTGCGCTTCATCCTGTTGCAGTCGGGCGTGAGCGAAGAGGCGAAGCGGCGTACGGAAGCGGCGGCCAAGGGGGCTGAGTTTGTCTGGATCGAAGTGCGCGATGAAGACCTGCCGGCGCATGCGGATCGCGGGCATTTGAATCGCACCATGCTGTTCCGGCTGGGGCTGGAGGCGCTGGCGCCGCAGGATTGCGGGCGGGTGGTCTATGTCGATGCCGACACCATCGTGCTGGGCGATATTCGCGAGCTGGCGGCGGCGGACCTGCAGGGTCATGCGCTGGGAGCGGTGACGGACTGCTATCAGGACGCGAACCGGTTTGCCGAGTTGTGGTCGCTGCCGAAGGGCGGGCGGTATTTCAATTCGGGCGTGCTGGTGATCGACCTGCCAAAGGTGCGGGAGCAGAAGTTGTTTTCGCGCGCGCTGGATTTCGTGGTGGCGCATGACAAGGCGCTGCTGTTCGCGGACCAGGATGCGCTGAACCATGTGTTCTGGCAGAATGCGGCCGTGATCGAGCCGACGTGGAATGTGCAGCGTTTCATGAAGCCGCGGGAGATCGCGGCGGAGACGGCGCCGGACAGGCGCTGGGGTCACAAGCGGCCACGGCTGATCCACTTCATCGGCACGGAGAAGCCGTGGATGCGCAATGTCTGGCATCCGTGGGCGTGGGCGTACTGGGAGAACCTTAAGCGCACATCTTTTGCGCAGGACGTCGCCAAGACCTATCGCATGGATTTCATGCAGATGATGCGGCTGCGGGTGCGCTGGCTGGTGAAGCGGCCGTCCTAGCGTAACGATGGCGAAAGCATTCTGGCGTTGGCTGGCGGCATGACGGATGCCGGGGCCGCCAGTTCAAGCGATACGCAGAAGATCCAGCGTTTTGTGACGCTGGGCGCTGTGGCGCTGTCGGTAGTCTATGCGGCCGTGGTGATGGCGTATGCCTCGCCGGTGTCGTTCTACACGCTGGACGATCCCTACATTCACATGGCGCTGGCGGAGAATATCGCGCGCGGGCATTTCGGGGTGAATCTGGGAGAGGTGTCCAACCCGTCATCGTCGATCCTGTGGCCGTGGATTCTTGCTGCCTTCGAGAAGCTGGGCGTGATGCTGTATGCCCCGCTGCTGCTGAACGTGGCGTGCTTTGTCGTGACCGTGCGGGTGGTGCTGGCGTTCTGCCTGAAGCGGATGGTGGGAAATGCGCGCAATGCGCTGATCGTGATCGGGCTGGCGCTGCTGGCGTTCAATGTGTTCGGCGTGGTGTTCACGGGGATGGAGCACAGCCTGCATGTGTTGCTGTCGGTGATCGCAGTGACGCGGGTGATCGACGGGAAGTTTGATCGCTGGACTTTGCTGGCGCTGGTCGTCGGGCCGCTGGTGCGGTTTGAAGGTGCGATCATTCTGGGGCTAGGCGTCGGCGCGGCGTTGCATGATCGCCAGTGGAAGTTTGCCGGAGTGGCGGTTGTCGCGGCGATCGTGCCGGTTGTGCTTTACGGCTGGTGGCTGTCGACGCTCGGATTGCCGGTGTTGCCGAGTTCGGTGCTGAGCAAGTCGGCGGCGGCGGGCGGTGTTGTCGATGGCGGCGGGGGAGTTTTTGGCGGGCTGTTCGCGACGTTTGCGACGAATGCGGTGTCGCCAGCGGGGCCGTTGCTGGGCGTGATGGCGATCGGGCTGGGCTATGCCGTGTGGAGACATGCGGGGCGGGATCGTGTGCTGGCGATCGGGCTGATGGCTGTGCTGGCGCTGGCGATGATGCTGGGGCGGATGGACAGTTATGCGCGGTATGAGGCGTATGTGTTCTGCGTGCTGGCGGTGGGGCTGGTGCATCTGCTGCAGGCGGAGCTGCGGCTGCTGATGCAATCGCTGGTGCGGTCTGTGGTGTTGGGCGCGGGCGTGGCGGTGCTGGGCGGGGCGCTGGGCGTCTATGTGTTTGCGACGACGCCGCTAGCGGCGCGGAATATCGACCGGCAGCAGCATCAGATGCATCGGTTTGTTGTGGAGTGCTGGAGGAAACCCGTCGCGGTGAACGATCTTGGCTGGGTGAGTTTCCGCAATGACGCGCATGTGCTCGACCTGTGGGGGTTGGGCAGTGAGGAGGCGCGCAGGGCGCGGGCGGAAAATGCACCGGGCTGGGTGGGCCGGCTGGTGGCCGAACATAACGTCGAAGCGGCGATCATCTATCCGGACTGGTTTCCGGATCGACCGCCTGCGTGGATCGAGGTCGGCGACATCACGCTGACGGATCGCAGCATCACGCCGTTCTCCCCACGCGTTTCGATCTATGCGACGGACGCGGCGGCGGCGGCGCCGATCGGCGCGTGCATCGCGCAGATTGCAGCGACAGCGCCGGAGGGCGTGGTGATCCGGCAGATCGCCAGGCCTTGACTTGAGGCGCAGGCGGTGGCGGCGATGACGCAGCTATCGCAGGGCTGGAGCGCGGCATGCATCTTCTAGACCGGCCGATCTGGAGCGCGCTGGAGACGCGTCAGGCGCACTATGCGCAGGGCGACGCCATGGCGCGGCGGTTTCCGGCGGATGTGAGCCCGTTCGTGGCGGGGCGTGATGGATCGCGCGCCGTGGCGGAGGCGATGGCGCGGCTGATCCCCGAAGCCGATGATGTTTCGTTGCTGGAGGTTTCGCCACCCGAGGCGCCGGCGGGCGTGAGCGAGACACGCAAGCTGTGCCTGCAAATGGTGTGGGAGAGATTGGCGCCGGTGGAGGCTATCTTCAGCGTGGATGAGCTGGGCGAGAGCGATGCGGCGGAGATGCTGGCGCTGGCGTTGCTGACCAAGCCTGGGCCGTTTCGCGCGCGGACGTATACGATGGGGCGGTTTGTCGGCGTGCGCGAGGACGGCAAGTTGATCGCGATGGCAGGCGAGCGGATGCACATGCCGGGCTATCGCGAGATCAGCGCGGTGTGCACGCATCCGGAGTTTCGCGGACGCGGGCTGGGTGCCGCGCTGATGAGCGTGGTGGGTACGCGCATGATGCAGGAAGGGGATCAGCCCTTCCTGCACAGCTACGCCGACAATGCAGGCGCGGTGGCGCTGTACCGCAAGCTGGGGTTTGTCGTGCGCGCGGAGGTCTTGCACGCGGTCTGGAGGCGCGGTTAGCGCGGCGAGTCAGTCGACTGGTAGAACGAGAACACGTGGCCATCAGGGTCGGCGAGGTCGGCGGACCAGCCGCCGGGGGCGTGGCTGACGGGGGTGACGATGGTTGCGCCCTTTTTTGCGAGGCCACCCACGATGGCGTCGATGCCGCCGTCCGGAAGGTTGTAGACGACGACCGGCGTCTGGCCGGCTTTCGCTTCCGGGTTGGCGAAGAAGATCAGGTCGACGCCGCCAGCGGTGGAGGCCATCAGCCAGTCATTGCCGGGTTCCTCGCCGGGCTGGCGTTTCACGTCGAGGCCGAGCGTGTCGCGGTAGAAGGTTTCGGCGCGGGTGATGTCGGCGACGTAATAGACGATGGCGCCGATGCTGAGTTTGGCGAGCATGGGTGTCTCCTTTTGTCGTTACCCGCCTGTCTGTTGCCGTGACCGGGGGATTTGTGAGCGGCTGACCACAAAAAGATGTCCGTCGGGATCGTGGCTGGCGAGGACGGCGTGTTCGCGCCGGGCCGGGCCAAGGAGCGCGCGGCGGATGCGGCCGAAGGCGAGCTGGCCGGTGGGGTCGGCTGTGTCGGGCGCGGGGGCGCTGGCGAGGGCGCGCCGGAGCTGGCTGATGCGCTGGCGGAGGGCTGTGTCGCTGAGGTTGAGCAGCCAGCCGATTTCCTGGCGGGTGTGACCGGAGAGAGCGAGGAGGGCGGGGAGGCGCAGGCTGGGGGCTAATCCAGCAACGGTGGCTGCCCCCTCCGTCTCGCCGCTGCGCGGCGCGCCACCTCCCCCATGCTCCGCATGTAGGATGAAAGAGTCCGACCACGCGCTGTCGCGGCGTTTGCGGCGGCCGGCGGTGCGGGCGTCGAAGGCGGCGCGGTTGCGGAGGACGCCGGAGAGCCAGCGGCGGGTTTCAGGCGAGGTGAAGTCGGTGCGGCCGGACTCAAGCGCGGCAAGAAGCGCGGACTGCAGGAGGTCGTCGGCTTCCTCCGTCCGGCGTGTGAGGCGGCGGGCTTGTGCGTGCAGATCTACGAAGGCGCGGGGGCCGGGCATGGGCCGACGCTATCGCAGAGCAGCGATTGCGGGAATGGCATGATTGCGTGAACAGCGTGGGCGGATCATGATCGCGGGTGGGAGGATCTGCCATGCTGAGACTTGCCCTGTTGGCGCTTTCGCTTGCCGCGTGTGCGAGCGCGGAGGCGCAGGCGCCGTTGCAGCCGACCGAGGTGTTGCTGGGGCTCGGCGGGTATTGCTGGGAGGCGGATCTCGGCGAGGGCGTGACGGATACGCACTGCTTCAGCATCGCGACGGGCGGCAAGCTGGTGATGGACGTGCACAAGGTGCGCAGCCGGTCGGGCGGCGTGGTCTATGAGGGCGCAACGCTTTATCGCCTCGAAAAGGTAAGCGGTGTGGTGCGGTACGACTATTTCAATTCGAACGGCGACCTGCTGAGCGGCTATGCGAAGCG
>JAOATF010000110.1 GCA_030158285.1 Hyphomonadaceae bacterium
GCCGCCGCGCAAGACACCTCAGAACACAGCCCCAATTATGAGTCAGACTCTCAGGGCGTCACCACCACGCGGCCGATGATCTTGCCGTCGCGAAGATCGTTGAGAGCGGCGTTGACCTGATCGAGCGGGCGGGTGGCGACTGGCACATCAGGCGCGCCTTTGCGGTTTACCAGATCGAGGAGTTCGGCGATCTCGTTGAGGCTGCCGACATAGCTGCCCTGCACGGTGAGCGCCTTCATGGGGAAGAACGGCGTCGGTATGACAACGTCGCCGCCGAACAGGCCGACGACGATGACCTTGCCGCCCTTGATTGCAGTGTCGACGCCGAGCTTCACCGTGGGGCCTGCGCCGACGAAATCAATCGTCGCCCAAGAGCCGCCGCCGGTTGCCGCCCTCACCTGCTCTGCGACGTCCTTTGCGGCGCCGTCGATGACGTGGGCCGCGCCCGCCTTGAGTGCGGCTTCGCGCTTGGCCGGGTCGATATCGACGACGATGGCGCCCTTGCCGCCCATCTTCTTGTGCAGGGCCAGCGCCATGAGGCCGACGCCGCCGGCGCCGATCATCACGACGGGTTCTTCGGCCACCGTGTCGGACACTTTCTTCAGCGCTCCATAGGCGGTGACACCCGAACAGGCGAGCGGGGCCGCGCGCTCAGGCGACAGGCTGCCGATGTCGAACAGGTAGCGGGGATGGGGTACGACGAGATGCGTGGCGAAGCCGCCGCCGCGATGGATGCCCACGCTGCAGGGCTTCACGCAGAGGTTTTCCTCACCGCGGCGGCAGACGACACAATCGCCGCAGCCCATCCACGGATGAATCAGGCGCACGTCGCCGACGCTGACGCCTTTGGCTTCGGGGCCGACAGCGATGACCTCGCCAACATTCTCGTGGCCCATGGTGAGCGGCAGCTTCACACCACGATCCTGCAGCTTCAGCTTCTGGCCGCCGCCGATATCGTAATAGCCGTCCCAGATATGCAGGTCGGAGTGGCAGACGCCTGCCGCCATCACGCGCAGGACGACGTCAGTACCCTTCGGGGTGGGCGTGTCCCGTTCCACGCGTTGCAGGGGCGCTCCGCATTCGCAGACGTCGTAGCTGAGCATGCCATCTCTCCCGGTCGATCCTTGTTGAATGTGAACCTAGACCTTCACGCGAAGGCGCGCCAGTGAGCGGGGCGGCTAGCTTGCGGCGCGCAAGGTCGTGCGGGCCAGCTTGTCGGCATGTCCGACGAGCGTGGGGATGCGGTGGGCGCCGTGCATGCGTTTCACGGCGATGGCGGCGTCCTGCAGCGGCAGGCCGGCGGCGGTGACGTAGAGCGGGCTGTCGCCGGAGCCGCGGCGTGTCTGCGCGGCCCAGTAGCTGGCACCTTCGAACTGCGTCTTGGCGATACCGACGACGGGGATGGCCTGGCCGAGCGCATCGAACAGGTGGGCGCCGAGGCCCTTGCGATCATCGACGCCAAGCCAGACATAGCCATCAATCACGATGACGTCCGGCTTGCGCGGCAGCATACCGAGCACGGAGAGGAGCAGCGGCAGTTCGCGCTTGTAGAATTCGCCGGGCTGGTAGTCTGCTGCGGGACCGTCGCGGTGGGTGTACTCGCCCAGCGCGGTGGCCGCGTCCCAATCCGCCGCGATCACGCAAGCCGCTGCCGACGCCTCATTCGCATACGCGGCGTCGAGAACGGCGATCACGTCAGCGCGTCACCACGGCGTCGGCTTCGACCTCGACCAGCCAGCCCGGATTGATCAGCGCGTTCGTGCCGAGGAAAGACGTGGCGGGTTCGATGTCCTTGAAGACTTCGCCATGCGCCTCGCCGGCTTCCTTCCAGCGGCTCATGTCCGTCAGGAAGACGCGGGTGCGAACGACGTGCTTGATGTCGGCTCCGGCCTGGGCCAGCGCGCCTTCGATGATTTCGAGGCAGCGCTTGGTCTGGCCTTTCACGTCGCCCGGCGCCGCGACCTCGCCATCCTTGGCGATGGGGGCGCAGCCGGATACGAACACCAGGTCGCCCACGCGAACGGCGCGCGAGAAGCCGAGCCCCAACTTGGAACCGCTGGGGACCTTCACGACATCAGCCATTGCCAACCCTCTCCAGCCAGCCGGTTCACCGACCGGCATGCGCACCTATTCCACGACGCGCCGGTTCAGGGAAGTGTCACGCGCTCTCCGGATACAGGCGTATCAATCGGACCGTCGGTGAGTTTTCCATCCGGGCCGTAGAAGTTGGCCTGGGCCATGCCGCTGAAGGCGTTCGCGCTGACTGCTACGTCGAAACTGATCTCTCCGCGGCCAATATAGGCGTGGGTTGCGCGGTCGGCGCGGATCTCGACCCACTTGCCGCGGACACGGCCGGCCGCCGCTATCCAGACGCCCTTGCCGTCGCTATCGCTCGATCCGGCATTGCCTGCGTCCGGGTTGGCCTGCTGCATCGTGCCGTCGGCGTTGAACACCTGCATGTGGAAGGGGAATGGAGCTTTGTCGTATTTGACGACCCAGGCGCCAACGATCGACGTTTCGGAACGGTCGCTGACCGATACGGATATGCACCCTGCGGGAAGGAGCAGAGCAACAACCGCCAGTGCGCCGAAACGCTTCACGCCCAATCCCTGACCGATCAAGTCCGCTCGATCGCCAGGGCGATGCCTTCACCGCCGCCGATGCAGAGGGCTGCAACGCCGCGCTTGGCATTGCGCTGCTCCATCGCGTTGATCAGCGTGACCACCACGCGCGCGCCGGAGGCGCCGATGGGGT
>JAOATF010000111.1 GCA_030158285.1 Hyphomonadaceae bacterium
TTGCGTGCACATCGGCCTGTCGCGCCGTAGCTCAGCGAAGGCGGAAGGGGGCAGCTGCCGCCTTGCATTCACTGCACAAGCCCGCGCTCCGCCACCCTATTCCCGACTGCCCATTCCCTACTGCCTCAGACGCTCCGCGCCTGAGATCGCCGCCGCGCGCCTTCACCTCCCCGCAAATTCATGGCTTCATCCGGTACATGAGAGACATGCCCGTAGCCGCCTCCATCGATGTCTGGCTCGCGCGCCTCGCGCCGGAACCCCGCGCCGCGCTGGAAAAACTCCGTGGCCAGATCCGCGCAGCAGCCCCCGGCGCCGAGGAGGTGATTTCCTACGGCCAGCCCGCCTTCAAGCTGCACGGCCATCTCGTCGCCTTCGGCGCCTTCAAGAAGCATCTCAGCTTCTTCCCGATGAGCTCCAACCTGCTCCAGAGCTACCCCGAAGCCGCCCCCTTCGTGACCTCATCCGGCACGATGCAGTTCCAGCCCGCCAAGCCGATCCCCGCCGCGTTGGTGAAAAAGATCGTGAAGGCCCGCATCGCGCAGAACCTCGAAGTCGCTGCCGAACGAACAGCAATCAAGAAGGCCAGGGCCGGCGCAGCGAAAAAGAAGAAGTGACCTAGAGCTGCAGCAGCGCAAATGGCGCCAGACCGATCAGCGCCGCGCTGAGCATGTTGGTCAGCGTCCCCGCCAGCAGGCTGCGCAGCCCCAGGTCGGCAAAGTCATCGCGCCGCTCCGGACAGATCGCGGACAGGCCCCCGATCATGATCGCCACCGAGCCGAAGTTCGCAAACCCGCACAGCGCATAGATCATCATCAGCCGCGTGCGCGGCTCGATGGCGTCCGATCCGATGTTCGACAGGTCGAGATAGGCCAGCAGCTCGTTGAGCGCCGTTTTCGTGCCCATCAGCTCGCCTGCCGGCAGCGCGTCGTTCCAGGGAATACCCAGCATCCACATGAAGGGCGCGAAGATCCACCCGAAGATCCGCCCGATGGTGAGCTCCGCCCCACCGATCTCCGGCAGCACCGCCGCCAGCATCATGTTCGCCAGCGCCACCAGCGCCACCGCGCCCAGCAGCATCGCGATCACCGCGATCAGCATGTTGACGCCATCCTGCACACCGCGCGCAAACGCATCGACGGAGGAACGATAGAGCCGTGGCGCCTTCTCGACTTCCGCCGACAGATCGGCCGCCGTATCCGGCATCATCACACGCGCAATCGCGATCGATCCCGGCGCCGCCATGAAGGACGCCACCAGAATATGCCCCGCCGCATCCGGCGACGTCCCCGCGAGGAACGACGCATAAAGCGCCATCACCGTCCCCGCGATCGTCGCCATGCCGGTCGTCATCACCACGAACAAGTCCGACCGGGACATCTTCGCGAGGTACGGTCGCACAATCAGCGGCGCTTCGACCATGCCGAGAAAGATGTTCGCGCCTGTCGCCAGCCCCAGCGCCCCGCTGATCCCCATCGCCTTGCGCAGCAGGAAGCCGAGCCCCCGACACGCCCACTCGAGGATCCCCCAGCGCCACAACAACGCCGACAGCGCCGACACGACGATGATCAGCGGCAACACGCCGAACGCCAGGATCGTCCCGTTCTGCGATTGGGTCACATCGAACGGCGCGGCCCCGCCCGCCAGATACCCGAACACGAACCGCGAGCCCTGCAGCGTGGCTTCCTGCAGCCCGTTCAGCCCCGCCGACACCGCGCCCAGCGCCGCCCGCAGCGGCGGCAGCATCAGCATCGACGCCGCCAGCACCACCTCGATCGCCAGCGCCACCGCCGCGATGCGCCACGGAAACTGCTTGCGGTTGGTCGACAGCGCCCACGCCACCGCAAACACGAACACGACGCCGCCAAGGCTGCGCAGGTTATCCAGCGTGAACATCGTTATCCCCTGCCGCCCCGTCTTGATTGCAACAAGCCGTACCCCATCTTCAGCCTGTCCGCACGCCACCGGCCATCCCAGCCCCGCGCGCCTGATCGCCACACACCGCTTGCCTTCCGCGCGCAAACATGCTCGCCAACAGGCATGAGAGGCATGGTCAGCATCGATCCCGAATTTGGCGTCTTCCGGCAAGATGCGCTGGACGAGCTGGACATGTTTTTCCAGACCCACGGCTTCGCCATCCTGCGCGGATTGTACAGCGTTGATGACATGTCGGGCATGCTGGCCGAATGCGCCGACGCCCAGACCCGCGTTGCGAACGGCGAACTCGCCGCGAAGCACGGCAACTCTATCCTGATCGACGAGACCGCCGCCGCCTCCGGTCGCTTCGCCAACTACGTGCAATACGTGACGCAGATCGCCCCGGTCACCCGTGCTGCTGTCCTGCATCCCGCGATCGTCTCGCTGATGGAGCGCTGGATCCCCGGCGGCCATCTCCGCGAGCATTCCCGCTTCGGTGTGGTCTACCAGGATGCCCGCGCCGGTCTCGGCTCCGGCTACAAGCGTATCGGCTGGCATTCGGACTGGCAGAGCGGCCCACAGCTCGATGTCTGGCCGTCCGCCGCCTTCACCATCCACATCGACGGCACCAGCCCTGCCAACGGCTTCCTCCGCGTTGTCCCCGGAAGCCAGCGCTGGGCAACACCGGCGCCGTACGAAAACGCCAATAACGCACCCCTCCCCGAAGGCTCGAAACCCACCGGCGGCCACATGCGCTTCGATCCGCCCTATCCGATGCCGCTCGCTTTCCAGAAAGCCCCCGGCGAAGTCGCCATCTACTGCGACGATGGCGACGTGCTCTTCCACGACGCCTATCTCTGGCACTCCGCAGCCTCGGCCACAGACACCGGCGCCATCCGCCGCCACATCCGCGGCGCGTGGTTCACCGGCCCGCCCGATGCCGAAGAAGGCGACTACCTCGAAGAGTTCGTGAAAAACGCGGCCCGCTGAGCGGACCGCGTTTCACAGAGCATCACTTGCAGTCGCTGACTACAGCGCCGCCTTGAACGTCGCGAGCAGGCGATCCCAAGCGCGGTCCGCTTGCACCTGATCGAACACCTGGCTGTCCGGCGGGCACCAGCCATGGTCGGCCGGATAGACTTCGACTTCCACCGGGATGTTCTTCGCGGTGAAAGCCGCCTTCACCGTCTCCTTCACGGTCGGGTCCTGCTTGTCGTCGTTCTGCGCCACGGCGATCAGCACGCCCTTGGCCTTCATCTGCGGCACCAGCAGGTGCGGGCTGTTGGCCTTCTGCGTTTCATTCGCCGTCGCCGACGTGACAGCGAGACCGCCGCCATGGAAGCTCGCGCCACCTTTCACACGATCCGGCACGAACGCCATCGTGCGCATCACCAGCGGACCGCCCATGCAGTATCCGGTCGTGCCGATGCCGCGCGACGTATCCACTTCCTTCTGCTTGTCGATCCAGCCGACCGCAGCAATCGCGTCCTTCTTGGTGTTCTCCGGATTGCCCACCGTCGGCCCCATCAGGCCGACAAGGCGCGTGCGCACCGGCGGGTCGGAGAACTTCTCCGTCTGCGCATCGAACACCTGGCCTTTGGCGAGGCGGTAGAACGGGTTCACCGTGAGGACGGCATAGCCCGATTTCGCCAGCCGGTTCGCCATCAGGCGGAAGGCCGGACGCAGACCCATGATATCCGGCCACACCAGAACGGCCGGCCACTCGCCCGACGACGGGGCAACATAGTGGGCGTCCATCACACCATCCGGCGTCGTGATCTCGACTTCGCGCTCGCTCACCACTTCCGGGTTGGCCGGCGCGGTCGTGCAGGCGGCCAGCGCGGCCATCGACATGACGCTGAATCCACGGCGCGAGAGCTTGCCGCTGTCAAAGCTTTGCTCGTTGTCGTGTTCGGTATGCTCATCGCACATGGATCTCTCTCCCTTGATCCGCTGAGTGTCGGTCTTATCTGGCGACTGGCGCGCCACCCACGCGGTAACCTAGACGAATTCCGCCCACGGGCGCAAATGAGGTGATACGAACGCTCACGACGGTTTGATGATGATGGATCAGGACGGCCTGCCCACACCCCGGCGCTATCTGGCCATTGCCGGCGTCTCCCTGGGCATAACGCTGGCCGTCATCGACAGCGCCATCGCCAATGTCGCCCTGCCCACGATTGCGGCAGACCTGAACGCGGAACCTGCCCATTCCATCTGGGTGGTCAACGGCTACCAGCTGGCCATCACCGTTGCGCTGCTGCCCCTGTCCTCGCTGGGCGACCGGATCGGCTATCGCAACATCTATGTGCCGGGCCTTGCGATCTTCACGCTGGCCTCGCTGGCCTGCGCCATGGCGACCTCACTGCCGATGCTCACCCTCGCCCGCGTGATCCAGGGCATCGGCGCCGCCGGTATCATGAGCGTCAGCCCCGCCCTCCTGCGCTTCATCTATCCCCAGCGCCTGCTCGGTCGCGGCCTCGGCATCAACGCGCTGGTGGTGGCGCTCTCCGCAGCCGCGGGCCCCACCATCGCCAGCGCCATTCTCGCCTTCGCGCCATGGCCATGGCTGTTCGCTGTTAATCTGCCCATCGGCATCGCCGCCCTCGCCTTTGCCGCACCGTCTCTGCCCGCAACGAAAAACTCGACGCACAAGTTCGACGTGATCAGCGCGCTCCTCTGCGCCGCCACATTCGGCCTCTTGATCGGCAGCATCGATGCGCTGGGGCAAGGCGAAAGCTTCGGTCTTTTTGTGGTCGAGCTCGCCATCGGCGGCATCCTCGCCTGGATCCTCACGCGCCGCGAAATTGGCAAGCCGTCGCCGGTCCTGCCGGTCGACCTCCTGCGCATCCCGATCTTCACCCTGTCGATCGCCACCTCGATCGCGTCGTTCGCAGCGCAGATGCTGGCGCTGGTCTCGCTCCCCTTCATGCTGCACGGCATGGGCTATGCTGCGGTGGCCACCGGCCTGCTGATCACGCCATGGCCGATCGCCATCGCCATCGCCGCGCCCATAGCAGGACACCTTGCCGACCGCTATCCCGCCGGCCTGCTCGGCGGCATCGGCCTCGGCATCTTCGCGCTTGGCCTGCTGTCACTGGCCATGATGCCGCACGATGCCGGCGTCGCCGACATAATCTGGCGCATGGCTCTCTGCGGCGCAGGCTTCGGCATGTTCCAGTCACCCAACAACCGCGCGATGATGAACGCCGCGCCGAAGTCACGTAGCGGCGGCGCCGGCGGCATGCTCGCCACCGCCCGCCTGCTCGGCCAGACCAGCGGCGCCGCCATCGTCGGCATGATGTTCGTCCACGTCCCCGGACAAGGCGCGATAGTCTCGCTGTTCATCGCCTCCGGCGCCGCCATCGTCGCCGCCTTCGTCAGCCTCGCCCGCCTCTACGAACGCCCGGCCGTGCAAGTGCTGCGCGCCTCCAACCCCGAAGCCGACCCCGGTATGCACGCGGACGTGCTGAAGCAACAGGCGCAGGACCCGCCGAAAGAGCCGTAGGTCTCATGGAGTCATTCTCGGGCTTGACCCGAGAATGACTCCACACCCCAGAACCAAATCGCGCGCCGAATGCTGACACATCCTGACAAGCACGCCTGCTAAACCGCTTCCACCTCTGGAGGCCCACATGTTCGACCTGATTTCCGGCCCGACACTCCTTGCCTATGTCGGCCTCGTCCTTGCCATCGCCATCGTCCCCGGCCCCAACGTCCTCTTCGTCATGACACAGAGCGCGTGGCGCGGACCGCAGGCCGGCCTTTACGCCGCCGCAGGCATCGAAAGCGCCAACACGCTTTACGTGCTCTGCTCCGCCGCCGGTCTCGCCAGTCTCATTGCCGCGTCGGGAACAGCGTTTGAGCTGATCAAATGGGCGGGCGCGGCCTATCTCGCCTGGCTCGGTTTCCAGGCTATCCGCGCTTCCTTCAATACGGCCGCGCCTACGCCGTTCTCGCTCGGCGAGGCGAGCGCGCGGGCCTACCGCGACGGCGCGATGGTCGGGCTCGGCAATCCGAAAACGATCCTGTTCTTCCTCGCCCTCTTTCCGCAATTCATCGACCCGTCCCGCACGATCTGGTTGCAGTCGCTGGTGCTCGGCTTCCTCGCTGTCGCCATCGATTTCGCGATCCAGCTCGCCTACATCGCCGCCGGTGGCCTGATGTCGCGCGCGCTCAGTCAGGGCGCGGTGAAACGCTGGTTTGAACGCGGCATCGGCGGCGCATTCATGGGACTGGCAGTTGCGGCAGCGCTGGTGCGGCGGATCTAGCGATCCAGCCAGCCTTCGGCTTTGGCCCACTTGAAGTCCGACGTGGCGGAGGCCGCCAGCTTCTCGGTCTCGTAGCCTTCCTCGCCCGCACCATAGACGCGGCCGCCGATGATGCGGACCTGCAGGCGTTGCGAGTTGGCGATCGGCACTTCGGCCGGCGCATCGAACTCGATGCGGTGACGTGCGAGGCCGCACTCCATGGTCACGCGACGATTGCCACCGATGCGGCGCGTGGACACGACAAGACCCGGAATGCCCGGCCCGCCATCGGTCACCATGGCGACGTCTTCCGGGCGCAGGAACAGTTGCGCCGGGCCGTCCGGCAGGTTGCCAACCTGCAGGTCAATCAGGCGCTCGTCCAGCGTCGCGCGACCATTGCCGACGACGACCGGGATCACGCTCGATTCACCGATGAAGGAGAACACGAACGGCGTTGCCGGCGTGTCGTAGATCTCGTCGGGCGTCGCCGACTGCTCGATCTTGCCCTTGCTCATCACGACCACGCGGTCGGCCAGCTCCAGCGCCTCTTCCTGGTCGTGCGTCACGAACAACGTTGTGTGGCCGGTGCGCTCGTGAATCTCGCGCAGCCAGCGGCGCAGGTCTTTCCGCACGCGGGCATCGAGCGCGCCGAACGGTTCATCCAGCAGCAGCACGCTCGGCTCAATCGCCAGCGCGCGCGCCAGCGCCACGCGCTGCCGCTGTCCACCGGAAAGCTGCGACGGGAAACGCTTCTCGAGGCCGGACAGCTGCACGAGATCGAGCAGCTCCATGACCTTGTTCTTGATGTCGGCTTCCTTCGGCTTGTTCTTGCGGCGCGCGCGCAGGCCGAACGCGATGTTGTCCATCACCCGCATGTGCTTGAACAGCGCATAGTGCTGGAACACGAAGCCCACGCCGCGATCCTGGATGCGGCTCTCGGCGGCGTCGCGATCGTTGAAATAGACCACGCCCGAATCCGGCGTCTCGAGGCCCGCAATCGTGCGCAGCAGCGTTGTCTTGCCCGACCCCGACGGCCCCAGCAGCGCCACAAGCTCGCCAGACTGCACGGTCAGCGACACGTCATCGAGCGCTGCCATGCTGGCGTAGTTCTTGGAGATGTTTTCGGCGCGGACCTGCATACGGACTTAAACTCAGTGACGCCGCTGGGCGGCTAGAGAACCGGCGAACCGCGCTTCGAGCAGGGTCTTCACCGCCAGAGTGATCAGGGCAAGCATCGCCAGCAGGGAGGCCACGGCAAACGCCGCAGCCGCCTTGTTGTCGTTGTAGAGGATTTCGATGTGCAGCGGCAGGGTGTTCGTCATGCCGCGTATGTGCCCCGAAACCACGGACACCGCGCCGAACTCGCCCATCGCGCGCGCATTGCAGAGGAGCACGCCATAGAGCAGCCCCCACTTCACGTTCGGCAGCGTCACCAGGAAGAACGTCCGCCAGCCGCCCGCCCCCAGCGACACCGCCGCCTCTTCCTCCGACGAGCCCTGCTGCTGCATCAGCGGGATCAGCTCACGCGCGATGAACGGGAAGGTGATGAAGATCGTCGCGATCACGATGCCCGGCACCGCGAACAGGATCTTGATCCCCATATCGTCCAGCACCGGACCCAGCGCGCTGTTGGCCCCGAACAGCAGGACGAACACGAGGCCGGACACCACCGGCGACACCGCAAACGGCAGGTCGATCAGGGTCAGCAGGAACGACTTGCCCTTGAAGTCGAACTTCGCGATCGCCCACGCCGCCGCCACGCCGAACACCAGGTTCGCCGGGACGGCAATAGCGGCAACAAGAAGCGTCAGCTGCAACGCCGACATCGTGTCGGGCATCGCCAGCGCATCGATGTAAACGCCAAACCCGCGGCTGAACGCCTCGACGAACACCACCAGCAGCGGCGCGATCAGCATCAGTCCGAGAAACACCAGCGCCACGCCCAGCAACGCCGCCCGCGTCAGCGGACCTTCGCCGATCGCCTGCTTCTGCCGGCGCGCGGCCGGAGCTTTCACCTCACTCATGGCCGAACCATTTCCGGCTCCAGGCCTGCAGCAGGTTGATCACGAACAGCATCGCGAACGATATCACCAGCATGATCGTCGCGATCGCCGTCGCGCCCGCATAATTGTGCTCTTCCAGCTTGATGACGATCAGCAGCGGCGCAATCTCGGACACGTAGGGCAGGTTCGACGCGATGAAGATCACCGAGCCATATTCCCCCACGCCCCGCGCGAACGACAGCGCAAAGCCCGTCAGGATCGCCGGCAACATCCCCGGCAGGATCACGCGCGTCACGGTGCGCCAGCGCCCTGCCCCCAGCGTCGCGGAGACTTCCTCCGTCTCGCGGTCGATCTCTTCCAGCACGGGCTGCACCGTGCGCACCACGAACGGCAGGCCCACAAAGATGAGCGCCATCGTCACGCCGAACGAGGTGAATCCCACCTTGACCCCGAACAGCGATTCCAGCGCGATCCCGAACGGCCCGTTCGGCGCATACAGCGTCGCCAGCGCGATCCCCGCCACCGCCGTCGGCAACGCGAACGGCAGGTCCACCGCCGCGTCCAGCCAACGCCGTCCCGGAAACTTGTAGCGCACCAGCACCCACGCCACGAGCACGCCGAAGATCGTATTGATAATCGCCGCCACCATCGCCGCGCCGAACGACAGCTCCAGCGCCGAGGTCACGCGCGGATCGAAAGCGATGGCCCAGAACTCGTTCCAGCCTAGCGTCGCCGAGCGAATGCCCAGCCCCGCCAGCGGGATCAGCACGACAAGCGACAGGTACGCGATCGTGTATCCCAGGCTCAGGCCAAAGCCTGGCAGGACACTGCGCCGTCTCCAGCGTGAAGCTCGCGCCCCGTCCGGCGCAGATGCACTCATGCACTATCTCGCCGGCTGGTAGATCTGGTCGAAAAGGCCGCCAGCGTCGAAATGCTTGGGTTGCGCCTGCGGCCAGCCGCCGAAAAGCGGATCATCGATGGTCACCATCTCGATCTGCTTGAACCGTTCGAGGTCCTTCGGGTCCGCGGCGGAGGGATCGCTCGGGCGATAATAGTGCTTCGCCACGATGCGCTGGCCTTCCGGCGAATAGAGATGCTTGAGGTAGTCCTCGGCCACCTGCAGCGTGCCGTGCTTCTCTGCATTGCCCACCACGACCGCGACCGGCGGCTCCGCCTTGATCGACAGCGAGGGATAGATCAGCTCGTAAGCGCCGGGCTCAAGCTCGGCGAGCGAATAGAACGCCTCATTCTCCCAGGTGATCAGCACGTCGCCTGTGCCCTGCTGGGTGAACGTCGTGGTCGACCCCCGCGCGCCCGAATCCAGCTTGGCTGTGTTCTTGTAGATCTGGCCGACGAACGCCTTGATCTGCGCTTCATCGCCATTGAACTTCTTCGCCGCATAGGCCCACGCCGCCAGATAGTTCCAGCGCGCGCCGCCCGAGGTCTTCGGATTCGGCGTGATCACCGAAACGCCCGGCTTCACCAGATCGTCCCAGTCCTTGATCGCTTTCGGGTTCCCCTTCCGCACCATCAGCACGATGGTCGAGGTATAGGGCGAGGAGTTGGCGGGCAGCTTGCCGCGCCAGTCGGCCGGGATCTTGCCGGTCTCCTTGGCGATCACGTCGATGTCGTTCTGCAGGCCCATGGTCACGACATCGGCTTCCAGCCCGTCGATCACCGCACGCGACTGCTTGCCAGAGCCGCCATGGGACATGTTGATCTTCACCGTCTTGCCGTCCGGCGTCTTGTATCCGGCGGCAAAAGCCTGGTTGAAATCCTCATAGAGTTCGCGCGTCGGATCGTACGACACGTTGAGCAGGGTCACTTCGTTAGTGTTGCCGCCGCCACACGCGCCAAGCGCAAGCGACGCCGCCAGTGCGATCAAACGTCCGCGCATGGGTGTCCTCCGAGGCTCTTTACGCTAGTGCCTTGGTCGGGTTTGTCAAACCTGCGACGCGCCCCGCGTCAGGCCACAAGCTCACGCAAACGGATCGGAAGATCGGCCCCGATCGCATCCGCAATCGTGGTCCGGTCAAGCACGGCGCGGGTCGCATCCGCCACCTGCGCGAACACGCGACGCACCTCGCATCCGGCCTCGTCCTGGCAATCCTCGCAACGCCTGTAGGCGATCTTCGACAGGCACGGCAGCGGTGCGATCGGGCCATCGACGATGCGCAGGACTTCCCCGAACGAAATCGTGTCGGCAGGCCGCAAAAGCCCATAACCACCGGCTTTTCCCCGCCGCGAGGCGACGATGCCGTGATGCTTCAGGTCGAGCAGGATCTGCTCGAGGAACTTCTTCGGGATGTTCTGGGTCTCGGCGATCTCACCGATGAAAGTCGGTTGGCCCGGCGGCTGCTTGGCCAGCGCCACAAGAGCCCGCAATGCGTACTTGGCCTTCTGCGAAATCATGCCGGTGGCAAGCCTTCAAGGAGGATGCGGCCGGCACGGGCGCCGGTCGACTCGCGGCTAAACTATATTGACCCTGTAGAGTAAGTAAATCGACCTTTGGGCACTGAAATCATGGAAAAAATGGGGGCTGCCCTTGATGACGGGTTTATGACACATGGCGGCATGAGCCAGCGTCCTGCCCCCAAAGTCGTCTTTTCCGGCCCGATTCACGCCTCCGCTGGCCGGGCGCGGCTGCTCGTTTTTGCAGCAGCCTTTGCCGCCATAACGCCGATCGCGACCGCCCAGACCGCGCAATCCGGCGACGAGGGACCGTGGCGGCTGCAGTCGGCGCTGAGCCTTCCCGACGGGGTTCGCGTCGAAGGCTTGATGCGGCCGCGCTACGAGGCGCTGGCAAATCCGTTCGTGGCCGGTCGCACGGACGACGACGAGTTCCTCGGCCTGCAGACGCAGCTGCGTGTCGAGTTCGATATCCTGTCAGGATCCCATCTGACGCTAGGCGGAGAACTGCTCGATTCCCGCTTCATCGCCGGCAATGAGACAGGCGGCGCTGCGGCCGAGATCAACACGCTGGAGCCGGCGCAGGCCTGGCTCGCCTGGCGGCCGCACGACTTTCTCGCTGATGGCGCCAAGCTCGACCTCACAGCCGGGCGCTTCACCATGGATGTCGGCTCGCGCCGGCTGGTGGCGCGCGCCAACTATCGCAGCATCCTCGCCACCTTCGATGGCGTGCGCGCGGTGTGGACCACAAAGGACAAGCTGGCCGTTACCCTCGCCTACACCGCGCCGGTGACACGCGAACCAGCGAATGCGCCATCAGCCCTCGACAATGAGGTCGCGCTCGATGCGCAGTTCGACAATGTCCGGCTGGGCGTGGCGCACATCGAGATGCCCCTGCCCAGCGACCTCCGCGGCGAACTCTATCTTCTCGACTTGCAGGAGGATGACGACAGCAATGTCGCCACGCGCAATCGCGACCTTGCGACCATTGGTGTCCGCCTGCGCCACCTATCGGCCAGCGGCAAGTTCGACTTCGATCTCGAATTTGCCCACCAGACCGGCTCACAACGTGCCACGACCAACCCGCTCGATGTGGCGTCGCTGTCCCACGAGGCGCAGATGGCGCACGTCGAAGCCGGCTTCAGCTTCGATGCGCCATGGTCGCCCCGCCTTGCGCTGCAGTATGATTTCGCCTCCGGCGATGCCTCGCCCACTGACGGCGAAAGCCAGCGCTTCGATCCGCTGTTCGGTGATCGCTCCTTCGAATTCGGACCCACCAGCACGTTCGGCTTCATCTCGCGCACCAACCTGTCATCGCCCGGCATCCGCCTGGAGGTGAAGCCGGATGCCAACAGCGACGCCTATGTGATGCTGCGTCAGGTGCGTCTGGCCGAAGCGCAGGACAGCTTTGCGAACTCCAGCGTCCGCGATGCCAGCGGCGCGTCAGGCAAGGATGTCGGCCTGCAGCTCGAAGGCCGCTACCGTCACTGGCTGGTCAAGGATTCGCTTCGCCTATCGCTTGGCGCAGCGGTGGTCTTCGAAGGCGACTTCCTCAAGGACGCGCCGAACGCCACCGGCATGGGCAATCCGGTCTACGGGTTCACCGACCTGACCTGGACGTTCTGATCAGCCGAGCCTGACGCCTTCGAACGTGCGCCGCATCATCAGCTGGTGTTCGACATGGGCGATGGCTTCCAGCGCCTCGCCCAGCCTGTCCTTCACGGCCGAGATCGCCACGCCGGCTTCAACAGCGGTTGGATGACCTTCGCGTCCCAGCTTTTCAGCCACCTCGCACACATCCCCCAGCTGCATCGCGCCGACCGAGCGCGCCGCGCCCTTGATGCCGTGCGCGGCATCGGCCCACTGCTCGGGCTCTGCCGAGGCATCGAGAAGTTTCGTCCACAACTCTGCCGACTGCCGGAAAATACCGAGCGCTTCGACCGCAAGGGCGGCGTCGCCTCCGGTCATCGTCTCCAGCTGCCCCAGATCCACTACGAGCGACATCGCCTGCCCTCCTGCCCCACTGCAGGATACCTGACCCGGAAAACATGACGTTAAACACGGCCCTCGCCTAGCTCACGGAGAATAGGCACTGTCGCGCGCGGCAAGTTCCATCGTCCTGGCGGTACGGACAGTCCCGAAATGAACCGTAGCGTGGGCGCCTCAAAAGCCCTGAATCCGAACGCTCCGCCGAATTTTCGCCTTGATGCGGCGCCAGCTTGGCCTCAC
>JAOATF010000112.1 GCA_030158285.1 Hyphomonadaceae bacterium
GCGCCCGGTTGCCCGCTCGTCGCCACGCGCCGCGATCCGCGCTTCAGCGCACTCAGCATCCGCCGCCGCGCCACCGTGATCCGCGCCGATGTCGCTAGGGCATAGCCCAGCGCACTGAACACATGCGGACGCGGCTTGTGCAGCGTCGCCTCAAACTGTTCCTTGATCTCCGCCACCTCGGCGAACTCGCGCACTTGCGTCTGCTTCAGCAGCACAGCGTCCTGCATCATCGCTCGCACTTCCGCGCGTTTTCCGGTCAGATTGCGATGTATACGTACATAAAGCATGCGCCCAAGAAGTCCGCTTCCCGCAACAACCAGCATGGATGTCAGCGCAATCGCAGCGTTGACGGAACCCGTCCGGAAGCCCGCATGGAATAAGATCAGTGTTGGCGCCAGAAGCCCCAGAGACATGTGAAAATGGAACCACGCCGGTACGGTTCCGATCCAGCGCAGCCCCGGTATGCGTTTCCTGACGGGATAGACCAGCAACACGACCACGCAACCGACGCCCGCAATCCCGAGCCAGTATCCGACGCCCTCTTCCGCTTCGATCTTCAGCAGGTCGCGGAACATCCATCCCGCCACAAGCGCGGCCGTGATGGCGCCGAGAAACAGCGGAAAAGCACGGCTTTCAAAAGCGCTTTTGGGCTTGTGCACGGGCTTCGCAGCAGGCGCCTCGTCCCGTAATCGCGGCGCCCCTTCCGCACGTTGCGGTCTGGGATTTTCGCTAGCTGAATCGCGCCTGAACTCAGGCTGAACTTCGGTAGAGGCTCTGCGTCGAGAGCCGTGAAGAGTCGACAATGAATACTCCGCGCACTGATGAAAGCGCGCCCCACCTGCATTCGTTCTGACATGGAGTGCTTAAGAATAGAAGTCTCAGTTCGATGAAATAAATCATAGGATGCAGTGGTAGAATTTTCCCTCCGAACAGTGCATCATTCTGGATGCGCGGGGGCGCCACCGGCGACGAACGATCTTGTCGCCCCAGATTTCCGGATCGCCCTTGCTCAGCGAAATCGGCCTGTTCGCCCTCATCCTCGCGCTCATGACGTCACTCGCACAAGGCATTGTGCCCTTCTGGGGCGCGGCCAAACGCAATGTGCGCCTGATGAAGATCGGATCATCGGCGGCGTATGTGCAGCTCGCGTTGATTGCGTTCGCCTTTGCCTGCCTGATCTGGGCCTTTACTCAGTCTGACTTTTCATTGCGCGTCGTCGCCAGCAACTCCCACACGGCCAAGCCGATGTTCTACAAGATCGCCGCCGCATGGGGGCAGCATGAAGGCTCCATGCTGCTCTGGGCGCTCGTATTGGCCGCATACGGAGCAGCCGTCGCTCTATTCGGCAACAACCTCCCCGCCACGCTGAAAGCCCGCGCCCTCGCCGTGCAGGGCCTCATCGGCGCAGCTTTCCTCGCCTTCATCATCTTCACCTCGAACCCGTTCGCGCGCCTGATGCCCGCCCCGCTTGAAGGCATGGGCTTCAATCCGCTGCTGCAGGATCCCGGCCTCGTCGCCCATCCGCCGATGCTCTACCTCGGCTATGTCGGCTTCTCGATCGCCTACTCCTTCTCCGTCGCCGCGCTGATCGAAGGCAAGGTCGACGCCGCCTGGGCCCGCTGGGTTCGCCCGTGGGTGCTCGCCGCCTGGTGCTTCCTCACTATCGGCATCGCGCTCGGCAGCGCCTGGGCCTATTACGAACTCGGCTGGGGCGGCTGGTGGTTCTGGGATCCGGTCGAGAACGCCTCCTTCATGCCGTGGCTTATCGGCACCGCGCTCCTCCACTGCACCATGGTCGTCGAGCGCCGCCACGCGCTGGTGAACTGGACGCTGCTGCTCTCCATCCTCACCTTCACCCTCAGCCTCATTGGCACCTTCCTCGTCCGCTCCGGCATCCTCACCAGCGTCCACGCCTTCGCTGTAGACCCCGCGCGCGGCATCTTCATTCTCGCCATGGTCCTCGCGGCCAGCGGCGGCGCCCTCACGCTCTACGCCCTGCGCGCCCGACAGCTCCAGCAACCGCCGAGCTTCGCCCCCGCCAGCCGCGAAGGCGCCATCCTCGCCAACAACTTCCTGCTGCTGATCGCCACCGCCGTCGTCTTCCTCGGCACCTTCTACCCGCTGGTGATCGACGCCCTCAGCGGCGACAAGATCTCCGTCGGCCCGCCCTATTTCAACATCACCTTCGGCCCCATCATGCTCTGCGTCGTCGCGCTGATGGCGTTCGGCCCGATGATGCGCTGGCGCAGCGACAGCGTCCGCCCCACCACGACATCCCTCCGCATCCCGCTTTTTGTCGGCCTCACCGCAGGGCTCACATGCGGCATCTTCGGCCAGAGCCTCCCCGGCGGCCTCGGCATCGGCTTCGGCGTCTTCCTGCTGGCCAGCATGGCGCGCTGGATGCAGGTACGCCTGCGCATCGGACAGGTCAGCGGGCCCCAGTCCCTCTTCCTCGCGCGCGCCTTCCCGCGCTCCACCTGGGGCTTCGTCGTCGCCCATGCCGGCTTCGCCATAGCCGTCATCGGCGTCACCGCCATGTCCGCATGGGAATCCGAAGCCACGCATTCCATGCGCGCAGGCGACACCGCTACATTCGGCGAGCGCATCGTGAAACTCGACACAGTCCAACTCGTCAAAGGCGCCAACTACGATGCCCAGCGCCTCACCTTCTCGATGACGCTCAACGGCGCCCCGGACGGCCAGCTCATCACCGAGCGGCGCTACTATCCCGAGCGTGACACCATGACGACCGAAGCCGGCATCCGCGCCGGCATCCTCGCCAACCTCCACATCACCACCGGCGAAGACGATGGCTCCGGCGCCTTCCTCGTCCGCGTCACGCACCATCCCTTGGCCATGTGGATCTGGACCGGCGCGCTCATCATGGCCCTGGGTGGCTTCGCCTCCCTCTCCGACCGTCGTTTCCGCGTCGGCGCCCCTCACAAGGTCCGCGCAGACGCCGCCGCCGTCCCGGCAGGAGCCTGAGCCATGAGCGCCACGCAACCCGTCGCAGCACCCCGCGCCTCACTCCCCGCCTGGTCCGCCATCATCCCCGTCGCGATCTTCCTCGTCGTCGCCGGCTTCTTCGCCTACGGCCTCACGCGCGATCCGAAGGCGCTGCCCTCCACCATGATCGACCGCCCCATGCCGGATTTCACCCTCACGCGCCTCACGCCCGAACGCGACGCGCTGGCGAACGCAGACCTCATCGGCAAGGTCTCCCTCGTCAACGTCTTCGGCTCCTGGTGCTCCAGCTGCGTCCTCGAACACCCGCAGCTCACCGCCATCGCCGAATCCGGCCAGGTCGCGCTCTACGGCGTTGATTGGCGCGATCCGCCCGGCAAGGGCGCAGACTGGCTCGCCCGCTATGGCGATCCCTACCTGAAAACCGGCGTCGATTCCGACAGCCGCCTCGCCATCGATCTCGGCGTCACCGGCGCGCCTGAAACCTTCCTCGTCGATCGCACCGGCCGCATCCGTTACAAACAGGTCGGCCCGATCACACCCGAACTCTGGGAAGACACGCTCCTCCCCCTGATCCGCAAGCTGGAGTCAGAACCGGCATGAGACACCTCGTTCTGATCGCCGCGCTCACGCTCACACCCGTCGCCCTCGCGCAGGCACCCTCCGCCTTCACCCCCGCCGTCGAAGCCACCGCGCACGACCTCGGCAAATCCCTCCGCTGCGTGGTCTGCCAGAACCAGTCGATCGAGGAATCCGCCGCGCCCCTGGCCGCAGACATGCGCCGCCTCGTCCGCGAACGCCTCACCGCCGGCGAAACGCCCGAGCAGGTCATCGCCTACATGACCGACCGCTATGGCAATTTCGTCCTGCTCCAGCCCCCGCTGCAGCTCGATACGCTGCTACTCTGGTTCGGCCCGCTTCTCCTGTTCGCCGCCGCCGCGTGGGGCTGGCTCGCCTATCTCCGCCCCGCCGCCCGCCGCGATCTCGCACCCGCACCGCTCTCCGATACCGAAGCCGCCGAACTCGCCAACCGTCTCGTCAGCGGAGGCAAGGCCTGATGCTCTGGCTCCTCATCACCCTCACCATGGCCGCCGCCACAGCCTTCGTCTGCTGGCCCTTCCTTCGCCGCACCCGCCTCACCGACGGCGCCAGCGCCGACATCTACCGCGCCCAGCTCACCGAACTTGAGCGCGAGGAAGCCGCCGGCCTCATCTCCGCAGACGACGCCCGCATGGCGCGCACCGAAGTGCAGCGCCGCCTCATCGCCACATCTGGCGCCACCGCCTCCCTGAAAGAGTCCGACATGACCCTCACAGACCGCTCCACCTTCATCGCCGTCGCCGTCTCCCTCGCCGTCGGTTCCGCCATCATCTACGGCGCAGTCGGCTCTCCCGCCGGCGTCGCCTCATCCCACCCGCAGCTCACCCTTGCCGACATGAGCGCCATGGCGAACCCCGCCGCCGCGCCAACACAGGCCGGCCAGACCAGCGTCGCTCCCGTCGACGAGATGATCATCAATCTCGAAACGCGTCTTGCGGCCGCTCCGAACGATGTCGAAGGCTGGCGCATGCTCGGCTGGTCGAAATTCCGCACCGACGACTACGCCGGCGCCGCCACCGCCTACGCGCAGGCCGCCAAGCTCGCCCCGCAGGACGCCGAAACACTCTCGGCCTACGGCGAATCCCTCGCCCGTGCCGCCGGCGGCATGGTCACGCCCGAAGCCGAGAAAGCCCTCCGCGCCGCCGTGAAGCTCGACGCCGCCGACCCGCGCGCCCGCTTCCTCCTAGGCCTCCAGAAAGAGCAGCAGGGCAACGCCCAGGCCGCCCTCAACGACTGGCTCGCCATGCTCGACGGCGCAGACCCCAGCGCGCCGTGGTACGAAGAAGTCCGCGGCCGCGTCACCGAGCTCTCGCAATCCTCCGGCATCAACGTCAGCGCCCGCCTCCCGGCAACCGCGCCCTCTACCAACCTCGACACACAACGCCCCGCCGGCCCGACCTCCACACAGGTCTCCGAAGCCGCCGCCATGTCGCCCGAAGCACGTCAGGCGATGGTCGAGGGCATGGTCTCCCGCCTCGATGCGCGCCTCAAAGCCAACCCCGCCGATCTCGATGGCTGGCTCCGTCTCATCCGCGCTCGGCGTGTCCTCAACCAGACAGACCTCGCCCAGAAAGCCGTCGCCGATGGCCAGGCCGCCTTCTCGAAAGACGCCACCGCCAAGGCTCGCCTGCAACAGGCCATGACCGCCCCGCTCGACCTCGCCGCCAACTAACCAAAAGGCCCCACAGCCTTGGACACACTCATCGCCACCCTCGTCTACATCGTCCCTTTCGTGCTCGGCCTGATGCTGTTCGCGATGACGCGCCGCCGCGCCAATCGCCGCGCCAACCGCACGTGGGAAGAATCGAAAGAAGCCGGCCTCACCGAACCCACATCCCTCCACCCGCACATCGACCTCTCGCTCTGCTGCGGCTCCGGCGCTTGCGTCACGGCCTGCCCCGAACACACCGTCATCGGCCTCGTCGACGGCAAGGCGCAGGTGGTGGACCCAACCGCCTGCATCGGCCACGGCGCCTGCGCCGCCGCCTGCCCCACGCAGGCCATCACGCTCGTCTTCGGCACCGAAAAGCGCGGCGTCGAACTCCCCACCGTCTCGCCCACCTTCGAAACCAACGTCCCCGGCCTCTTCATCGCCGGCGAACTCGGCGGCATGGGCCTCATCCGCAACGCGATCTCGCAGGGCGTGCAGGCGATGGACTCCATCGCCAAACTCCCCGGCCTCCGCCGCAATGATCGCCTCGACGTCCTCATCGTCGGCGCCGGCCCCTCCGGGTTCGCCGCCAGCCTCGCCGCGAAAGAGAAAGGCCTCCGCTCGCTCACCATCGAACAGGAAACCTTCGGCGGCACCGTCTCCCACTTCCCCCGTGGCAAGCTGGTGATGACCGCCCCCGCCAAACTCCCCATCATCGGCCAGATGAAGTTCCGCGAAGTCTCGAAAGAGACGCTCATGGCCTTCTGGAAAGACGCCCGCGACCAGGCCGACCTCGCCATGTCCTACGAAGAACAGCTCACCGGCATCGAACGCGACGGCGACGGCTTCATCGTCAAGACGTCAAAAGGCACACACCGCACCCGCGCCGTCCTGCTCTGCATCGGCCGCCGCGGCTCGCCGCGAAAGCTCGGCGTCCCCGGCGAGGACCAGTCGAAAGTGCTCTACCGCCTCTCGGACCCGGAGCAGTTCGCCAGCCAGCGCGTGCTCGTGGTCGGCGGCGGCGACAGCGCGCTCGAAGCCGCCGCCACCATCGCGGAAGAAACCAACGCCATCGTCGATCTCTCCTACCGCAGCGAGGCCTTCGCTCGCGCCAAGCGCAAGAACCGTACACGCGTCGATGCCGCCGCCGCGTCCGGCCGCCTCACCGTCCGCCTCGCCTCGCAGATCACCTCGATCTCGAAAGCGTCCGTCCAGCTGAAAACCGCCAGCGGCCCGATCGAGCTGCCCAACGACGCCATCATCGTCTGCGCCGGCGGCGTCCTGCCGACCGACTTCCTCAAGTCAGTCGGCATTCAGACTACGACAAAGTTCGGCGTCGCCTAGAACACGTCCCAGCTGAAGCGCACGCCAATCGTGCGCGGCGGCGCGATGTTGGTGTAGAAGGCGCGCACGTTTGCGCCGTTCACCGTCTGGTTGGACAGCACCGTGCCCGTGACGCCCGTCTCGGCATACTCGTCGAGCAGGTTGTTGACGAACAGCGTGCCCTTCCAGGCGCCCGCGTCATACACCACCGATGCGTTGGAAATGCCGAACGCATCCAGCGTCAGGCTCGATCCACGCCCGCCCGCGCGCGACAGCACATCGCCCTGCCACGCATAGCCGATGTTCCACTTCAGCGCGCCTTCCCAGAATGGCTGGTCATAGCTCGCAAAGATCGAGAACTGGTTCTCCGGCGAGCCCGGCAGGCGGTCGCCCGCCTGCCCATCCTCGAACGCCGTGGCAAAGCCGCCGCCAGCCGCAATCGTCCGCACCAGGTCCGGCACCGGCGCCGTCAGCTCCGAGTTCGTGTAGCTATAGCTGCCGCGCACATTGAACTGGTCCGTCACGTTCCAGTCCGCCGACAGCTCGACACCTTTCGACTCCGCGCCGTCCGCGTTGACCGTGATCGGGATCGACGCGTTGACCGTCGCCGAGGCAACCTGCGGATCGACCCATTCGATGAAGTACAGCGCGCCATTGAGGATCAGGTCGCCGCCCAGCCAGGTCGATTTGGCGCCGAACTCGTAGTTGTTCGTCTTGTCCGCCGTGAACTGCCGCTCGTCGCGCGAGGAGATGTCGCCTGGGTTCGGGCCGAACTGCTGCCCCGGCGCCAGCGCGCATGCCCCCTGCGGCGATCCCGGAACGAACGGCCCGCACTCGCCCAGCCCGTTCGAATTGCCGATGCGATA
Organism: Hyphomonadaceae bacterium; assembly: GCA_030158285.1. Classification (GTDB taxonomy): domain Bacteria; phylum Pseudomonadota; class Alphaproteobacteria; order Caulobacterales; family Hyphomonadaceae; genus UBA7672. The sequence goes on from JAOATF010000112.1 coordinate 7,405, forward strand.
GCCCTGGCTCGCCGTGCCATAGACCAGCAGGTCAGGATTCACCTGCCAGGCAAGGTTCACCTTGCCGAGCACGCCATCGTCCTTCTGCCCCAGCGCCGGATCGAAGGGCTGGTTGTAGATGTCGCTCACCGGCACCGGTACGAAGCCCGGATCGAACAGCGGGAAGTCGACCGCGCTGAACGCCTTCAGGTCATACTCATATGCCCGCGCGCCCACCGTCAGCGTCAGCGCCTCGGTGATGTCGTAAGCGACCTCGCCGAAGATCGCGCTCTCGACCAGCTTGGTCCGCGCCTGCGAGTAGTATTCCAGGTCGTCCGGCCGGTTGAAGCCCGCAAACGCCGCATAGCCCGGCGTGAATTCCGCCGAATATCCCGCCGACTCGAACTCGTTGTAGAAGCCGCCAACGATCCAGCTGAACGGCCCCTCGGTCTTCGAGACGAGCCGGATTTCCTGGTTGAAGCTCTTCTCCTCGCCCTCTTCGTGCGTGAACGCCGCAAAGGTCGGGAAGCTCTCATAGCTGTATTCCAGCGAGATCAGCAGGTCGGTCTGGTCGCGCTGGCCATCCTCCTTGTACTTGCTCGCGCCCGTCGCCGAGGTCAGCTCCGCAAAGCCAAGGTCCGCTGTGATCTCCAGCGCCAGCAACTCGTTCTTGATCTTGTTCGGCTCCAGCACGCGCTTGGCGTTCTCGAACTTGCCAGCCGGCACGGTCGAACGCGCGCTCGAAATGCGCCGTCCGCCAATGTCGGAGTTCTGGAAGTAGTAGGTCAGCGTGCCATCCAGCCAATCGAGCGGCGCCCACCGCGCAGCAATCCGGCCCGAGAGAACATCCTCGCTGTCCACATCCTCGACACGGCGCAGGTTGGCCGCCACCGCCGCCGGATCGTTGAAATCCGGGTCCGGCTCCGAAACGCCGATGGCCCTCACGACATAGGGCTGGTCAATGAAACCGCTGTCGTTCAGCATGTCCACCGAGCCACGAATGGCAAAGTTGTCGGTGATCGCCTTGTTGAACGTGAAGCCGGCATCCGTGCTCAGGCTCTCAGCCTCGGAATACTGATACGTCGCGGCCCGTACGGAGAGCGTATCGCCCGAGAACTCCGGCCGGTTCGGAATATAGCGGATCGCGCCGCCCAGCGTCCCCGCGCCATACAGCGTCCCTTGCGGCCCAAGCAGCACTTCCACGCGCTGCAGGTCGTTCAGGCGCAGGTCCACATACAACGGAATCTCACCGACATATGTGGCCACCGTGCCGCCGCCATCATTGTTGCCATCGCCCGGCCCGATCGGGTCCGCGTTGAGGCCACGCACAATGATCGGGTTGCCCTGCCGTCCGCCGCGATCGACGATGTTGATGCCAGGCACATAGGCCAGCACGTCCGCCAGATCGGCGAAGCCCTGCTCCTCAATCTGTGCTTCGCCTACCGCGGCGATGTTGATCGGCGCTTCCTGCACGCTCTGCTCGCGACGGGTCGCCGTGATGATGATGACGTCGGATTTTTCGCCCGACGGTCCGGTCTCCTGCGCGCTCGCAATCGGGATGGCGGAAATTCCAGCGGCAACCGCAAACGCCACAAGGCCGGTCGAACGCAGCAAGCGAGTTCTTTGCATGTCTGGACCCTCTCGTCTCATAATCCTATTGAGACTCTGGCTAGACAACCGGGCAACCTCCTTTCAATCATCTTGTTGTTCAGGCATTGCATGACGCTGCGACTTACGCGGAAGCTTGCACGGAATGATCGATGTGCAGGCGCTTCCGCTCAATTGTTGTGCTGCAAAATGACGTAGGGAAATGAACGCGGATACGGATCACCATCTCAACGAAGCAGCGAGCCACCTCGCCAATCGCCGCTACCAGCAAGCGCACGCGTCCTGCATGGCTGTCCTCCGCGAAGATCCGGAAAACGCTCAGGCTTTCTATCTTCTCGGCGTCCTCACCGCAGACCACGCCAACCACCGCAAGGCGCTGGAACTCTTCGACCGCGCCATTGCCCTCTCGCCCGGAAATCCCCGCTATCTCGCCGAACGCGCCCGCAGCCGCACCGCCCTGTTCGATCGCGACGGCGCCGTCGAAGACGCGCAAGCCGCCGCCACAGCCCCCAACCTGTCCCCGCGCACACTGGATACAATCGGCGTCGTCTACAGCCGCCTCGGCCTCCACGCCGACGCCGCGCTCCTGTTCCAGCGCGCCGTCGATGCAGCCCCCACCAACCCCGCCTTCCTCTACAATCTCGGCGCAGCCCTCCAGTTCATGGGCGACTTCACCGCCGCCGAAACCGCCTTCCGGCGCGCCATTGCCCTTGAACCCGGCCACGTCCGCGCCTGGTCCTCGCTCATCCTGATGCAGCGCCAGACGCCTGAGCGGAACGACATCCTCGCGCTCGAAGCCCTCTTCGCCACCCTCACCACCGCCGACGATCGCTTGCACATCGGCCACGCCCTCGCCAAATCAAACGAAGATCTCGGCCATGCAGATCAGGCGATGCACTGGCTCGATCATGCCAAGCTGCTCAAGCGCCAGTCCACGCCCTACAACGCCGATGAGACCGAAGCGCTCTTCGCTGCCGCCCGCGCCACCTCATCAACTCCCGCAAGTAGCACCCCAGACACCTCTCCCATCTTCATCGTCGGCCTGCCTCGCACCGGCACCACGCTGCTCGACCGCATCCTCTCCAGCCACAGCGACATCGCCTCCGCCGGCGAACTCAGCGACTTCGCCCTCGAACTCAAACGCGCCGCCAACACGCCATCCCCCTACGTGCTCGACGCCGAAACACTCGACGCATCCACGCAGGTCGACCTCACCCCCATCGGCGAACGCTACATCGCCCGCGCCCGCCGCGTCGTGGGCGCCGCGCCGCGCTTCGTCGACAAGATGCCGCTGAACTTCTTCTACGTCCCGCTCATCCTCCGCGCCCTGCCCAACGCCCGCATCATCTGCGTCCGCCGCAACCCCGCCGACACCATCCTCAGCAACTACCGCCAGCTCTTCGCCACGTCGTTCGGATATTACGGCTACGCCTACGATCTCGCCTCAACCGCGCACTACTACGCCCAATTCGATCCCCTGATGGCACACTTCCGCGCCACCCTCTCGCCGAACCGCTTCACCGAAGTCCACTACGAAAACCTCGTCAGCGACATCGAAGCCGAAGCCCGTCGCCTCATCGCCTTCTGCAGCCTCGACTGGCAGGCGCAATGCCTCGCCTTCCACGAAAACGCCGCCCCCGTCGCCACCGCCAGCGCCAGCCAGGTGAGACGTCCGCTCTACGCAACCTCGATCAACCGCTGGAAACGCCACCGCGACGCGATGCAACCCGCGCTGGATGTGCTGACGGCAAACGGCATCGCGTTCGAATAGCGCACGGAGTCATTCTCGGGCTTGACCCGAGAATCTTTCTTCATCGCTTCAAGCGTAATCGTGGAGGGTAAGAAAGATTCTCGGGTCAAGCCCGAGAATGACTCCGCGCATAACGGCAAGGCGGAACGCCAGCGAGAGCCCTCATGGTGAGCAGGCCGAAGGCCGCCCGTCGAACCACGAGGGCGGCGAGGGGATTATCGCTTCCAGCCGCCCTCAAGCAGCTTCGCCTCATCCTCCGCATTCATCGGCGCCCCACTCATCCGCTGATCCAGAAACGCCTCCAGCGCTTCCGACTTCCCGGCCGACGCCGTCTGGAAATCACCCGAAGGTTTCGGCAGCCCATAAGCCACCACCTGCGTCTTCCACCCATCGCCTTCGCGACAGGCAATCGCCGCCGACGCGCTCTCGCCGCTCACCAGGTCGAACTGCCGGCAGAACCCGCCGTCGTCCGAAGCAAACGTCAGGCGCGGCGTCGCCGAGGCGCTGGCGGAAATGGTCACCACCTCACCCGTCCTGCCGCTTTCCAGCATGCGATAGATCGGCGAGCTCGCCATGATCTGTCCGTCCGCGCCCGGCGCCAGCGGATCCTCCGCGCCGCGAGTCATCGTCGACATCAGGCCAAACACCCCCGCCGCGCACAGCAGCGAAGCCGCAATCGCCCGATGCTCCATCACGAACGCGCTGATGCTGCGCGGCTTGAACGCAATCACCTTCGCTGTCGGCGGCGTTTCCATCGCCGCCTTCAGGTTCGTCTTCATCGGCGTGTCGTCAATCGCTCCAACCGCGCCAAGATACGCCGTGTTGGCAGACCCCAGACGCTCCATCCGCGCCGCCAGCCCGGCATCCGCCTCAAGCGCATGCGCCAGCGCATCCATGTCGGCGCCGGCAAGCTCGCCATCCAGAAACGCCGAAAGCTGTTCGTCGGTCCACATGCGCTCGCTCATGTTGCCGCCTCCAGATGCGCGGCCAGCGCAGCACGTGCACGCGCCAGCCGGCTCATCACCGTACCAATCGGAATGGACAGCGCCTCCGCCGCCTCGCGATAGGCCATGCCCGCAATCGCCACCATGGCCAGCACTTCGCGCTGGTCTTCCGGCAGCGCGTTGATCCCTTCTTGCGTCCGCCTCAGCGCGGCCTGCGCCGCCACGCGGTCCTCCGTCGAGACGTCCAGCTCGTTCTCCGCCGCGATATCCATCGCAGCATCCCGGCGCACCTTGCGGGAGCGGAGGTCGTCGATCCAGATATTGCGACTTACCCTGAACATCCATTTCACCAGTTCGACATCGTCCGGCATCGGGCGCGACAGCACCCGTTCCATCGTGGCTTGCACAAGGTCGTCAGCGTCATCCGCATGGCGCGTCAGCGCGTATGCAAACCGCCTCAGCTGCGGGACCAGCGCCACCAGGTCCCTGTGCAATTCTGTCCGTTCCCGGGCCATCTGGTGCTATGACGTGTGGTTGCTGGGTTTATTCCACTGGGTGCGGAATTTTATCGGGCCTCAATCGTCTGCTGGGTAGAGACAAGAGGTTAAAAGGGTTCCCGCGTGCGCACTGGCTGGTTTCCATTGAAAAGGCAGATGAAAACGCAGGCCGTTTTCGCAGCCCTCGCGCTTGCCCTCGCGCCAGCCGCATTCGCGCAGCTGCCCGGCGGCCTCGGCGACAACCCCATCCTTCAGGGAATCGACCGCACCGTGGACCGCACAATCGATCGCACGATCGACCGCGCCGTCACCGATCCCATCACCGGCCGCATCGACCGCGCTGTCGAAAAGCTGCTGCAAGCGAAAGACCTGCCGAAGACCCTCATCGACCCGCTGCTTGAACTCCCCCTGCTGCCCGCCCGCAAGGAAGTGACGGTGGAAGACAACTGGCGCGCGCTCGATCACGAATGGATCGCCCTGCTCACGCCCGAACAGATGCCGACGCTCCGGGCAGCCAACGTCCAGATCCTCAGCCAGCGCGCGCTCTCGTCGTCGGGCCTGATCCTCGTCCGTGTCATCGTCTCCGACCAGGACAACATCCCCGGCCGCGCCGAAGCCCTCCTGCGCAGCCTCGGCGCCACCTCCGCCGACCGCAACCACATCTACAACGAACGCAGTGGCCCCGCGCCCGACCCGGAACCAGACCCATCGCCCGCCCCGCAAGGCGGCGGCAGTGGCGGCAAGATCACCATCGGCCTCATCGACACCGCGCTGGTGAAAAAGCATCCGGCTCTCAACCGCGCCAACATCGCCGAACGCGACTTCGTGGAAAGCTCCAACGCCCGCCCCACCGCGCACGGCACAGCCATCGCCTCTCTTCTTGTGGGCAAGGAGCGCGAACACCGCGGCCTCCTGCCCGATGCGCGCCTCGTCTCCGCCTCTGTCTTCTACCAGGGCGAAAGCGGCGCCACCGGCGCCACCACCTCCGCCCTGATCGCCGCGCTCGACTGGATGTCCGCCGAAAAAGTGCAGGTCGTGAACATGAGCCTCGCCGGCCCGCCCAACCAGGTGCTCGGCCAGATGATCGACACGCTCTCGAAGCGCGGCGTGATCGTTGTCGCCGCCGTCGGCAATGACGGCCCCTCCGCGCGCCCGCTCTATCCCGCCGCCTTCGACCCCGTCGTCGCCGTCACCGCCGTTGATCGCAAGAAGAACATCTATCGCTGGGCCAACCAGGGCCCGCAGGTCGATTTCGCCGCATGGGGCGTCTCCACGCCCGTCGCCCTTCCGAAGGGCGGCTATGGCGCGGAAAGCGGAACCTCCTTCGCCGCGCCCATCGTCGCCGCCGCCATCGCCGAGCAGATGGCAAAAGGCGGCGGATCTGCATCCGCCGCCGTTCAATCGCTCATAGCTCAAGCCGAAGATCTCGGCGGCAAGGGGCGGGACAACACCTATGGCTATGGCCTGGTGAAACCCGCCGCCTGGCGCTGACCTCAGTACTTCACCCCCAGCTTCAACGACGTGACATGCTCGTCGTAATCCGCCGAGGCGAGGTTCGACTGGTATCCACCGAAGCGATACGAGCCCTCGATAAACACATTGTCCGTGATCGGCGCTTCAAGTGACACATCAACACCCGCGCGCTTGTCCACACGCGGCGCGCCGATGGACGGCGTCGGCGCATCATAGTCACGCTGCTCGTATTCAACGCCTGCACGGAACGTCATTTCCCGGTCCAGCGCATCAAACCGCTGCACCAGCCGCACCCGCGCCGAACCCGCCTTGAAGTCCAGCTCATCCGTATTCGCATCTTCCTCGATCGCCTTGCCGCTCACCGCGATGTAGCGCTTCGTCCCATCGAGAAAAAAGTAAGCATCCGCCGCCAGCGTATCCGACGTCGCATCCCGCTCCGGCCGCCCCGCGAACGACTTGTCCGTCGCCGCATAGGAGCCGCGCAGGAACAGCGTCTCGCCGAACTGCTTAGAGATGTAGGGCGAGACCTGCGTGAACGTCAGGTACTCATCTCCATCAAGGTTGGCCTGCGCCGGGTTCCCCAGCACACCCACCGTGACGACACCAAAATCATACGCCGCCTCGCCATAGCCGCGATGCAGCGCCAGGTCGAACGCATCGAACTCATCATGCAGCGTCTGCGAAAACTCATAGCCCGCGCGCAGCGTCAGCTTGTCCACCGGCGTCGCATTCACTTCCGCCAGCACGTTGAACGTTGCCGCCCAGTCGCCCTGACCCGTATTGGTGTCGAGGTCCTGCACCGCAACGTTCGAATTGTATTCGGCCCCGGCCTTGCCCTCGAGACGGAAGGTCGGCCCGGATGACGGCGCCGCGGTCTCCTGCGCCTGCGCGCCCACCGCGAACATGGCCAGCGCCCCCGCGCCCACGCCACATGCCAGCCTGTTCAGGTTAAACATGAAGATCTCCATTGCAGACCGGCGGCGCACGCAACGCCGCCGGTCCATCAGGTTGTTAAGTTAGAGGCCGAGCCCGCCGCGAATGTCCTTGGCGATATTGGCCGACACGTCCTTGGCGATGTCCGCCTTGATCGCGTTGTTCACGTCCTGGCTGACGCTGGCCGCGATCTCGCCGGCGACTTCGCCGTTGATCGAACCGGTGATCTCGCCATTCAGCGTCTTGCTCAGCGTGGCGGAAATATCCTGAGACACGCCGCCGGCCACGTTGGCCGAGAGAGCGCCCTGCGCCGAACCCGCTGCCGATTGGGCGGTCTCGCCCGTCGACTGGCCGGTCTGTTTTGCGGTCTGCACCGCGCCCTTGGCCGTCGCCGTCGCATTGGCCTTGGCCTCTTTCGTGGTGGAGATCGCCATCGTCTTGGTCGCGTCGACCTTGGCCTTGGTGGTATCCACTGCGCCGCCAACACGTTCGCGCGCCTGGCCGGTCGTGGTCTTCACGGCCGACGTGGCGTTGCCGACAGCATTCGTGTTGATGCCGCCGCCGAAGCCGCCGCTGGCATTGCCCGAGGCGCCTTCAGTGTTGGCGTTGCCGCTGGCATTGCCGCCGCCGCCGAGATCGGCATTGGTCGAACCCGCCTGCGCCGACGCATTGCCGCCACCGGCCGCTTCGCCGCGCACGCCTTCAGACTTCGACGCACTGCCGCTGAAACCACCGCCACCGCTGACCGACACTTGCGCCAGCGCGACAGGGCTCAGCGCCAGAGCGGCGCCGGCGAGAAGAAGGACTTTGAGGTTGTTGAGACGTGCCATTGGAAACTCCCTTGCTGGCATTTGCGAGGGAGACGGGCGACCCGCCGGTTTATTCCGCGAATTCCGGCGAGAATGCGAAAAATCTGCGTCCACACCGCGTTAACCACGCCCCGGAACTTTTCTTGCGGCTCACGTGGAATAAGCCGCCGCGTCGTCCGTCATCCCAGCATCAGAACGAACGGGGACGCATCGCTTCTGATCTGCGCCCCCACGAATTGAAACAATACGGATGGAGACGACAATGAAGACGCTTATCGCCGCCTCGATCGCCGCGCTCTCGCTCGCCGCCTGCGCCTCCGCGCCGACGCCGCAGGAAGCCCGCAACGCCTACTCGGAAGGCTACACAGAGCGCGCCCTCTCCGCGAACCGCTACCTCGTCGAATACCGCATGGATGGTTCTGATTATCAGCGCGCCTACGACCTCGCTCTCTGGCGCGCCGCCCAGCTGACAGTGCAGCACGGCTATTCCAGCTTCGAGATCGTCAGCCGCGACTCCGATACGGATATCGGCGCCCGCCCCACCACCACGTTCAGCACGCAGCACGGCGTCGCCTACGAACGCTCCTGCAGCCTCGTTGGCTGCTCCACCAGGGCGCGTCCGGTGACGTGGAATGAAGTGGAGTTCAAAACTGACGGCCGCCGCCCGTCGCGCATCGTCTCGCTCGAAGTGCTGATGACGGCGAACAGCCCCTCATCCTCCCCGAACCACTACGACGCGTCGGCCATCCTCGCCAACGCGCGCAGCTAGAGCCGCCCCACCGCCCCCCCCCGACTACCGCCCCCTGTCCGGGGCGCGGCGCGCCGGCGCATGACCGATGGCCTCCTCGCCACCGCCACGCGCCGGCGCAACCCGTTTTACGGCGTGTTGCTGCCCGGCTGGTGCTTCTTGATCTCGTGACGGCTCACCACCATGTGGTGAACCTCATCCGGGCCATCGGCAAAGCGCAGGTGGCGCACGTCGGCATAGAGCTCCGCAAGCGGCGTCCACTGCGAGATACCCGTCGCGCCGTGAACCTGGATCGCCTCGTCGATGATGCGGCAGGTGATTTCCGGGATCATCGACTTGACCATCGACACCCAGACACGGGCTTCCTTGTTGCCCAGCACGTCCATCGCCTTGGCGGCCTTGAGAACCATCAGGCGCATCTGCTCGATGTCGTAACGCGCGCGGCTCACGACTTCCGGGTTCTTGCCCAGCTTGATCAACGGCTGGCCGAACGCTTCACGCGACAGGCCACGCTTGATCATCATTTCCAGCGCGGCTTCCGCCTTGCCGATGGTGCGCATGCAGTGGTGGATGCGGCCCGGTCCAAGGCGAACTTGGCTGATCTCGAAACCACGGCCCTCGCCGAGCAGGATGTTTTCCTTCGGCACGCGGACGTTGGTGAACTTGATGTGCATGTGCCCGCGCGGCGCGTGGTCGGCGCCGAACACGTGCATCGGCCCGAGCACCTTCACGCCGGGCGTGTCCATCGGCACGAGGATCTGTGACTGCTGCAGGTGGGCAGGGGCGTCGGGGCTGGTCTTGACCATGGTGATCATGATCTTGCAGCGCGGATCGCCCGCGTTCGAGATGTAGTACTTCTCGCCGTTGATCACCCACTCATTGCCTTCGAGCACGGCGCTCGTGGAAATGTTCTTGGCGTCCGACGAGGCGACGTTCGGCTCGGTCATCGCATAGGCCGAACGGATCTCGCCGTTCAGCAGCGGCTCCAGCCACGTCTTCTTCTGCGCCGGCGTGCCCACACGCTCCAGCACTTCCATGTTGCCCGTGTCCGGCGCGGAGCAGTTCAGCGTCTCGGAGGCGAGGTGATACTTGCCGAGTTCGGCGGCGATATACGCGTAGTCGAGGTTGGAGAGGCCCTCGCCCGTTTCCGAGTCCGGCAGGAAGAAATTCCACAGGCCCGCGGCCTTGGCTTTCTTCTTGGCGCCGTCCAGCAGCTCCAGCTGCCGCGGATGCCACGACCAGCGGTCCGTCTTCTGGTTATCCAGCTCGTCGAATTCCTCGAGGATCGGCGCGACGTTCTCCGCGATGTGCTTCTTCACGGCATCGAAAAGCGGCCGCGCCTTGTCCGACATGCGGAGGTCATTGAGGGCGTGCTCGCGCTCGGCATCTGTCATTTTTTGCTCCCGGTTCTTTTGCTCCGGGCATCGTATAACCGTCCGAAGCCGTTTGGCGACCCGGACAGGCGCAACCGCGACATTATTGTTGCCGAGACAGCCTCAGCCGCGCTTCCGCGCCTTGGCCAGCTGCTTCACCACGGTCTCGATACGGGCAAGCCGGTCAGCCGGTTCGCCAATGGCTTCCTCAAGGATAAGCCGCCCGTTGCGCGCCACCAGCCCAGCCTCGGCCACCGCTTTCTTGGTCGGCTCCACCCGCGGCGTAAACGCAATCGCGTTAGGCCCCGCATCCACTTTCGCAATGTTGGCTTCGCGCAGCAGCACCCGCAGGTTCGCCATCCGCAGCAATGTCGCGGCCTCCTGCGGCTCCTCGCCGAACCGGTCCTCCAGCTCGCTCTCGAACGCATCGAGATCACTGCGCGCATCCAGCCGCGCCAGACGCAGGTAAAGCGACAGCCGCGTATCCGCCTCCGGAATCCAGTCCAGCGGGATCTTGCCGCCCACGCCGATATTCATGACGGGCGACCACCGCTCCAGCGTCTCGCCCTGCGCCTCGCGCACCGCCCGCTCCAGCAGGTGCTGGTAAAGATCGATGCCGATCAGCTTCATGTGCCCGCTCTGCGCATCGCCCACGAGATCGCCCGCGCCACGGATATCAAGGTCGCGCGCCGAGATCGCAAACCCGGCGCCCAGCCGGTCGAGCGACTCCAGCGTCCGCAGCCGCTTCTTCGTCGCCTCCGTCAGCGACGCCCCCGGCTCCGTCGTCAGCAGGATATGTCCGCGACGGTTACCGCGCCCCACCCGCCCGCGCAGCTGGTGCAACTGCGCCAGGCCAAACCGGTCCGCCCGCCATATGATCATCGTGTTGGCGCGCGGCACGTCCAGTCCCGCCTCGATGATGTTGGTCGCCAGCAGCACGTCCGCGAGCCCGCCCGCGAACCGCACCATCGAGCTATCGATATCCGCCGCCGGCATCTCGCCATGCGCCATCAGCAACGACAGCTCCGGCGCCAGCCGCTGCAGCGTCGCTTCCATGTTGGCAATGTCCTGGATGCGCGGCACAACCACAAAGCTCTGCCCGCCGCGATCCTTTTCCCGCAGCAGCGCCGTCCTTACCTGATGCTCGTCAAACGTCCCCGCCAGCGTGCGGATCGGTTGGCGCCGCGCCGGCGGCGTCGCGATCACCGACATCTGCTTGAGGCCGAGCAGGGCATTCTGCAGCGTCCGCGGAATCGGCGTCGCCGTGAGGCTCAGCAGGTGACCGCTCGTTCCGGCAAGGTCACGCAGCTTCGCCTTCTCCGCCGCGCCGAACCGCTGCTCCTCGTCGATCACCACCAGCGCAAGCTTGGCATACTCCACATTCTCGGACGCCACCGCCCCCGTCCCGACCACAACGGAAATCGACCCATCCGCCAGCCCGGCCTTCACCCGCTTGCGATCCGCCGCATCCGACAGCCGCGACAGCGAAGCGACCTTCAGCCCTGTCCGTTCAAAGCGCGCCTTGAACGTCTCATAGTGCTGCCGCACCAGCACTGTCGTCGGCGCCGAGACCACAACCTGCTTCCCCGCCAGCGCGGCGAGCGCCGCCGCGCGCAACGCCACCTCGGTCTTGCCATAGCCGACATCGCCGATCACCAGCCGGTCCATCGGCTTGCCCGAGGCCATGTCCTCGCGCACCGCATTGATCGCGCGCGTCTGGTCCGGCGTCTCGGAGAACGGGAAGCCTGTGACGAAATCCTGGTACGCCGCCGGATCCGGCTCGATCTTCACGCCCTTGCGCTTGGCGTTCTCCTTCGCCAGCCGCGTCATGTCCGCAGCCGTCTCGGTCATCGCCTTGTCGATCACCAGCCGCCGCTTGCGCCAGCTCGTGCCGTCGAGACCATCCAGAGTCACCGCCGTCCGGTCCGCGCCATAGCGCCAGATGCGGTCCGCCTCGTCCACCGGCACCAGCCGCCGCGCGCCGCCGTTATATTCCAGCTCGATCGCCTCGCCGACCGCCCCCGCGCCCGATGGCCGCCCGAAGCCCGCGATCACCGCGATGCCGTGATCCTCGTGGATCACCACGTCGCCAATGCACACATCGCCGATCTCCAGCAGGTGCTCGCCCGTATCCGCCGATGCGGCTGCAAGCCCGGCATTGCTGCCGACAACCTCGCGCGCCGAAACAACCAGACGCTTCTGCTCGCGCCAGCTCAGCGGCACGGGCATTTCCAGCAGCTTCACACGATTGAGCCAGCCGCTGTCCGTCTCCGCCCAGCTCGGAATGGGCCGCGCCCCTTGCGCAATCTTGCGCGGCAGCCGCTTGCGGATAAAGCGCAGGTCATGGTCGGACCCCGCGATCACGACACGCGCTTTCTCCTTCAGCGCCTGCGCAATCTCCGCATTCATCACCTTGATCGGATCGGTGTTCGCTGCAAAGCGAATGGTCCGCTCGTCCGCGCCCGCCGTGAGGTCGATCGTCCCGCGCTTGGTCGTCGCCGCATCCCACGCCGCCTGCGCGACAACGCTGGAGCCCGCCAGCGTCTGTTTCTTCTTCTTCCCGTCGGCTGCATCCGCCGCGAGGCTCAGGAACCGCGCCCGCTCCGCCGCCACGCCGGGATCCAGCGCCACGACAGCGCCCGGCAGGAAATCGAACAGCGTATTGCTCCGCCCCAGCAGAACCGGCCATGCCGCAGAGCCAAGATCGATGAACGGCAGCTCGCGCTTGCCACGCTGACTCACGGAATCGAATTCGCGAATGCGCTGCACCACGCCATCCACCAGCTCGATGCGAACCGGCATTTCCGCATTGGCGGGGAAGATGTCGATCACGCGCCCGCGCATCGCGAACTCGGCCGGCTCGTCAACGCGATCGTCCTCGAAGTAGCCGATATTGGTGACAGCGCTCCGGAACGCACCCGCCTCCAGCTTGCCGCCAACCGTGAACCGCGTCAGCGGTCCATCGAATGTCTGCGGCTTGGGCAGCATCTCGCTCGCCGCCTCCGCCGTCGTGATGATCGCCACATTGCGCGCCTTGCCGCGCGCCAGCTCCCGCGTCCGCCGCAACGCCGCCAGACGTACGCCCGAGTTCGCAGCCGTCGGCGGCTGCAGGTCGCCCGGCAGCGCATCGCTCGACCCGAAGAACACCAGTTCGGCCTTGGGCACGGCGCCACGCAGCGCCGCAAAGATATCGCGCGCGCGATAGTCGCTCGAAATGATCGCCAGCACATTCTTCTTGGCGTTCAGCGCCTCCGCGATCCGCGCAGCCGCCACGCCGATCGCACACTCCGCGCGCGCGTCCGCTTTCTGCGCCTTCGATGCAGGGCCATCGGCCATGAACACGTCCTCTTGGATGGGAAGCACCTACCGGAGTTCATCCGATACGCAAGCGCGCCGCTGCATGCGGACTCAACGTTTCTGGGGAGACTCATCTCCCCAACGTTGCACTTGCGAAAATTACGTCCCCTGTCTGTCGTCCCCACGGGACAATTGCCCCGCCCGCCTGCGCCCCGCCCGCATGTCTCGCCCGCTTGTCTCGCCCGCCCTGGCTTTACGATTGGTGAAGACGCAAAACGCACGGAATGCCGGGCTTGCGGGGCCCGCACTGATCGCGCACCCTGCGAGGGTTGAAAGCGGGGCACGCAGTCATGATATCCACGACCGGCATCAGGCTTGCCGCCACAGCAGCAGCCCTCTTTCTCTCTGCGCCTCTTGCGTCTGCCCAGACACAGTCATCCCAAGCCGCACCGCCGAGCGGCGCCACCTTCCAGTGCGAGGATGGCGGCAAGATGATCCTGTCATTCGCCGAAACGGGCGAGGGCATCGCAGCCCTGGTCTGGCTGCGCGGCGCCAACTACCAGCTGCCCAACATACCGCCCACGCCCGGCCCGGCGCAGGTGGTCTGGAGCGACGGCGAACACTCTCTCACCTGGAGCCCGGGCGTGCAGCTCATGTGGATGAGCAGCGACACACATCTGATGTGCGGCCGCAGCGCCCACAAACACTGATCAACTCAGCCGCAGCTGTCCAGAGTCGCCTGCACCAGCGCCATGGTGCGCGGGTCGCCGATCAGGTTGTTGCCCATCGCGTTCATCACGAACGACACGCCAAGGCGCCGCTCCGGATCGGCAAACGCGAACGAGCCGCCCCAGCCCGAATGGCCATACGCCGTTTCATGGTCGCCATAGATGCCATGGATGTTGCGCAGGAAACCCGCCGCCCAACGCCCCTGCACGCCCAGCACCGCATCCGTCCCCTCGATGAGAAGCGTGGTCGCGGCCTTGATCGCTTCCGGCCCGAGCAGGCGCTTGCCGTCGAGCACGCCGCCATGCGCCAGCGCGCCATAGAGCCGCGCAAGCGAGGAGGCATTGGCAAAGCCGTTGACCGACGGCAGCGGCGCAAGGCGCCACGGCCGCGTGTTGGACCACAGCGGATCCATCACGGGGTTAGCCAGCGCCGCCTGCTGTTCCTTTGACGGCGTCGGATTGGCGTCGGTCGAGGACAGCGTCGGCGGAGCGATGATCTCGCTGGCGCGATGCGCATCGGAGTCGGGCAGGCCGATGAAGATGTCGAGGCCATGCGGGATGGACAGCTCCTCGCGAACGAACGTCGCAAGGGTGCGGCCTTCGACACGCCGGAAAAGCCCGTTGGCCAGCACGCCGATGGTGACCGCGTGATAGCCAGACTGCGCCCCCGGCGGCCACAACGGCGCCTGCGCCGCCAGCAGCGCTTCGGCGCGCGGCTGGTCGTAGATGGTCTCCATCGTCACCGGCTCGGTAAAGCCACACAGCCCCGCCTGGTGCGACAGCAGCTGGCCGATCGTCACCCGCTCCTTGCCGTTGGCCGCAAACTCCGGCCAGTGGCGCGCCACCGGATCGTCGTAGCGAATGAGCCCGCGATCCACGAGCATCGCAAAGCAGATCGCCGCAACGCCCTTGGTCGTGGACCACACATTGCTCAGCGTATCCGGCGTCCACGGGCGATGGCGCGCCTTGTCGGCATACCCGCCCCAGAGATCAACCAGCAGCTCGCCATCCTGAACGATGGCAAAGGCCGCGCCGACATCACCGCGCTCGGAGAAGTTTGCGGCGAACGCATCGCGCACGCGGGCAAACCTGGGCGAGCACTTGCCGTCAATGGATGCAACAGCCGTCATGATCAGAACTCCTTCGCGAGGGAGATACCGTAGGTGCGCGGCGCGCCGTAGACCCGGAAACCATAGCCCAGCGGCAGGTTGTTGACACCCTGCGTCACATACCGCTCGTCCGTGATGTTGCGCCCCCACACCGAGACGGACCAGCCATCCCTGTTGTCGAGGATCGCGCGGGCGTTGAACGTCCAGTAGCTGTCAGTCGCAACCAGCGGATCGTTGAGCGAGTCCTTGAACTGCTCGCCTGAATACCGGCCTTCGCTCTGCAGCTTCAGCGCCCAGTCATCCGAAACATCGATCTCGTAAGACGCACCCAGCGTCCCGCTCAGTTCTGGCGCATCCGGCAGTTCATTGCCAGCCGGGACAACCCCACCCGACGAGGTGAACGAGCCAAGCTCGGTATTGAGCAGGCCAACCGCCGCCGACAGCGTCAACCCATCGACCATCTCCGGACGCCACGCAGCGGTGAGGTCGGCCCCATAGATCGTGGCCTCCTCCACATTGCCCAGCCGCTGGATCGGCAAGCCGCCGGATTCGTCGCGGATGAACGTCTGCACATCCTGATAGTCATACAGGAACACCGACGCGCCGATGTCATAGCTGCTGGTGCGCTGCTTCGCGCCAACCTCATAAGCAATCAGCTTTTCCGGCTGGTAAGGCGCAAGCTGCCCGGAGTTGGTCGCAACGCCCGAGAAGAAGCCGCCGCTCTTGGCCCCCTGCGAGACGCTGGCATAGACCAGCGCATCGTCCATCGGCGTCCAGTTGACGCCCGCCTTCCACGACCAGTTGGTGTCATCCAGCGTGTCGGTGTTGGACGCGATCAGGATCGGCGGCGTGCCGAACGGCGCACCCGTCAGCGCGCTACCCGGCGCCTGACTGACAAGATCGAAGTTCGCACCGGCATAGTCCTTCTGCTCCCACGTATAGCGCAGCCCGCCCACCAGGCTCACCGTATCGGAGAGATCGTAATTCACATTGCCGAACACCGCGGCGGATTCCGTGGTCTGGTTCCACGTCGTCAGCAGCGTCGTGTTGAACAGGTCCTGCAGGTTGCCGTCATAGCGGCCCACCACATCGTCATGCGAATAGAACGCGCCGAGGATCCACGAGCCGTTGGTCAGGTCGCCCGAGAGCCGAACCTCCTGCGAGATTTGCTGGATGTCGTCAGTCTCGATGAAGTCCGTCTGGCGGAACGGCGTGCCGTCCGTATCCGCGCCCCAGCTGCGATCGAAATCGATGTAGCCAGTGATCGAGGTCAGCGTCATCCCGCCGAGATCAGCCTCAAGCCGCAGCGTCGCAGACAGCTGGTCCACATTGTACGCCGGATTGACCGACCAGTCGCCGCGGAACGGATCATTGTCAGGGTCGCTATAACCGAGGAAATCCGTGCACTGCTGCGAACCGGGGCAAGTGGCCGTGCCATTCGGCAGCGCGCCAAAGAACTCGCCCGCGCCAACCTCGGAGCGCACCTTCTGCCCCTCGATCTTGAACAGCGCCTCGAACCCGTCGCCCGGCCGCCACAACACCTGCGCCCGCCCCAGCAACACGCTGCGCGTGCCGACATCGTCATTGTCCGACGTATCGAAGTAGAACCCTTCATTCTGGTCGATGTACTTGCCGCTTAGCCGGATCGCCAGCTCGTCGGTGGCAGGCACGTTCACCATCGCTTCGATGTCGCTGGTTCCATAACTGCCATAGCCCGCCTCCAGCCTGCCTGTGGACTCGGAGAGGTTAGGGCGCGCGGAGATGACGTTGACCGCGCCCGCCGTGGAGTTGCGGCCATACAGCGTGCCCTGCGGCCCACGCAGCGCCTCGATCCGCTCCACATCGAAGAAATCCGCATTCAGCAGCGCCAGCGAGGACAGGTACACCTCGTCAACATAGACGCCAGCGGCGGGATTGTTCGTCGCGCTGAAATCATTGAGGCCGATGCCGCGAATGGTGATGACCGGCAGAACGCCCGGGCTGTTCTCTTTCACATCCACGTTGGCCAGCTGGCTGATGAAGTCCGACACCTGCTCGATGCCGCGCTCCTGGATCGACTGCGCCCCCAGCGCATTCACCGTGGCACCGACATCGATGATGTCCTCGCGCGCTTCTGGGCCGTGATGATGATCACGTCGGAGCCCGACGTCTCCTGCGCCAGGGCCGGCGTGGCGGTCAGAATGGCGGCGGCGCCCACGCCGCACAGCGACAAGGCGCGAAAAGTCCTTCCGGTGAGCCGAAGCCCCGTTACCCGACGCATGACGATTTCCTCCATCGCCGCCAATTATTTGACGGTCTCGTATGCGTGGATAACGGCGCGTCGCTTGGTAGGAGTCAATATATTTGACGATTGGGTATCCTTATAGGATGCCTTGTTGCATAAATGACGCGGGCGGGGCATGAGGGCCCATGGGTAACGCGGCCATCGCTGGGAAAACGCAACGCCGCGGCAGGCCGCCTGTGCGGCGCCCGGCGCAGCATGCGGCCCTGCTCGATGCCGCCGCCGAGCAGATCAACCTCAGCGGCGCCGCCTCCATCTCCCTCGCAGACCTCGGCGCACGCATCGGCGTGACCCGCAGCGGGATGTACTATTACTGCGCGGACGCGGCGGACCTCGCTTTCCAGTGCTATGTCCGCTCGTGCACGCGCATCGGCGAAGATCTTGATGCCGCGATCGCCACGGGCGGCGGGGCGGACGATGTGCTGGCTGCGTTCGTGCGCGCAGTGCTCGGCCCGGATCGGCCGGCCATGGCTGTGCTCAACGACGTCGCCTTCCTGCCGGAGGCGCTGCAGGCCGACATCGCAAAGCGCATGGATGCGCATGTGCGCCGGCTGGCAGGTGTACTCGAACAAGGGCGCAAGTCCGGCGTATTCCGCCGTCTCGATACCGACCTGGCCGCGCGCCTGATCCTCAACTGCCTGTCGTTCACGCTGGTGTCCCGCCCCTGGCTCGCGCGGCGCGACGACCCCGGCCCCCGCGCACATTTCGCAGAGACCGTCGCATCCCTGATGCTCAACGGCCTGTCGTCTGACAAGCAACCCGTTCCGCGCTGCGATATTCGCTACGACGCCCTGATCGCCCGTCCCATCAACGCCTTCGACCGCCAGCAGACCGCCGAGTTGAAAGCCGACCAGATCATCGCCTCCGCATCGCGCCTCTTCAACGCACGCGGCCTCGACGGCGTGACGCTGGACGATGTCAGCGCCGCCATCGGCGCCAGCAAGGGCGCGGTCTATCACCACTTCCGCGACAAGACCGACCTGATCGAACGTTGCTATGCGCGTGGGTTCGACCTGTACGACCTGATGATGGACACGGGCGTGAAGACTGGCGCGACGCCGCTCGAACGCTCGGCCATCGTGCTGCACCTCAACGCACAGGGACAGATGAGCGCCGCGCCGCCCCTGTCGCTCCAGCCCGTCCTCAACCAGTTGACGCCCGCCAGACGCGGCGCGCTCACCCGGCGCGCACAAGCGCTCAACGCGATCAGCGAAAAGAACGTCGGCGAAGGCGTGCGTGATGGCACATGCCGCCCGCTCGATTCCTCCCTGACGCCGCAAGTGCTGGCCGGCTATTTCCTCGGCCTTCCCCAACTCCTGCCGCCTGGCGCCGATCCCATCGCCATCGCCGATTTCGTGGTCGACTTCGCCATGCTGGGCCTCCGCACCCGCGCCTAGCGCCGTCAAGCCAGCCGCGCGTTCATCGAGACATCAGATTTTCCATCGCGTTCACGCCGGGGCAGCCCTTGTCCCGATACCAGCGGCGTGGAACCACCTGTGCACCATTGGAGTGCACGCGATGAACACCATCCCTCGCCGGACTTTCGGAAAGCTCGCCTCTGCGCTCGCTCTCGCGCTGGCCCTGTCCGCCTGCGCACCGCCTGAAAAGCCCGTCGCGGAAAAAGCGCCGCCCACCGAAGCCGAACTGCTCGAAAGCGCACGCACCATCCATCAGCAGAGCCTGGTCCTCGACGCCCACGCCGACATCGTCATCCCATCAACCCCCGCGAACTTCCTCAGCGCGGACGGGCTGTCCAAGGTCGATCCCACAAAGCTCAAAGCCGGCAATGTCGGCGCCGTCGTCATGGCCATAGCGGTTGGCCCCGGTCCGCGCACCAAGGCGGGCGACAAGGAAGCCCGCGCCGAAGCCGACGAAAAGCTCGCCGCAATCCAGAAGCTGGCCGCAGACAATGCCGACACGGTGGCTATCGCGAAAACCGCCGCTGAAATCGAGGCCGTCCGCGCCAGCGGCAAGACAGCCCTGATCCTCGGCTTTCAGAACGCCCGCTCATTGCAGGGCGATGTCTCCGCGCTCGACAAGTTCTACGACGCCGGCGTCCGCGTCTTCGCGCTGAACCACCTCGCGCATAACGACTTCTCCGATTCCTCGCGCCCCTTCCACGATGCCGCCACCGGCCTCTACGAGCCCGACGCCCATAACGGCCTCTCGCCCCTCGGCCTCGCCGCCATCGACCGCATCAACGCCCTCGGCGGCGTCGTCGATGTCTCGCAGGCGTCCAAAGCCTCCACGCTGGCGACGATCGCCCGTTCAAAAACGCCCGTGATCGCTAGCCACTCCAACGTCCGCGCGATCTCCAACGCCACCCGCAATCTCTCCGACGAGGAGATCGACCGCATCGGCGCGACGGGCGGCGTCATCCACGTCGCGCCGTTCTCGGCCTACCTCATCAACTTCTCGACCCCGGAAAAGCTCGAAGCCATCAGGAAAGCGCGCGCCGCCGCCGGTCTTCCCGAAGCCTACTCCTATCCCTACGAACTCTACTGGGAGCTGCCCGATCCGGTTGCGAAGGAGAAGTTCACCACGTCGATCCGCGAAGCGCTCGGGCCCGCCACCGTCGACATCATGATCGACCACATCGACTACATCGCGAAACGCATCGGTATCGATCACGTCGGCATCGGCACCGACTTCAACCATGGCAGCGGCATCGACGGCTACCTGGACGCCGCCGACTCGCTCGCCGTCACCGTCGGCCTGCTCCGCCGCGGCTATTCGGCCGAAGACATCCAGAAAATCTGGGGCGGCAACTTCCTGCGCGTCCTCCGCGCCGCCGAACAGGCCGCCACCATAAAAGCCGCACCGAAACCCTAAGTCGCTAGACCGCCCACCGCGCAATATCCGGCTCGCGCGCAATCAGCGACAACCCGCGCGCGATCGAGACAAGCTGGTCGCCCGTCTCGATCCTGGCCGCGCCAAAGCGCGTCTCGAACAGCGCCCGCACAGCCGGCACGAAGGAAGACCCGCCGGTGATGAACACGCGGTCGATCTGCCCTTCGTCCAGCCCCGCCTCGCTCAGTGCGCGGTCCACGCACGCGCCGATCTCCGCCAGCTCCGGCCTGATCCAGTCCTCGAACTGCGCGCGCCTGATCGCCTTGTCGATCCGTACCCCCGCCACATGCAGCGACAGCGTGGCCTCGTCCGCTTGCGACAACTGCATCTTGGCGTCGGACACTGCGCGATACATCGCATACCCCGCATCCGCATCGAGGAACGCCAGGAAGGCACGAATGCGATCCGGATCAAGACTGTCGCGCACCAGCTGCTGCAGCTCGCGATAGTCCCGCGAGTTGCGCATCACCGACAGCTCATTCCACCGGCTGAACTTCGCATAATACGAGCCCGGCACCGGCAGTATCTTGCCCCAGCTCTCATACTCCGAGCCCTTGCCGAACGCGCGCGCCACCACATTGTCGATGATGCGATAGTCGAACGCATCTCCCGCCACGCCCACGCCCGTATGCGCCAGCGGCTCATAGCTGATCCCGGACGCGCCGATCGAAAACCGCACCACCGAGAAGTCGCTCGTCCCCCCGCCGAAATCCGCAACGAGGATCGTCGCATCCGTATTCAGCCGCTGCGCAAAGAAGTACGCCGCCGCAACCGGCTCATAAACGTGATGAATGTCCTCGAAGCCGACAGCCCGCAGCGCTGCCTCATACCGCTCCCGCGCCAGCGCCTCGTCCGGCGCCACGCCCGCAAAGCTCACCGGCCGCCCCACCACGACGCGCTTGGGAAACTCCATCCCCGCATGTTTCTTCACCTGCCGCAGGAAGCCCGACAGCAGGTCCTCGAACTTCAGCCGGCGCGAATAGATCTGCGTGTCCGTGAAATGCGCGCTTGCCGCAAACGTCTTGAACGACTGGATGAACCGGCAGTCCCCGCCCAGCTCCACAAACCGGTCAATCGCCCACGGCCCCGCATCGACCACGATCCGCCGCGCCGCGTCGTCATCGCTCTCCGAGAAGCACAGCACCGAGCGAAAAGCGTCGAACGCCATATCGCCATGGTTGAAGCGCACGGTCTCAACCTGCCCGCCCGCCCCGGCCAGCGTCGCCACCGTATTGGTCGTGCCGAAATCAAGGCCAAGCGACAGGGCCACACGCTACTCCGAGCAAACCAGAAACACGCGGCTGGCCCGCGGCGGCGGCCAGAAATCCCGGCATGTTCGGAAATCCGCCCCCCAGACCTCACGCAGACATCACGCCGCCCTGCGGGGGCCGCGCCGGCTATCGAATGAGGGCTGAATTCTCCCTGGCTGGGGCGCAGGGATTCGAACCCCGGAATGGCGGTACCAAAAACCGCTGCCTTACCACTTGGCGACGCCCCAGTGCAGGGAGAGCGCGGAGAGTTATGCGTTTCGCGCGCCGAATGCAACTGCCCCTGATGGCCCTGTTTTGTCGCGGTTTTGCCTCCAAACCCCGGTCCGAAAAATCCCTTTCCCCCAACGCTAAAGCCTTATTGCGCCCCAGAATGAAAGCCGCTATAGCCCCGCCTCCGTCGGAGTATAGCTCAGCCTGGTAGAGCGCTTGCTTCGGGAGCAAGAGGTCGTTGGTTCGAATCCAGCTACTCCGACCAGGAACGCTCCCACCCAAAAATGATGCATCCGGACCGCCAGCTTTTTCGCTGGTGTTCCTGCTGCATTTTTGCGGTTAAGGCTGGATCAGGCGCGGAGTCCCTGATGCGAACCTTCCTGTTGTCCTTCCTTGGCGGCCTGGCTGCCCTGGTGGTGTTTTTCGTCCTGATCCCGCTGGTCCTGATCATGTCCTTCCTGCCGTCGGGCGGCCCGCCCCCGGTCCGGAACGCCGTTCTGGAACTCGACCTGCGCCACGAACAGCCGGACCAGCCGGCCGCTGACGCGATCAGCGCCGCCTTCAGCAGCACCTCCTTCGTCGAAGTCCTGCTCCGCCTCAACGCCGCCGCCGAAGACCCGGATGTGAAGGGCGTCTTCATCCGCTCCGCCGAGATGGACCTCGGTTCCTCGCGCGCGGAAGAGCTGCGCGCCGCCTTCCTGCGCATCAAGGCCAAGGGCAAGTTCATCATCGCCCACACGCAGGGCTTCCTCGCCTCCGGCCCGTCGGCCTACCGCGCCATCTCCGCTGCCGACGAAATCTGGATGCAGCCGGGCACCTCGTTCGAAACCCCCGGCATCCGCTTCGAGACGATGTTCCTCGGCGGTGCGATGGAGAAACTGAAGATCACGCCGGAGATCGAGCAGTTCTACGAATTCAAGAACGCCGCCGATACCTACAAGCGCGAAGGCTATACCGAAGCCCACGCCCGCGCGATGACCGAGCTGGCCACCAGCGTGTGGACCCACTCCATCGCCGACATCGCCGCCGACCGTAAGCTCGCGCCGGACGCGACCCGCGCCCTCCTCGAAGCCAGCCCCTACCAGGCCGACCAGGCCATGGCGCTCAAGCTCGTCGACAAGCTCGGCTACCCCGAAGAAGCCGCCAGGGCCGCTGAAGACCGCGCGCAGGGCAAGCTGATGAACATCGCCGACTACGCCCCACATTTCGGCGGCGGCAAGGCTGTCATCGCCATCGTCGGCGGCGAGGGCGACATCGTCACCGGCGCCGGCGCTCCCAGCAGCATCACCTCCATCGGCACGCCAATGTTCGCCTCCGACCGCGTGGCCGCAGACCTCCTCGCCATCGCCGAGGATAAAGACATCAACGCCGTCGTCTTCCGCGTCGATAGCGGCGGCGGCTCGGCCACGGCCTCCGACCAGATCTGGGCGGCCGTGAAAAAGGTGCAGGCGTCCGGCAAGAAGGTCGTCGTCTCGATGGGCTCGATGGCCGCCTCCGGCGGCTATTACGTCGCCGCCAGCGCCGACAGCATCGTCGCCAACCGCTCCACCATCACCGGCTCCATCGGCGTCTTCGGCGGCAAGTTCGCCATTGCTGACGGCCTGCGCAATTTCGGCATCAACCCGGCCTCGGTCGGCGTGGGTGGCGAATTCGCCGGCGCCTACTCGACCGAGAAGTTCACCCCCGTCCAGCGCGAGAAGCTCCACGCCTCCCTGCAGGCCACCTACGACCGCTTCACCAGCCTCGTCGCCGAAGGCCGCAAGCTGCCGCTGCAGAAAGTGCAGGAGATCGCCCGCGGCCGCGTCTGGTCCGGCGAAGACGCCCAGCGCCTCGGCCTCGTCAACAAGACCGGCGACCTCATCACCGCCATCGAGGAAGCCCGCACCCTCGCCGGCTTCAAGCCGGAAGACGGCATCAACCTGCGCATGAACATCCACCACACCACGCCGTTCGAAGTCATCACCAGCATGATGACGCAAGCGAACGCCGGCGGCTCGGACGTGAAAGCGCTCAACACCCTCGCCAACCTCGTCGGCAAGGACCGCGCCGCCGCCCTCGCCCAGCAATTCCAGCAACTCGGCCAGCAACCCGGCGCCAAGGCCTGGCTGCCCCCGGTGATCGAGCGGTAAACCGCCTCACCCGCAATCAATCCGCTCAATCGCGCCATCATGCATGCGGAAGCAAGCGTCCTGCGGGATATCCAGCATCAACGCCTCGTTGCGCGGCATGCGCAGGAACAGCCCGCGCAGGATACGCCCCGCCACGCCATGCGAGACCGCAATCATCGGCCCGCCCGCCGCGCGCGCATCCTCCAGCCAGCCACCGAGCCGCGCCGTCATCGCTTCATAGCTGTCCGCCCCCGGCGCCTCGAAGAACCAGCTCCAGCGCCGTGTCCCCGCATCATAGTCCGGTGCGATCGCGCGAATGTCGTCCTTCAGCATCCCGTCCCACTCACCAAGACTGATCTCGGCCAGCCGCTCATCCGTCTCGATCGCGGACGTGAACCCGCCATGCTCCCGGATCAGCTGCGCCGTATGCTGCGTCCGACCACGAGGCGAGGCCACGATCCGCGCATCCGCCGGCGCAATCCCGCGCAGCATCGCGCCCAACTGCTCGCCCTGGCTCACGCCCAGCGCCGTCAGCGCCGAATCCTTGGCGCCCTGTATCCGCCCTTCCGCGTTGAACACAGTCTGCCCGTGACGAACGAGAAAGATCATGCCGGCCTGTAATGCGTCGTCAGGTTGAACGCGCCGTCCGCCACCGCGCGCCCCGCTTCAACAAGATGGATCATATGCGCCAGCACGGAATGCGCAGCGGGCGCATGCAGCCGCACGTCCACATCCTTGTAGATCACCTTCACCATCTCCGGGATCAGCGTATCCCCCGCCTGCAGCCGCGCCATGATCGCTTCCTCGCGCGCCCGCCTGTGCGCAGCATAAGCGTCGATGAACGGCGTCACCTCGCGCACCGGCGGGCCGTGAGTAGGCCACAGCGTCGAAAACCCGCGCGCTCGTATCCTGTCGAGGCTGCGGTAATAGTCGCCCATATTCCCGTCCGGCGGCGAGATCACCGTGGTCGACCACCCCATGATGTGATCGCCCGAGAACAGCGCGTTCTCCTCGCGCAGCGCATAGCAGACATGGTTCGACATGTGCCCCGGCGTCGCGATCGCTTCCAGCGTCCAGCCCGGCCCGGTGAACACGTCGCCGTCCTTCACCAGAACATCCGGCGCAAAGCCCTCCTGACCGTCTTCCTCCAGCGAGGCATGGTCGTTCGACCCCGCCGGGTCCGGCACGCCATAAACCTTGGCCCCCGCCCACTGCGCCAGCGGATGCGCCAGCGGCGAATGGTCGAGATGCGTGTGCGTCGTGAACACGTGGGTCACACGCTCACCCGCCAGCGCCCGCTTCAACGCCTCGAAATGCGCATCAATCGGCGGACCGGGATCGATCACCGCCACATTGCCCTTGCCGATGATGTACACACCCGTCCCGAGAAACGTGAACGGCCCCGGATTCTCGCAGATCACCCGCCGGATCAGCGGACTGACCTGATCCACCTCGCCATAGGCAAACTTCAGCTCGCGAACAAACGGTATGCCGGCCACGCGCTTACTTCGCCCCAAGCTGACGAAGCGACCCCGCCATCGGGGCCAGATTGTATCCAGCCTCGGCTGCGCACTCGAGAACGTACTCCAGCTCCTCGCCCGCGCTCGCCTGCGCCACGGCCCACGCCGTCACGCTGCGGGTTCCAGACCGGCAATAAGCCAGCGTCTTGCCATGCGCATCCGCGCCCCGCGCAGCCTTCACCGCATCCAGCGTCGGCTGGCCCACAAAAGGCGCATGAACATAGGAGAGACCGGCCTTCCTCGCCGCTTCCGCGCTCTCGGCGGAACTCGGCTGGTCGGGCGATTCGCCATCGGGCCGGTTGTTGATCACATGCCGGAATCCCGCACGTGCGAGATCGGCGAAGTCTTCCAGCGCAATCTGCGGCGCCACGGAAAACCGGTCCGTAACCTGCTTGATGTCGGCCATCTCTGTTCCCCTGGCGCCTTTTGCCGCGACAAATTTGCCCGCTTGCGCGTCTGCCGCTGACCCCCTCTTATAGCGCCGCGTATGCGGAGGACGTAACCCCTGACGACCGAGTCTCGTTCTTCGTCCTCCACGCCCCTATCCCGTCTCGCAGGCCGCATTCCCTGGGCCTATGTCGGGCGGCGCATGCTCGCGGCCATCCCCACCATGCTGGTGATCATCACCGTGGTGTTCTTCATGATGCGCGCAGCCCCCGGCAACCCGTACTCGGCCGAACGCATGCTCACCCCGGCGGTGGAAGCCAATCTCAAGGCCAGCATGGGCCTTGATAAGCCGGTGCACGAACAATACTTCAGCTATCTCGGCAAGGTGGTGCAGGGCGATCTCGGCCCCTCCATGGTCTTCTACGACAAGGACGTCAGCCAGCTGCTGGGTGAGGGCCTGCCGATCTCGCTGACGATCGGCCTTCTCTCCATCTCCATCGCGCTCTTCTTCGGAACCCTGCTCGGCATCCTCGCCGCGATCCGGCAGAATTCCTTTGCAGACTACTCCGTCATGGGCATCGCCATGGTGGGCATCTCCATCCCCACCTTCGTCACCGGCCCGATGCTGGCGATGATCTTCGGCGTCTACCTCAAATGGTTCGCCGCCGGCGGCCTCGACCTCGGCCGCATGAACTTCAACAATCTCTTCCTGCCGGTCGTCACGCTCTCGCTCCCGCAGATCGCCATCATCTCGCGCCTGATGCGCGCCTCGATGATCGAAGTGATGCGTTCCAACTTCATCCGCACCGCGCGGGCAAAAGGCATCAGCGAGCGCCGCATCCTCCTGCGCCACGCCGCCCCCGCCGCAATCCTGCCCGTGATCAGCTATCTCGGCCCCGCCATCGTCGGCGTCATCACCGGATCGGTGGTGATCGAGACCGTGTTCACGCTGCCGGGCATCGGCGCGTCCTTCATCGAAGGCGCGATGACGCGCGACTACACCCGCGTCATGGGTGCTGTGATCCTCTATGGCGGCCTGATCATCGTGCTCAACCTGATCGCCGACATTATCTACGCAGTCCTTGATCCGCGGGTTCGCTACCAATGATGATGGCCATCCCCGGAACCACCGCCGACCTGCTCAACAAGTCCGCCGTCAAGGGCCGCTCCCTCTGGGACGACTCGCGCCGCCGCCTGCTCGGCAACAAGGCCGCCATCGCCGGCGCCATCGTGCTGAGCGTGATGACGCTGATCGCCATCATCGGCCCGTTCTTCTGGCCGCACTCGTTCGAACACCAGTACCAGGATCGCCTCGCACTCGCCCCGACGACCGAGCACATGCACTGGCTAGGCACCGACATCCTCGGCCGCGACATGGTCGCCCGCATGCTCGTCGGCCTGCAGATCTCCCTCGCCGTCGGCGCCATCGCCACCTTCGTGTCGCTGGTCATCGGCGTCACCTGGGGCGCCATCGCCGGTTTCGCCGGCGGCCGCGTCGACCAGTACATGATGCGCCTCGTCGACGTGCTCTACGCCGTCCCCTTCATCTTCTTCGTGATCCTGGTCACCGTCGTCTTCGGCCGCTCGATCTTCCTGATCTTCCTCGCCATCGGCGCGGTGGAATGGATGACCATGGCCCGCATCGTGCGCGGCCAGACGCTGGCGCTGAAGCAGAAGGAATTCGTGGAAGCCGCCCGCGCAGCCGGCGTCAAGCCGCTCGGCATCATCATTCGCCACATCCTGCCGAACCTGCTTGGCCCCGTGGCCGTCTATGTCACGCTCACCATGCCGGTGGTGATCCTGCAGGAGAGCTTCCTCTCCTTCATCGGCCTCGGCGTGAACGAGCCGCTGACCTCCCTCGGCCAACTCATCTCCGCCGGCCAGAAAGAGTTCGCCTACCCCTGGCTACTCTTCGCCCCCGCCATCGTGATGGTCATCACGCTGTTCTCGCTGAACTTCATCGGCGACGGCCTGCGCGACGCCTTCGATCCGAAAGACAGATAGCCGCTACCCGCCGCACTTGCCGTTCGCCCGCCGCGCCAGCGCGCGCGCCGCGTCCAGCATGGTCAGGTCAAACACCGCGCTCGCATGCACCTGCCCGCTGCTGCCAGCGACCAGCTGCACCTCCAGCTTTTGCGGCCATGCCTTCTGCAGGATCTGCAGCAACTGCTTCCGCCCCTCGCCGGAGTCGGACGCCCGCCATGTCAGCTTCCGTCCGCCATCCACCACCGCCTGCACATTCACATCCCGCAGCGATGGCGTCCGCCCTGTCTCCGGATCCGATATCCGCGTGATCGGCACTTCAAGCATGTCGAGCCCGCCGAGAGACCCATCCGCCTTCAGCGCAAATTCCAGCTCCAGCCCCGGCGACGCAAAGAGGCTCTTGGTCTCCTCATCCGATACGCGCCGATAGACCGCCCATGTCGCCGTGCCGCCCTGCGCATCACGTACGACGGTCACTTCGCCAATGTCGCCGGAAACGCTCGCCTCGCAATCCTGCGCAAAGGCCGGCGCACTCATCCCTCCACTTAAGAGGGAGGCGCACAGCATCAGGGCGACAAGCCGCGTCATGCGCTGACAATACGCCCGGCGCGCCAGCCGGTCCACGACCCGGCGCAGTTCAGCGCTTGCGCGCGACGAGATAGACGCGCGCCTCGGGCTTTGGCTTGGAGCCGTGCCGTGCGCGCTCGAGGATATCGAACCCTGCCGCATTCATCTCCGCCTCAAGCTGCGAAGACGAAAAAGAGGCGACATACGGCGCCTTGCCGATCGCCTGCATGATCGGAACCACCATCCCGATCATCACACGCGGCAGGAAACCCAATTCCCCGAGGCATGGCGTCTTGGTGATCAGCAACCCGCCCGGCTTCAGCAACC
This sequence comes from Hyphomonadaceae bacterium, assembly GCA_030158285.1. Classification (GTDB taxonomy): domain Bacteria; phylum Pseudomonadota; class Alphaproteobacteria; order Caulobacterales; family Hyphomonadaceae; genus UBA7672. The sequence goes on from JAOATF010000112.1 coordinate 36,157, forward strand.
GGTGCAGCGCCCGCAACATGTCGGGGCGCGCTTTCACCAGATGCAGGATGTTGAATCCAATCGCGACGTCGAAACTCGCAGACTCGAACGGAGCGTTTTCCGGTATCGCCACGACAAACTCGGCCTTCGATCCACCTTCAGCCGAAGCCCGGTCGCGTGCGATGACGAGCATCGCCGGTGAAATGTCCGTGGCGACATAGCGGCGGGCATCAGGCGCGAGCTTGATCGCCGTCGTGCCCGTGCCGCAGCCGAACTCCAGCACCGTCTTTCCTGACAGGTGGTTACGCGTGGCCGCCAGGGTCTGCTCGTAGCCGTCGGGATCGGCCAGGGCGCTGGCGGCGTATTTGGCCGCGGCGCGATCCCAGAAACGGGTGTCCTGTTCGAGGCCCATCAGCGTTCCCCCTCCAGCCTGACTGCGCGCCAGTATGCACGCAATCGGCTGGCGGGAAAACGCGCGTGGCCTAGCTCGCCGCCCGCGCCGGCAGGAACCGGCTGTTCCGCAGCAACGCCGCTGAAACCAGCGAGATCACGACCGCGATCGGGAACATCTCCATGAACGTGATCCCCATCCGGATCACAGGATTGGCGTACATCTCCGCGAACGCCTGTCCGTCCTTGGCCACCTGCGCTAGCTTCTCCGCGCTCGCCCCGTCAGCCTTCGCCTGGTCCAGCGTCATCTGGGTGTACATCGCCGCGAAGTCGAACTTGGTCGCCATCAGCGAAATTTCCCACGCGATCACCCAGCCAAGGCTGGCCACCGCGCCAATCCCCAGCCCCACGCCCAGCGCCGGCAGGAACTTGATCACCCCACCCAGCACCTTGTCGCGATAATGCTTCACCCCGAGGAACACCCCCGTCAGCGCCAGCAGCATCGTCGTATAGCCGATAAGCGCGCCATTCTCGGGCATCTCCCCGGCGCTGACGTCGAACGTGAGCATCCCCCACAGCATCGGCGCCCCGACGATCACCCCGCCGATGATCCCGTAGAGAAGAATGATCCTGAGCATGCCTGCCTCCCGTATTCGTGCCTGAACCTGCACGACCTGAACCTGCAGGAACTCAGGCGCGCCGTCGCCGCCCCACGCAATCGCCCGAAAGGGTGATCCGCGCATTTTCGCCCGTTTTCCGCGCGTTACATGCAAGGTTACTGAAGCATGCCCAGCTCGCGCGCCCGCACGATCGCCGCCGTCCGCCGCGTCACCTCCAGCTTGCCGTACAGCTTGGCCACGTGAGTCTTCACCGTGTTCGGCGAGACGTTCAGCGCGCTGGCGATCTCCTTGTTCGACCGCCCGGCGGCAAGCAAGCCCAGCACCTCGAACTCGCGCTCGCTGATGCCCAGCGTCTCGCGCACCCTGTCATTGACGACGAAGCCCCCGGCTGCCGCGCGCCGCGGAAACAGCCGCGACCCGACCCACACCCCCAGCCCGAGGAACGCTGCCGCCAGCAGGAACAGGTACAACTCGCCGGGATGGGTCCGCACCAGCAGGTTGAATTCGATCCACTTCAGCCCGGCCACGCCTGCCGTCAGTAACGCGCCATACAGCAGGATCGTCCGCCACATCGCCCGCGCCTATTTCACCCGGCGCACGCGGATCGAGCGCCCGCCATTGATCTTCATCATGAAGCTGCCCAGCGACGCCTTGCGGATCTCCGCCGAGGCCGGCAGCGGTTTCAGGCCAGACACCTTGTCGGTTTCCACTTGCTCCCACACCTGTCCGTTATCCAGCGTGAAGCGATGCCGGTTATCGCGCGCCTTCACCGCCTCGACGATCTTCACGTTCACGACATCCGGCTGCCCCGGCGGCGGCGCAACGCCCACGGCAGCGGCCTGCGCCTTCTGGGCCGCGGCTCCGCCGTCAGCGAAGCCGAAAGACTGCTTCGCCGCAGCCGCCTTCTGCTCGGGCGTAACCACCGTAACGCTGCCCTTTGCCTCGGCCGTCTTCAGCCCGGCCACCGCCGCGTCAAAACACGCAAGCCGCTCCTGCGCGCCCGCGATTCCGGCGCATGCATACACCTTGGACAACGGCGCCTCTTGGGCAAACGCACTGCCAACACAAAGAGCGGAGAGGGCCGTAATCATGAACAAACGCATGCAAGCACCTGACTTCATTCCGGGCCGGGAAGCAAAGCCCTTTCATTCCGGCGCACTCTGACGCTACTTTCCGCCCAAGGAAAGACGCCGGGCTGCAGGGTCCGGCCAGAGTCAGAAATCCCGCCGGGAGTATTGAATGCGCCTCAGGTTATCCTTGTTCGCAACTGCGATCACCGCTGCCCTCATGCTGACGGCCTGCGGTGGAGGCGCCAGCGACGTCTCGGCCGAGCGGTTCACGCGCGGCATCGGCTCCCAGCCGAAATCGATCGACCCGCAGAAGGCCGAAGGAACCTGGGCCAATGACGTCATCGGCGACATGTTCATCGGCCTTTACACCGAAGACGCGAAATCCCAGCCCGTTCCCGGCGTGGTCGAAAGCGCCACCACATCCGAAGACGGCCTGACATGGACGTTCAAGCTGAAGCAGACCAAATGGTCCGACGGCGTGCCGCTCACCGCCAATGATTTCGTCTTCGCCTTCCATCGCCTGTTCGATCCCAAGGAAGCCGAAATTTCCTATTCGTCGATCCAGTACGGCATCAAGAACGGCCGCGCCGCCAAAGAAGGCCAGGCCCCGCTCGATCAGGTCGGCGTCAAGGCCATCGACGACTACACGCTCGAGATCGCCCTTGAATATCCGATGCCCCACCTGCCCGGCATCCTGAAGCACTACACCGCCTTCCCGCTGCCCAAGCACGTCATCGAGAAGGTCGGCGACAAGTGGACGAACCCGGAGAACATCGTCGTCAACGGCCCGTACAAAGTGGTGGAGCTGCGCCAGAACGATTTCATCCGCGCCGTGAAGAACGAGTTGTGGGACGGTTCGAAAGACCTCTGCTTCGGCGAAGTCATCTACCTGCCCGTCAACGATCATGACGCCATGGTCCGCCGCGCCATGGCCGGCGAGATCGACATGAACAACTCCTTCCCCTCGGGCCAGCTCGAAGTGACGGAGAAGAACCTGCCCGGCTGGCCGCGCGTCGCCCCGATGAACGCCACCACCTATGTCGTCACCGATACCAAGCGCGAGCCCTTCAACGACCCGCGCGTCCGTCAGGCGATCGCCATGGCGATGGACCGCGAACACATCACCAAGAACGTGCTGAAGGGTGGCCAGATCCCCTCCTACAGCTTCGTTCCCACCGGCATCGCCAACTACACGCCGGCGGACTTCAGCTGGAAGGACCTGCCGCGCGCCGACCGCCTGAAGAAAGCGGCCGAGCTCCTGCAGGAAGCCGGCTACGGCCCCAACAAGCCGCTGTCGTTCGAGTATCTCTACCGCTCGACCGGCGACAATCCACGCATCGCGCCGGTGCTGCAGCAGAACTTCAAGGAGATCGCTCCCTGGGTGAAGCCTGAGATCCGTCGCGTCGAAACCCAGGCGCTCTACGAAATGCTGCGCGCCAAGAACTTCCTCATCGCTGACACCGGCTGGGTCGCCGACTTCAACGATGCGTACAACTTCCTGTACCTGCTCGACTCGCGCACCGGCCCGATGAACTACGGCCAGTATACCAACCCTGCCTACGACGCCCTGCTCGACCAGGCGACGAAGGAGCCCGATGGCGCCAAGCGCGCTGAACTGCTCCACCAGTCGGAAGCCCTGATGCTCAGCGAAACCGCCGTCCTGCCGCTGCTCACCCGCGTCACGCAGGACATCGTCTCGCCGAAGATCACCGGCTACGAAGACAACGCCGAAGACATCCACCGCACCCGCTACATGTGCCGGAAGTAGGACGCACCTGAAGCCAAAAACGAAAAGCCCCGCCCACGCGAGTCGGTAGCGCCATGGATTACATGATCGTGCAGGAGGAAGCTTGGCCTGAGCAGCTGGCGCAACTCATCATCGAGAGCGTCGGGCCAACTCAAGAGCCAATCATGCTCTATGCCGAGGACGAAATTGGCCTGGTCATGACGACCAGCGTCATATTCGCCCGAGACGGTCAGCTGCTATCGCTGGACTTTGATAAACTCGATCCGATCAGCGTCGTAGTGCAAGAACTCTATGCGCGATTTGGCGGTCCTTCCGGGGACGTTCGAGGCTTGCTTTTCGTCGTGAAGGGGAACGAGTTCTCGGCCAGCTTCACCTATGCAGATATGATCGACCCCCAGAAAACCAGACACGACCGAGCGCTCGCTCACATACGCGAAGTGTTCGGTCGTGAATGGGTCCCGCCTGCTAAGTCGGAACAGGGTCAACGCAACTGAGGACGGGCGATCGTTGTTCGTTGGCGGGCGTTGAGTGAAGCCCTCACGAAACCTGCAGCAATTCCCCCAGCATGTCCTTCACCAGCGCAGCATTGCCGCCCATGTCGTGCCCCGGCATGCGGCTCGTCGCGCGCACATCCACGCGGCTGCCCGTGCCATCAGGGATCACGCGCACCGCAATGTCGTGCACCAGCTCATACCAGGCCGAGCGATAGGTCGCCTCCATCACCCCGGCTTCCGGATCAGTGCGCGTCACCGTCCAGCCCATGCGCTCCGCCGCCTTGGCCGCCCCCGCCGTCACCTGCGCCACCGAGCCGGTCATCTTCTGCGGCGCGATGTCGACATAGAATTTCGACTGCGCCTCGGCGAAACTCATGCCGCTCCAGCGGCCTTCATGCTCGCCGATCATCGCGTCGTCGCGCACGCGCACGGCATGCGCCTTCTCGCGCTCCTTCAGCGTCGCCTCGGTGAACGCCACCGGCAGCGCCCAGTCCGTCTGCACATCATGGATCGGCGGCAGGTCCGCGCGCGAGACATTGCGCCCGAACATGTTGCCCGCCATCACCGCCGCCAGCGCCGTCACCAGCACCGCGACAATCCCCGCCCGCTGCTTCGCGCCCACGAACGCCAGCACGAGGCCAACCAGCCCCAGCCCCGTCGCCGCCGCAGCCGTCCACATCGCAGCCGCCTGCACCGGCCCCATCGCGGTTGCGAGATCAATGATCCCCATGCGGAACAGCATCGGGCCCGACACCATGATCAGGCCCGATACGATGATCAGCAGGAGAGCAAGAACGAGCAGGGCAACGCGTGCAAATCCGCCCACGCGCCCGGTCTCTTCCAGCGTCGACGTCCGTGTCATTCAGCCGCCTGGATGGTCGGCAGCTTGTGATCCTTGAACGTCGCGCGCAGGGCCAGCTTGTTGATCTTGCCCGTCGCGCCCAGCGGGATCTTCTCCACGAACGCCACGTCGTCCGGCATCCACCATTTGGCGATCTTGCCATTGAGGAAGTTGAGGATCTCGTCGCCCGTCGCCGCAGCGCCCGGCTTCAACTCGATGATCAGCAGCGGACGCTCATCCCACTTCGGATGCGGCAGGCCGATGGCGGCCGCGTTCGCAACGGCCGGGTGGCCAACCGCGAAGTTCTCGATGTCGATCGAGGAAATCCACTCGCCGCCCGACTTGATGACGTCCTTCGCGCGGTCGGTGATCTGCATGTAGCCATGCTCGTCGAGGTTCGCGACGTCGCCCGTGTCGAAGAAGCCCTGATCGTCGAGGATGTTGCCGCCGGCGTTCTTGAAATAGCCCTTGGCCACAGCCGGTCCACGCACAACAAGCCGCCCCGCCGTCTTGCCGTCACGCGGCAGCAGCGTGCCCTCGTCGTTGATCGTCTTCATCTCGACGCCAAACGGCGCGCGGCCCTGCTTCAGCTTGTAGCGCACCACCGTCTCGCGATCCTGCGCCATCACGTTCTCCGTCATCGCGCCGAGCGACCCCAGCGGGCTCATCTCGGTCATGCCCCACGCGTGCACGACTTCCACGTCGTAGTTTTCCTCGAACGCCCGCAGGATGCGCTCCGGCACAGCCGAACCACCGATCACCACGCGCTTCAGCAGCGGCAGCTTCAGGTTCGCGCCTTCGAGATGCTGCAGCAGCATCAGCCACACGGTCGGCACCGCCGCCGTGAACGTGACTTTCTCGTCGTTCAGCAACTGATAGATCGACTCGCCGTCCATCTTCGCGCCCGGCAGCACCAGCTTCGAACCGACAGCCGGCGCCGAGAACGCAATGCCCCACGCGTTGGCGTGGAACATCGGCACAACCGGCAGAACCGTATCCTTGGCGCCGATGCCGATTGCGTCATGCTGCATGCCGATCAGCGTGTGCAGCACGTTGGAGCGGTGCGAGTACAGCACGCCCTTCGGATCGCCCGTCGTGCCCGAGGTGTAGCAGAGCCCGCACGCCGTATCTTCCGGGAAGTCGCCCCACACCACGTCGGTCGATTTGCCCGCGATGTATTCCTCGTACGTCCGCACATTCATCGTCGTCTGCGGCTTGTGCGCGGCATCGGTCAGCACGACCCAGTGCTTGACGCTCGGCACCTTGTCCTTGATCGCCTCGATGATCGGCTGGAACGTGATGTCGTAGAACACGTGCGTGTCTTCGGCGTGGTTGATGATCCACGCGATCTGCTCGGGGAACAGGCGCGGGTTCAGCGTGTGCAGCACGGCGCCGATGCACATCGTGCCATACCAGGTCTCGATATGGCGGGTTGTGTTCCACGCCAGCGTCGCGATCCGGTCGCCCTTTTGAACACCGTCAGCCAGCAGCGCATTGGAAACCTGGCGCGACCGGTAATACAGGTCCGCATAGGTCGAGCGCACAATCGGCCCCTCGACGGTGCGGGTCACGATCTCGCGCTGGCCATGGTTCTGGAAAGCGTGGTCGATCACCTTGTCGACCGTCAGCTTCCAGTCCTGCATCAGGCCGTTCATCGGGCCGCGCGGGATCGCGCTGGCGACCGGCACGGCCGTGGCGACGCCGGGCGCTACAGGCGCCGCAGCCGGGGCAGGCGCGGCTTTCGCCGGTTCCGCTTTCTTCTCGTCCTTGCCCTTGCCGAATCCAAACATCTCACCGCCTCCCGTGTGCGCCTTCTTGTGCGCTATAGCCCAATTCTAGACGCCGTCACGTACCCTCGCAATTCCTTCGGCGTTCAGAAGCGCGGGAGCACACGCTGTAATTGCGGTTATGGCGGCATTTCCCGCTGCGACAGGTTGCACCGCCGCTGGCTGCCCACCCCGTCCTGCGCTACCAAACCCACCGCATCTCCGGGGGATCACATGCGCTTCACAGTTCTGGCCGCCACAGCGCTCGCTCTCGCCGCCTGCGGACAGCCCAGCGACCCCACGGCGACGGCTTCCACAGAAGCCCCGGAAACAGCGGTTTCCGGCCCCGCCGAAACCCCGGCCGCCGAAGCTTCCGCTGCAAAACCCCTCCCGGCCCGCCTCGATTGCCTGCGCGAAACCGGCGGACTGCTCCTGATCGGCCATCGCGGCGGCCCGCGCGGCGCTTTCCCCGAAAACGCCATCGAAACCTTCGACCGCACCTTCAAGGCCGGCACCCGCGCCATGGAGGTCGACATCGCCGAAACGAAGGACGGCAAGCTCGTCCTCATGCACGACGATGAGCTGGATCGCACCACCACCGGCACGGGCCTCGTCGCCGACCACACCCTCGCCGAAATCCAGGCCCTGAACCTCCGCGCCGCCGGCAAGGCCACAGACTTCCACGCCCCCACGCTCGAAGCCGCGCTGGACTGGGCCGTGAAGACCGGCGCCTTCCTCGAACTCGACAAGAAGCGCTCCGCCTCCTACGCGCCGATCATCGCCGCCGTCCGCGCCGCGAAGGCCGAGAACAACGTCCTCCTCATCACCTACACCGACGATCAGGCTGTCGAGGTCCACAAGCTCGCCCCCGAACTCGTCATCACCGCGACCATCAACACCGTCGGCGAGTTCGACAGCCTCGTCGCACGCGGCGTGAAGCCTGAGCGCCTGCTGGCCTGGACCGGCGTCACCGAATCCCGCCCGGCACTCTGGAAAGCGCTGTCCGCGCGCGGCATCGAAAGCGTCTTCGGAACCACCGGCCCGCGCGACATCGCCTTCGACACGCTCTACTGGAACGACGGCAACGGCGCTGAATACAACGCCCTCGCCGCCGACGGCCTCGCCATCCTCGTCACCGGCCTCACCGACAAGACCAGCCGCCAGCTCGGTAAGGAACTCGACAAGGGCAAAGCCTGCGGGTTCTGAAACCGGCGCCGACTCATGCGGCACGCGCCATCACGGTAACCGGTGTCAGAAAATCCCCTCACAGACACTCACGCAGACCTGAACCGCACAGCCCCTCCGCCCATCCCGCCCCTGCACCGAAAAAAAGCAGCGCGCTTGTGCATCGCAACAGGCCAAACCTTTCGCGCGTTTCGCGTCACGATGGAGTTCTGCGCCAGAATTGCGCAGCGGTTTGATGGTTTCCGCCTCTGCGCGGATGTTCCCAGGCGGTTACAACTGCTGCGGCGCGGCGACGCACGGCGCCAAGATTTCACTCGACGTCATGTCTGTCGGCTGGGTAATTGAGCAATCACGAGATCGCCTCCGGCGCGCATGCGCTGCACGGCGACGGCAGGAGTGGGCTTGTTGCTATCATCTGAGCGCCGGGCGCCCCTGTCGGGTCGCGCGGCCGTCTGATTTCAGCCGCCGGGCGAATCCGCGTCCATTGGCCGAACCAGACACACAGATGGCACACGGCATGCTCCTGGGATGGTCTTGAGCCGTAGCGCCGTTTCGCAGCGCACGGGGGTGGAATTCGGGGAGTGGTCGGGTATAGCGCCCGTTCTCCGCTCCGGGTTGGTTAAGTGGGAATACGCTGACATGAGCACGTTCGTAGAGCCGGTGAAGTCGTCCAAGGACGCAGCCCGGTCCTCCAGCTCCATCCCGGGTCTCGAGCCCGCCCCGACGCGCCATGCGAAGATGATCGCATGGGTCAAGGAGATCGCCGCCCTCACCAAGCCGGACCGCGTCCACTGGTGCGACGGCTCCGATGCCGAATTCGAAACCCTCACCTCCGAGCTCATCGCTCTGGGCACGCTGAAGCGTCTCAACCCGGCCAAGCGCCCCAACTCCTTCTACGCTGTCTCCGATCCGAAGGACGTCGCCCGCGTCGAGAGCCGCACCTTCATCTGCTCCGAGAAGCAGGAAGACGCCGGCCCGCTCAACAACTGGTCCGACCCGGCCGAGATGCGCACCAAGCTAGCCGGTCTCTTTGACGGCGCCATGAAGGGCCGCACGATGTATGTCGTGCCCTTCTGCATGGGCCCGCTGAATTCCAAGATCTCGCAGCTCGGCGTCGAGATCACCGACAGCGCCTACGTCGCCATCTCCATGCGCGTCATGACCCGCATGGGCCGCGCCGCGCTCGAGCAGATCGGCGACGATGGCTTCTTCGTCCCCGCCGTCCACACGCTCGGCGCGCCGCTTAGCCCTGGCCAGAAAGACGTTCCGTGGCCCTGCAACGAAGACAAGTACATCGTCCACTATCCCGAGACCCGCGAGATCTGGTCGTATGGCTCGGGCTATGGCGGCAACGCGCTTCTTGGGAAGAAGTGCTATGCATTGCGCATCGCCTCGGTCATGGCCCGCGATGAGGGTTGGCTCGCCGAGCACATGCTCATCCTCAAGCTGACCTCGCCCCCAGATTCTGAAAACAAGAATGGCGTCGAGAAATACATCGCCGCCGCCTTCCCGTCGGCCTGCGGCAAGACCAACCTCGCCATGCTCGAGCCGACGCTCAAGGGCTGGAAAGCCGAAACCATCGGCGACGACATCGCCTGGATGCGCTTCGGCGATGATGGCCAGCTCTACGCCATCAACCCGGAAGCCGGCTTCTTCGGCGTCGCCCCCGGCACGTCCGCCGCCACCAACCGCAACGCGCTGGAATCCTGCGCCAAGAACACCGTCTTCACCAACGTCGCGCTCACCGCTGATGGCGATGTCTGGTGGGAAGGCATGACCAAGGAGCCGCCCGCCGGCCTCACCGACTGGCGCGGCCGCGCCTGGTCGCCGGCGATGGGCGAGCCTGCCGCTCACCCCAATGCCCGCTTTGCCTGCCCGGCCGAGCAATGCCCGATCATCGCGTCCGAGTGGGAGAACCCCGCCGGCGTGCCGATCAGCGCCATCCTGTTCGGCGGCCGCCGCGCCTCCGCGGTTCCGCTGGTCACCGAAGCGTTCGACTGGGAGCACGGCGTGTTCATGGGCTCGACGGTTGCCTCCGAAGGCACCGCCGCCGCCGAGAACAAGGTCGGCGAACTCCGCCGCGACCCGTTCGCGATGCTGCCCTTCTGCGGCTACAACATGGCCGACTACTTCGCGCACTGGCTGAAGATCGGCCAGAAGTCTGGCGCCAAGCTGCCGAAGATCTACTTCGTCAACTGGTTCCGGAAGGACAAGGCCGGCAAGTTCATCTGGCCGGGCTTCGGCGAGAACAGCCGCGTCCTCAAATGGATTGTCGACCGTCTTGAAGGCAAGGCCGCCGCCAACGACACCGCCATCGGCCGTGTCCCCGCGAAATCCTCGCTCGACATCTCCGGCCTCTCGCTCACCGACGAACAGATGGACACGCTCCTCGGCGTCGACCACGAGATCTGGCGCGACGAAGCCTCGAAGATCCCCGAATTCTTCGAGAAGTTCGGCAACCGTCTCCCCGCCGCCCTCTGGGAACAGCACAAAGGCCTCACCCAGCGCCTCGGCTAACAGGCACAAACAACGCCCAGACACAGCAGGCCCGGCCCCAAGCCGGGCCTGATTGCTTTTGCCTGCCGGTGATGCACTCTCCTCCCGCACTCCGGGGGGACCTGCCTGACCACCATCGCGCAAGATCTCGAGGACGAACCGCTCCCGCTCGCCGCGGAGGATGACGACGACATCGAGACGCCATCCGGCGAGACCCGCCCGCTGGCGCCGGCGCAGCTCCTGCTCGTCCTCACGCAGCTGATCTTCATCGCGGGTCTGCTCGTCGAGGCCGGTTCGCGCGCCGCCTACATGTACATCGCCACCCAGTACTCCAGCCGCCAGATCCAATGGCCCGAGGCTGATGCCGCATGGGATCAGGTCGATGCGGTCCAGGCCTATGTCTATGACGTCTACTGGTCCGCGGTAGTCATCGGCGCGATCGGCTTCATCTGGTTCAACATCAGGGCCGTCTCGAATCTCAAGGTATTCTCGAAACGCCACGTTCCCGAAGGCCCGGTCAGCGTCACGCTCTGGCAGTTCGCGCCCGGCCTCAACCTCGTCAAACCCTACCAGCTGATGACGCTCTACTGGTCCCGCTCGCGCGAGCATCTGGGCGAAGACGCTGCCTATCCGGCCATCGGCCTGTGGTGGTGGCTCTGCTGGCTCAGCGGCGTTTTCTCGGCCACGCTCGCGCAGCTCGCCTTCCCCGAAGGCTACCCGCTGGAAGAGCCTGCAACCTTCGCGGAGATCATCCGTACCACACGGGTGCAATTCCTCTTCCTCGTCGGAACCGCACTCAGCATCTTCAGCGTCTTCTGCCTGCTCGCCGTCACACGCGGCATCACGCGCGCGCAGGACCGCATCCACCGCGGCGCCCGCGCGAGCTGACACCAGCCACGGCAGACGTCGAGCCAGCACGCCGCACGGCATCACCATTTCCGGTTGCGTTTCCCATGCCGCAATTGCAAGCTTCCCGCAGCAAACGCCCTCGGGGGGACGACATGAACGACACTGCCGCCGCGCCGCCGGTCGATGACATCTGGGCGACAAAGCATCCCGAACTCGTGGCCGGCCGCGGTTACGCGTGGTCGCCGCAGGCAAAGTCGCTCACCGGCCGGCTCAACCTGCTCCGCGTTGCAGCATTCGGCATGGCGGCGGTCCAGCTGTATGCCATCATGCTGATTGTCGGCGCCTACGTCCTTGTGCAGCAGGTCGCAGGAGGCCTCGCCCCGGACAGTCCAATCCTGGGGGCTTTCGCTCAGGTCGCCATAGTGACCAGCCAGTATATCCTGCCCGCCACCGTCATCATCTTGCTCGCATGCGCCGCGACCTATGTGATGTTCGTCCATCGCGGCATCAAGAATCTTGAAGTGTCCGGCGCTCGCAACCTGTCGATCTCGGCAGGCTGGGGCGCGGGCAGTATCTTTGTGCCGCTGGTGAGCTGGGTCGTGCCTTTCATGGCGATGCGCCAGCTGTGGGAAGGATCGCACGATCCTGTCGCCGGAAAATACTCCGCGCCCATGGTCGTCAACATCTGGTGGGGAACCTGGATCGTCGGCAACCTGCTGGGGCTGATCCTGAACTATTCGACGCCGCGAGAGGCCGCCATCGCATCCATGAGCGCGGAGGAATACCTCTCCGCCCTGACGCTGCTGCTGTTCGTGGGATCGGGAGCCGCCCTCTCCACGATCATCAGCTGCTTCTGCCTGCTCACCGTCGCAAAGCAGGTCACCACCGCGCAGGAATCGCTCCGCAGCACCTCCGCCTTCGACGCGTAGCCCAGGGTCGGGTAGCTCACGCCCCCATCACGTCCGCCAGCTCCACAAAGTTGCCGACACTGACATCGTACACGCCTGCCTCCGGCAGCGGCCGCTCCGTGCCCGCGCCCCACTCCAGCGGCCGGTGCACATACGCTGTCCTCAAGCCCCGCCCCTTCGCGGCATCAAGATCCCACGGATGGCACGCCACCATCATCACCTGGCTCGGCGCGAGGTCGAGAAAGCGCGGCGCTGAATCATAGATCCCTGCGTCCGGCTTGTAGGTCCGCACCAGTTCCGAGCCGAGGATCGCATCCCACGGAATGCCCGCGCGCTTCGCCATCGCCAGCACCAGCGCCACATTCCCGTTGGACAGCGCCACCGCCGCAAACCGCGCCTTCAGCCGCTGCATCCCCTCCACTGCGTCCGGCCACGGATCGAGCCGCCGCCACGCCATGGCCAGGCGATGCATCTCCGGCTCATCCAGCCCCGCCACGCCGAACGCCTCCAGCGTCCCGTCCAGCATCTCCCGGTGCAGCACATCCATCACCACATACTCACGCCGTCCCTCGCGAACCTCCGCCATCGCCGGCTGGTATTGCTGGCGCCAGTGATCCGCGAACGCGCCCCAGTCGAGGCTCACGCCCTTCGGCGCCAGCATCGCCTCCGCCTCGCGCGCAATGCTGGTGCGCCAGTCCACCACCGTGCCGAACACATCGAACGTCAGCGCGCGAATGTTCGTGAGGTCCGCCATCACTTGTCTCCACGCTCCAGCGCCGCCTGAGCCCGCTTCGGCAAGGCCGCCCGCACCATTCCGTAAGACGCTTCAAGATACCGTCTCAGCTCCGCCTTGCTCAGCCCCGGCTTCGCATGACTCTGGATCCACTTCAGCCCGCGCGACGCCATGTACGGCGCCGGCCGGCACCCTTCCGCCTCGCGCAGCACTTCCCATCCGATATCCGAAACCTTGAACGTGATCTGCGGCTGCTGCCCCGCCTCGAACCACGCAATCGCAAACACCTTCCCTCCCACCTTCCACACCTGCGCCCCGCCCCACTGCTCCACAAACGCCGCCCCCGCCATCCTGGAGCAGAACGCGTTGTACTCCTTCACCGTCAACGCCACGCCCGCCTCCTCTGGATCGCCGGGCCCCCGCCCGGCAGCTGCCGCGTCAGCGGCAGACTCACCCTGCGCAATTCCCGGGAATTGGTGTTTCAGGTTTTCAGAACAAACCCAACACCACCAAAGCTCTAGCGTTCCGCGACCGTGTTTTTTGGAAACGTGCGTCCCACACCCGCAGGTTCTGAACAGATACTGCGGGCACA
>JAOATF010000113.1 GCA_030158285.1 Hyphomonadaceae bacterium
CACCGCGCGCATCCGCGCCGTGATGCGCCGCATCCGCCCGGCGCTGGCCGAGGACATCGTCGTGGTCGGCGACATCTCGATGGATCGCGCTGCGCATAAAGTGACGCGCGGCGGCGCCGACGTGCACCTCGGACCGACGGAATTCCGCCTGCTGGATTACTTCATCCAGCATCCGGGCCGCGTGTTCAGCCGCGAGCAACTGCTCGATGCGGTGTGGGGCTCGGACGTCTATGTCGAGACGCGCACGGTAGACGTCCATATCGGCCGCCTCCGCAAAGCGCTGAGCAAGGGCGGCGGGGATGACCCGATCCGCACCGTGCGCTCGGCCGGATACGCGCTGAACGTATAGACTCTTCGGCGCGGTACGTGTTGCGCGATCCGCCCGCTTCGCAGGCAGCCCCCTCCGTCGCTTCGCGCCACCTCCCCCGCCTTCGGCGAGGGAGGACCACAAACCGCGCGGTATGTGGTCCTGCCCCAGCGAAGCTGGGGAAGGTGGCATGCGAAGCATGACGGAAGGGGCTGCCTGCGAAGCGGGCGGATGGGCGGTTCAATTCAGTTCCTTGCTGAACATGGCGATGGTGCCGCGCTCGAACGCTTGCGCGGCGTAGAAGCCTTTGGCTTGCTCATTGTCGGTTTCGGTGGCGATCCAGGCGTAGGTGCAGCCCTGCGCTTCGCCCCAGGCCAGCATCGCCTTCATCATCGCTGCCGCGATACCGCGCCGCTGCAGCACCGGGGCCGTGCCGAGATTGTCGACATAGAGATCGGATGCGCGATCCGGCTGCAGGTGAACACTGCCGCGAATCTGGCCAACCACGAGGCCATCTTCCACCGCGACGAACATGGCGTGGCGCGGGTCCGCGATGTAGGCGGCGAGGTGGGCCGGGTCGATCTCATGGTCGAAGATATCGGGATCGACGTTGGCGAGCAGGCCGGCGTTGGCGGCGGTGATGTGATGAATCGTTGTCGGCATGCCGTTGTCTCCGGACCCCACCTGTCCTCGCTATTTATGGGGAGGAGAGGTGGGGGTCTGGCAAGAGGCGCGATTGGCGCTTAAAGGGGCCGCAAGACCTGCCGGAGCCCGCCCATGATTCCCCGTTATGCCCGTCCCGAGATGGTTGCGATCTGGGAGCCGGAGCAGCGTTACGCGATCTGGCTGGAGATCGAGACGCTGGCGGCGGAGGCGATGGCCGAGCTGGGCATGATCCCGGCTGAAGTTCCCAAGGCGGTGCGGGCGCGGGGCGGTTTCAACGTGGCGCGGATCGACGAGATCGAACGCGAGGTGAAGCACGATGTGATCGCCTTCCTGACGTCGGTGTCGGAGCATGTGGGCGAGGAAGCGCGCTTCCTCCACCTCGGCATGACATCCTCGGACGTGCTGGACACCTGCCTTGCGGTGCAGCTGCAGCGGGCGAGCGACATCCTGCTCAAGGGCATGGACCGGGTTCTGGCGGCGTTGAAGAAGCGCGCGCTGGAGCACAAGCTGACGCCGACGATCGGACGCAGCCACGGCATCCACGCCGAGCCGACGACGTTCGGCCTCAAGCTCGCGGGCTTCCATGCGGAGTTTGCGCGCGGCAAGACGCGCCTTGAAGCAGCGCGCGCGGAAATCTCGACCTGCGCGATCTCGGGCGCGGTGGGCACGTTCGCGAACATCGATCCGCGTATCGAGACGATGGTGGCGGCAAAGCTCGGCCTCGCGGTGGAGCCTGTCTCGACGCAGGTGATTCCGCGCGATCGCCATGCCGCGTATTTCGCGGCGCTGGGCGTGATTGCATCCTCGATCGAGCGGCTGGCGACGGAGATCCGCCACCTGCAGCGCACGGAAGTGCTGGAAGCAGAAGAGTTCTTCTCGGAAGGGCAGAAGGGCTCGTCGGCCATGCCCCACAAGCGCAACCCGGTGCTGACGGAAAACCTCACGGGCCTGGCGCGGCTGGTGCGCTCGGCTGTCGTGCCGGCGATGGAGAATGTGGCGCTGTGGCATGAGCGGGATATTTCCCACTCGTCGGTCGAGCGCGGCATCGGGCCGGATGCGACGATCCACTTGGACTTCGCGCTGAACCGTCTGGCGGGCGTGGTCGAGAACCTGCTGATCTATCCCGACAACATGCTGGCGAACCTCAACCGCCTCGGCGGGCTGCACAATTCGCAGCGCGTGCTGCTGGCGCTGGTCGAGGCGGGCGCGAGCCGCGAGGACGCCTATCGCCTCGTGCAGCGCAACGCGATGAAGGTGTGGCGCGACGCCAATCGCAAGGATGGTGACTTCCTGCGCAACCTCGAAGGCGATGCCGATGTCACGAAGCTGCTGAGCAAGGCAGAGCTCGGCGAGATGTTCGACCTCGACTACCACTTCAAGGGCGTCGACGTGATCTTCGCGCGGGTGTTTGGGTAGGCGTGAAAAAATTGGGCCGGAGTCCCACCCGGACTCCGGCCCAAGGCCATGATGGCGGAGCAGCCGGCGCGAGGGGTTGGCGCCGCTACTCCCAACCGGATCTGCAGGCCCCGGGGGGACTTGGGGGGCTTTGCCGCCTGAGGGGAAGGCAGCAAGGCTGAACCGGCCGGACCAGACCGGCGGGGGCCGATCTTCACGAATAAAGCTGGCAGCCAATCGCTAATGCGGAGGCTATCGGCCTCAACACTGTTTGCGCGAACGTGTTCACCATGGCGCCGGACGGGCTGATCCGGGGCGGCACAGATGCTGTGGATAAAAACGAAAACGCCCCGGAAATCCGGGGCGTTCGCAGATCAGGTTTGGTGAACGCCGCCGAGGCTAGGCGATCACTTCTTTTCGGATTTCACCTGCTCGATGGCGGTTTCCATCAGCTCGGTCATCTGGCGCTGCAGCTGGTGGTCAGTGATGGCCACGCCGCCGGCGTCGAGATCGCCCTTCACCTTGCGGAAAACGTCCTCGTCGCCGGGGGCTTCGAAGTCGGACTTCACGACCTCAATGGCGTAGGCCGAGGCCGCTTCGCCGGACTTGCCCAGCTTTTCGGCGGCCCACAGGCCCAACAGCTTGTTTCGGCGGGCATTTGCCTTGAACCGAAGTTCCTGGTCGAGGGCGAATCTGCCTTCTTCCGCCCGTTCACGCTTGTCGAAACCGCTCAAAACTTGTCTCCCTCAGGTCGCTTGCGTCCTGTGCTTCTCATGTCGATATAGCCATCGGGAAGGGCCTGCACCACCCCCGCGACGATGCCGGACGCGACGTCCATCGCCAGATGGGCTAGGAAGCGCTTTCCTACACGCGCCGGGAGCCGAAAAGCCTGCCGGCCCAGGAGACGCGATTATGGCCAAGCGCCGCAAGATCTACGAAGGCAAGGCGAAGATCCTGTACGAGGGTCCGGAGCCGGGCACGCTCATCCAGTATTTCAAGGACGACGCGACCGCCTTCAACAACGAGAAGCGCGCGGTGCTGGACGGCAAGGGCGTTCTGAACAACCGCATCAGCGAATTCATCATGATGCAGCTGAACAATATCGGCCTGCCGACGCACTTCCTGAAGCGCCTCAACATGCGCGAGCAGCTGATCCGCGAAGTCGAGATCATTCCGCTGGAAGTGATCTGCCGCAACGTGGCGGCGGGCTCGCTGTCGAAGAAGCTGGGCATCGAGGAAGGCACGCCGCTGCCGCGCTCGATCATCGAGTTCTGCTACAAGAAGGACGAGCTGGGCGATCCGCTGGTCACCGAAGAACACATCACCGCGTTCAACTGGGCCACGCACCAGGAGATCGACGATATTCTCGCCATGACTTTGCGCATCAACGACTTCCTCACGGGGCTGTTCGCCGGCGCGCAGATCAAGCTGGTGGATTTCAAGATCGAGTTCGGCCGTCTGTACGAGGGCGAGATGGTGCGCACCGTGCTGGCCGACGAGATCAGCCCGGATAGCTGCCGCCTGTGGGACATGACGACAGGCGAGAAGCTCGACAAGGACCGCTTCCGCCGTGACATGGGCGGTGTCACCGAGGCGTATGCTGAAGTCGCGCGCCGACTCGGCATCATGAAAGACGGCGGCGGCGCGGAAATCCTGCCCTTCAACGGCGAGTAGAGGGCAGCGGAGACGGAATAGACGACCCACTCTCGGTCAGGCCAATCTTGTTCGGGAATGGCTGGGGAGATGTGGTCCGGGAGGACGGTTTGGGGCTCAAGGTCATCGGCGCCGGCTTTGGCCGGACCGGCACGCTGTCGTTGAAGGCCGCGCTGGAACAGCTCGGCTTCGGCACATGCCACCACATGCTTGAAGTCATCAAAAGCCCGGAGCAGGGAAAGCTCTGGAGCGCGATCGGCAAGGGTGCGACGCCTGACTGGGACAGGGTGTTTGCCGGGTTCGAGTCGACCGTGGATTTTCCCGCCTGCATCTTCTGGCGCGAGCTGGCGGAAAAGTATCCGGACGCCAAGGTCGTGCTGTCGGTGCGATCAGCGGACAGCTGGTACAAGAGCGCGTCGGAAACGATCTTTGCAGTCGGCAAGGTCGTGCCCGGCTGGCTCAAGGTTCTCGTGCCCCACATGGGGCGCGTTTTCGGCATGCACGAAAACCTGATCCGCGACCGCACGTTTGGCGGCAACCAGGACGATCCGGTGAACGCGAAGGCCGTGTTCGAGCGCCACAATGCCGAGGTGAAAGCCGCGTTTCCGGCGGATCGGCTGCTGGTTTTCGAGGCGAAGCAGGGGTGGGAGCCGCTTTGCGCGTTCCTGGGCGTTCCGGTTCCCGCGACGCCCTATCCGAATGTGAATGATACAGCGGAATTCAAGGCGCGTATCCGGGCGTTGAGCGCCCTGCGCTGGGCGCCGTGGGGGCTGCTGGCGATCATTGCGGCGGCAATTGCCGCCTATGTAGCATTGACCTCAGGCCAGCCTGTAAACTAGTTGCGGCTGGAGAGCCGAGGAGCGATTCCCATGAAAGCCACCGTGCATGTGTCGCTCAAGGCTGGCGTGCTCGACCCGCAGGGCAAGGCCGTTGGCGATGCGCTGGGCCGGCTCGGCTTTGGCGAGGTCCAGGCGGTGCGCTGCGGCAAGGTCATCGAGATCGAGCTGGAAGACGGGCTCACGAAAGAGCAGGCGCAGGTCCGCGTGAAGGACATGTGCGAGAAGCTGCTCGCGAACACGGTCGTCGAGCGCTATTCGATCGAGCTCAGTTAAGCTGAGCGCCGCTGGCGGCCCGAGGCGCGCCAGCGGGCTTGTGGCCTACTTCGTTTTTTCAGCCGTATCGCTGACGGCATCGCCGACAGCGCCGACGTCCTTGCCGAAACCGGCGATGGTGTTGCAGGCGGACGCCATCAGCGGCGCGGCGAGCATCACGGCGACAAGAATAAGTTTGCGCATGAGGTTTACCCCTTGATGTTGTCCCGAGGCTGAAAGATGGCCCCTCGCGGCGGTTTCCGCAAGCCGAACCGGGCGGCGCTACTTCGGCGCAGGGCAGCCGTCCAGCACGAGGCCGTTGGCGTCCGGTTGGCAGTCTGTCGGCGTCGCGGAGCCCGGCGGCGGGGCGGCCTTGTTCGCCGGCGTGGCGCCTTTCTGGACGCCCTCGGCGGTGCCGGTGACCACGCCGCCCACGGTTTGCAGGTCTTTTCCGAGGCCGGCGACTGTGTTGCATCCCGCCAGCGAAAGCGGAGCGAGCAGGGCGCATGCGACAAGCAGCTTGTTCATCTGGCTCTCCGGGCGCGAATTGACCCAATCTGACCGTGGCCCGAGAATCTGTCCAAAATCGGGTTATCCGTCTTCAGGAGACTTCATGACGCCAGCACACTGGATGCCCATTGCGCTCCTGATCGGGTCGAACGTGTTCATGACGGTGGCGTGGTATGGCCACCTGAAGTTCAAGGACTCACCGCTGCACTGGGTGATCCTGGCGAGCTGGGGCATCGCGTTCATCGAGTACTGCATGGCCGTGCCCGCCAACCGCATCGGGCACGAGGTTTATTCAGCGGCTGAACTGAAGACCATGCAGGAGGTGATCACGCTGGTGGTGTTCGCCGGGTTCTCTGTGTGGGTGCTCGGCGAGCCGCTGACGTGGAAGCATGCCATCGGCTTCACGCTGATCGCGCTGGGCGCGGGCGTCATCTTCTACAAGTGAAGTCGGGTCAGGCTTCGCCGGCGACCTTGTATTCGACCGTCAGCGGACGGCAGGTCAGGGCGGTGCTTTCCGTATAGACCATGGACGGGCCGACTTTCTCGACCGCGTACTTGTCGAGTTCGGCGTCGCCGCTCGACTTCACGACCTTGGCCGATTTCACCGTGCCATTGCCGCTGGAGCAGACGTCCAGAACGGTCGCGTAGGTTTTCTGGGTGGCGCAGGCGCTGGCCAGCAGGCCGGCGAGCAGGATGGCGGGTGCAACGAGCCGCATGACAATCCCCTTTCTCTGACGCCTGAAGCCTAAGCCATTGCCCGGATATGGGCAATCCGGCGCGGTTTGCGGCCTCGCGACTCGGGGAGAAACCTGCTACAGGCGCGCCGAAACGGGACCGTATCCCAAGGGAAAAGCCCATGAAGTCCGCCGTCATCGTCTTCCCCGGCTCCAACTGCGACCGCGACGCCGAGATCGCGCTGCGGCAGGTCACGGGCAAGGATCCCGCGATGGTCTGGCACAAGGATGGGGCGTTGCCGGATGGTCTCGACCTGATCGTCCTGCCGGGCGGGTTCTCGTATGGCGACTACCTGCGGTCCGGCGCCATGGCGGCGGCATCCCCCATCGGCGATGCGATCCGGGCGCATGCGGCGCGCGGCGGCTATGTGCTGGCGATCTGCAATGGCTTCCAGGTGGCGACGGAGCTTGGCCTGCTGCCCGGCGCGCTGCTGCGCAATGCGTCGCTGAACTTCTGCTGCCGCCCGCAGGCGCTGTCGATCGCCAGCAATGCATCGGCCTTCACGGCCGGCTATGGCGACCAGCGCGAAGTGGTGTTTCCGATCGCGCACCATGACGGCAACTTCTTCGCCGATGATGCGACGCTGGATCGTCTCGAAGGCGATGGCCGCGTGGCGTTCCGCTATGTCGGCAACCCGAACGGCTCGGCGCGCGATATCGCGGGTATCCTGTCGGACAACCGCCGCGTGCTCGGCATGATGCCCCACCCGGAGCGCGCGATGGCGGGCCAGGAAGGCGGCAATGACGGGCTGAAGATGTTCGAGAGCCTCCTCGCGGCTGCCTGACCCGCTGCATTCGCCCTTCTGGGGTTCTGCATTGAATTCGGCCTGCGGCGGGCGTGAGATGGCCGTGGCGGGACGATGGAGAAGCAGATGATGCGTGCCTGTGCGATTTTCGCTTTTGCCCTGATGGCCCTGCCGGCAAATGCCCAGCAGGTCGGCATGATCGGCCCGACCTTGTCTCCGAACGATGTGTCGGCGGCGCGATTTGATGCCGTGTTCGAGGTGAAGGTCACGGCCCTGCCGTCGCTACCCATCCTGGTGAACCAGACGCCGGATGCGCGCTGGGACGGCGTAATCTGCAATGTCAGCAAGGCGAGCCGCGGCGCGGTGAAGGTCGAGCCAACGGCGCGCTATGGCTATCTCGACCCGAATGTCTGCACGATGTTCGCCAATTTCCGGAAGCTCGATCTGACGACCATCGAAGCAGACAAGGAATGGACGGCGAAGATCTTCCTGCGCGCACATCAGTAGCAGAACCGAACCACAGGCAGGGCCCGAACGAATCTGGGTCGAGGCGTCGAAATATGTGTGCGCCAGCCGCCGACTGAGCAATACGTCCGAAAGGATGCCAACCATCCGAAAGGATGATTGTCATGCCGCACCGCGTGCTTATCTAGGGTGTGACGCAAATCCGGAGACCGTGACATGGCAATCGACATCGGCATCGAGACCAAGGCGCGCAAGAAGATCGTGAAGGCGCTGGAGCAGGTGCTGGCCGATACCTACGGTCTTTACCAGAAGACGCATGGCTATCACTGGAACGTCGAAGGCCCGATGTTCAACACGCTGCACCTGATGTTCGAGGCGCAGTACAACGAGGTGTGGCTGGCGCTGGACCTCATCGCGGAACGCATTCGCTCGCTGGGCGAGTATGCCCCGTTCGGCGTCCAGATGGGCGCCAAGTCGGACATGCCGGGCGACACTGGCGTCCCGGATGCGCAGACGATGATCGCCAACCTGGTGAGTGGGAATGAGCTCGTTGTCCGCTCGGCGCGCTCGGCGCTGAAAGCTGCTGAGGATGCAGGCGACCAGGCCACCGCAGACCTGATGACGCAACGCGTCGCCGTGGGCGAGAAGACGGCCTGGATGCTGCGTGCCCTGATCGCGAAGTAGGCGCGGCTAGCTTTTAGTCAGGCCGAGAAGCTTCGCCGGGTCCGGGCAGATGGCCAGCCATCGCTCGGCTTCGCTGCGCTTGCAGACGCCGGGATAATCGCCCTTGGCGCTGCCGATCTCGAGGATGATCTGGAAGTGCAGGTGAGGCGGCCAGCCGCCATTCTCGCGCTTCGTGCCCAGCTCTGCGATCTTCTCTCCTGCCATGAACGCCGTGCCGGGCTTCAGGCCCTTCAGGCTGTCGCGATCGAGATGGCCATAGAGCGTGTGGAAGGTGAGCCCCGCGATGGGCGTGTGTTCGAGGATGATGGTAGGGCCGTAATCGCCCGCAGCATCATTGATACGCGAAGAATGCACGCGCGCGTTGAGCGGCGTGATCACCTCGGCGCCCGCCGGCGCGAAGACATCGATCCCGAGATGAATTGTGCGCGGCTCTTCGCCTTCCGGCGCGAAGAGGGTTTGCGTGTAGATGCTGCGGTCCTCGCCATAGCCGCCGGCACGGATGGCTTCGCCAGACTTCACATCAGGCGCATCGATCTTGCCGGGCAGGGCCTTGTGCAGGCCGGGCACGACTTCGATACCGGTGGAGCGGAGCGTGGCGATCCAGCTGTCGAACGCCGCGCGCTTCATCCTATTCAGCCGCCAGCTTTGCCTGGTGCGGCATGCCTTCGAGATACTTCTCGGCTTCCAGCGCCGCCATGCAGCCAAGGCCCGCCGCGGTGACGGCCTGACGGAACACATCGTCGGCAACGTCGCCGGCGGCGAAGACGCCGGGGATGGAGGTGGAGGTCGAGCCCGGTGTCGTCTTGATGTAGCCGCCGTCCTTCAGCTCGATCTGGCCCGTGAACAGGCTGGTCTGCGGCGCGTGGCCGATGGCGATGAAGATGCCGTGGACGGGCTGTTCGGTGACTTCGCCCGTTTTCAGGTTACGCAGCTTGGCCTTGGTGACGCTGAGCGGGCCTTCCTGGCCGATCACGTCGGCGAGTTCGGTGTCCCAGACGACGTTGACCTTCGGGTTCTTGAACAGACGATCCTGCAGGATCTTCTCGGCGCGGAAATGGTCGCGGCGGTGAACGACGGTGACTTTCGAGGCGAAGTGCGTGAGGTGCAGCGCTTCTTCCACGGCGGTATTGCCGCCGCCGACGACGATCACTTCCTTCTGCTTGTAGAAGAACGCATCGCACGTGGCGCAGGCGGAAACGCCAAAGCCCTTGAACTTGCTCTCGCTCTCGAGGCCCAGCCATTTCGCCTGCGCGCCCGTGCAGATGACGAGCACGTCACACGTGTAGACTTGGCCGCTGTCGCCGGTGAGCGTGAAGGGGCGGTGCTGGAGGTCGGCCTTGATGATGTGATCCTCGGCGATCTCGGTGCCGACATGGAGCGCCTGAGCGCGCATCTGTTCCATCAGCCACGGGCCCTGGATGACGTCCGCGAAGCCCGGATAGTTCTCGACATCCGTGGTGATCGTCAGCTGGCCGCCCGGCTGGATGCCATTGATCAGCAGCGGCTTGCGCAGCGCGCGCGCCGCGTAGATGGCCGCCGTGTAGCCGGCCGGGCCGGAGCCGAGAATGATGATCTGGGAATGGCGCGGCGAGGTCATGGCAAATCCTGTGTTCGGCCCCTTTCCTACCGGGCCGGCCAGCCGCGCGAAATGGGTCAAGGCGCGCTTGCGGTCATATTCTGGGGATGCGGATGTGAGCAGAAAAGGGGCCGGACGGACCCCATTGGCTCAGTTGAGTTTTTCTAGCGATTCGGATGCCGCTTCAGCACCTGCCGCACGATCTCGTCGGCGGCGCGGGCGGCTTCGCGGACGGGGGTGTAGGTCCAGCCAGTGAGGCTGCCCGTGAACCAGGCGGCGGCGCGGCGGTCGATGAAGCTCTTGTGCAGCTTGTCGAAACGGGGAGAACCGCCATCGAGCTTCAGCAGGTGCACAGGCTTTCCGAAGAACGCCGGGTCCGCGATCATGTTGGCGCTCTCGCACGTCACCATGGCGAGATCACACATGGAGAGGAAGGCGACATACGGGTTCGGCCCGTCGCGTTCCTCATTCTCCCAGAAGACCGCGTTCAACGTCGCTGCAAGACGCCGGAAGCGGACACGCGCGTGTTCCGGCGTGCGGCGGGAGACGGTGATCCAGAACTGCCGGCCCTGCGACAGCCGCTGCATGGCGGCCTCGATCTGGGCGACGTTCGCCTCGGTCATCCTGTGGTTCTTGGAATCACCACCAACAGAGACGAGCACTTTCTGTCCCGGCGCAGCTTTCAGATGAGCAAAGCGCGCCTGCGCCTCCGCGATGCGTGGCTGCGAGAACCAGACGGGCGGGCCGACGATCGGGAAGACGTTCGGGCCTTTGACGCCATCGTGCTCCGGCGGGATGACGAGGTCAAAAGCGGAAAGCGAGACACGCGGGTTCTGCGTCTGCACCACCAGCGTCCTGCCGCCGGAGAGTTTCCGCATCAGGCGGGAGTAGGGGATGGAGCGGCGGCCAGCTGCGATCCAGACATCCGGCCATGGCGCGGCGAGTTGCGCGCGCTGGTCTGCGGGCAGGGCGTCCAGCGGAGATGGCCACAGGTTCGGCGGCAGCGCGACCTGCCAGCCCTGCGGCTGCAGGATCAGCGGCGCCTCGCGATGCCCGGCCGAGCGAACATGCGCGAGATCCGCCGCGCGCTCGGGCTCAGCGAGCGCGGCGGCGAGCGCCAGCGTCTGATTGAGAATGCCCGCGCGGCCGTCTGCGACGCACCAGATCGAGGGACCTTGCTTCTCTACGGTCAATCTACTTCCAGGCGCTGGTTACGTCCACGCGATGGCTACTTCCAGGCGATGGAGACGATCTCGTACGACTTGGCGCCGCCCGGGGCGGCAACCTCGGCGGTATCGCCTTCTTCCTTGCCGATCATGGCGCGGGCGATGGGCGAGGAGATGGAGATCTTCTTCTCCTTCACGTTCGCCTCGTCGTCGCCGACGATCTTGTAGGTGAAGCTCTCGCCGGAATCCTCGTCGGTCACTTTCACGGTGGCGCCGAACTTCACGGTCTTGCCCTGCAGGCGCGAGGTGTCGATCACCTCGGCGAGCGCCAGCTTGCCTTCGAGCTCGAGGATGCGGCCTTCGATGAAGCTCTGCTTCTCCTTGGCCGCGTGATATTCGGCGTTCTCCGAGAGGTCGCCATGGCTGCGCGCTTCCGCGATCGCCGCGATGATGTTGGGGCGCTCCTCGGATTTGAGGACTTTGAGTTCTGCCTGCAGGGCCTCGAAGCCGCCAGACGTCATGGGAATGCGCTGCATGGGTAGTCCTATGGAAGGGCGCCGAAATTAGACGGATTCATCAATCGGGCGGCCAGAGGCCGCCCGGGTCAGAAGCTCAAGAGTAGGTCTGAAGAGCCCCGGCTTCAAGCGGGCGTGTTTTCAGGGCGCGAATGGCCTGAACTGCGGCCCGAGCCCCTGAAATCGTTGTGTAATATGGAATACCTTGCGCCAGGGCTGCCCGACGGATGGACGCTGAGTCTAGCAGGGACTGCGCGCCTTCGGTGGTGTTGAACACCAGCTGGACGTTGCCGTTGATCAGCGCGTCGACGACGTGCGGCTGGCCTTCGGCCACCTTGTTCACGTGCTGGACCGTGATGCCTTTCGACGACAGGTACTGCGCTGTTCCGGCGGTCGCGATGATGGTGAAGCCGAGCGCGGCGATGTCGCGCGCGGTCTGTTCGATGCCCGGCTTGTCAGTCTCGCGCACCGAGATGAACACGCATCCGGCAGCCGGAAGCGACATGCCGGCGGCGATCTGCGCTTTCAGGTAAGCAGCATCAAACGACGTATCGAGGCCCATGACTTCGCCGGTGGAACGCATCTCCGGCCCCAGCAGCGGATCAACGCCCGGGAAACGCGAGAACGGGAAGACGGCTTCTTTTACAGCCACGCGCGGGCCGACGATCGGACCTGCGCCGATGCCGAATGACGTCACCGTCTCGCCAGCCATCACCTTGGCCGCGATGGCGGCAAACGGTTGGCCCACCGCCTTGGCGACGAAGGGCACGGTGCGCGAGGCGCGCGGGTTGGCTTCGAGGACGTAGATCTCTTCGCCCTTCACGGCGAACTGCACGTTCATCAGGCCCTTCACGTTGAGCGCGAGGGCGAGCTTGCGCGCCTGGTCGGCAAGACGATCCACGATCGCCTTGCTTAGCGTGTAGGGCGGGATGGAGCAGGCTGAGTCGCCGGAGTGGATGCCGGCTTCCTCGATGTGTTCCATGATGCCAGCGACATGCGTGTTCGTGCCGTCGGACAGGGCGTCGACATCGACCTCGATGGCGTCGGCGAGATAGCGGTCCACCAGCAGCGGCGTATCGCCGGAAACCTGCACGGCTTCGCGGACATAGCGTTTGAGGTCGGTTTCGTCGTGGACGATTTCCATGGCGCGGCCGCCGAGCACGAAGC
>JAOATF010000114.1 GCA_030158285.1 Hyphomonadaceae bacterium
TCGGCGTCACCACGCCGCTGATCACCACCGCGTCCGGCGGCAAGATGGGCAAGACGGCGGATGGCGCCGTGTGGCTCAACCCCGACATGCGCAGCCCGTACGACTACTGGCAATTCTGGCGCAACACGGAGGATGCCGACGTCGCCCGCTTCATGCGCTTGTTCACTGACTTGCCCGAAAGCGAGATCAGCGAACACGCCAAGGCGGATGGCGCAGCCATCAACGACGCGAAGAAACGCCTCGCCGATGTCGCGACCGCCATGCTGCACGGCGAGGAGGAAGCGACCAAAGCCGCCGCCGCCGCCGAAGCCGTCTTCAAGGGCGGCTCCGCCGAAGGCATGCCGACGTTCGAAGTCGAACGCGCCAAGCTTGCCGCCGGCTACCCCATCGCCGATGCGTTGCTCGCGGCAGGCCTCGTCGAGTCGAAGTCGGACGCGCGCCGCCAGATCACGGCCAACGCCGTGAAGCTGAACGGCGAAGCGGTGAAAGACGAGAAACTCGCGATTACCGAGTCCTCGCTTGATGACGACGGCACGGCCCGGCTTTCAGTGGGCAAGAAGCGCCACGCTCGCCTCAAGGCTGTGTGACACTGCCAAGTCGACTTACCGGCCACCGCGTTTCGACACACGAAACGCGGTGGCCGCGCACGTCAGCAATTCCCACTGTCACAGAAGCGGTCTAGTCTTGCCCCAACGTTTGGGGAGATGACGACATGAAGCCGTCGATTGCTGCAGCCGCGTCCTTCGCCCTGCTTGCCCTGCCGCTAGCCGCGCCGCTCGCCCACGCGCAGGACAAGCAGCTGGCCATCACCATCTACAACGACAATCTCGCGCTGGTGCAGGACAAGCGCGAGGCGGACCTCACGGGTGGCCGGCAAAAGCTGGAATTCCCGGGCGTCTCGGCACAGATCCGCCCAGAGACGGTTTCCCTGTCCGGCACGGGCATCAGCATTGTCGAACAGAATTTCGATTTCGACCTGCTGACGCCCTCCAAGCTGATGGAAAAAGCGGTCGGCAGCACGATCACCATCGTGCGCGTCAATCCCGCCACCGGCGCCGAAACGCGTGAGCAGGCGCAGGTGCTCGCCACCAACAGCGGCGTGGTGCTGAAGATCGGCGATCGCATCGAAGTGCTGCGCGACGATGGCCTGCCCGTGCGCGTGATCTTCGACAAGGTGCCGGAGAATCTCCGCTCGAAGCCCACGCTCTCCGTCACCGTGAATGGCGACAAGCGTGGCGCGAAGCCGATCACGCTCAGCTATCTCACCGGCGGCCTCGGCTGGAAGGCTGACTATGTCGCGCTGTACGACGACGCCTCCGCCAAGATCGACGTGCAGGGGTGGATCACGCTCACCAATTCCAGCGGCACGACCTACGACAACGCCGCCGCCACGCTGGTCGCCGGTTCGCCCTTGCGCGCCGACCAGTATCGCGGCCCGCAATATGGTCGCCAGCAGCCGCCGCAACTGGTGCAGGCCGGCACGGAATCCGGCGACCGCGAGCGGATCGGCGATTTCTATCTCTATCCGCTGGCTGAACGCACCACGATCGCCAATGCGCAGACCAAGCAGGTCAGCTTCCTGGATGTGCACGGCGTTCCGGCCGAGCATGGCTATGAGTTCCGCAACTACTGGATGGGTACGCAGGAAAATCCGGTCAGCGCGCGAACCGTCTACCGCTTCTCCACCGGCGCGGCGAAGGGCCTGGGAGACCAGCTGCCGGCCGGCGTCCTCCGCTTCTACATGCGCGACCGGAAAGGCGACCCGCAATTCATCGGCGAAAGCCGGATCGACCACACGCCGATGGGTTCGACGCTCTCGCTCAGCACGGGCGATGCGTTCGACATCAAGGTGAAGCCGGTTGTCGAGAAGCGGGAGAAGGCCGGCCCGCGCCGCTGGAAGACCTCGATGAAATACACCCTCACCAACGCCAGCGCGAAGGCGATCACCGTCACGCTGCAGCAGGATGGCCTGTGGGGCGACACCCGCATCGAAAGCGAGAGCCTGAAGAGCACGCGGCCGAATGCCGACATGGCGGAATGGAAAGTCGCCGTGCCCGCCAACGGCACCACGGAAGTCACCGCCGTCTTCGACTCCACCTACTAGGCGGACGCCCATGCGGTTGCCTCGTTTCAGCTGGCTGGTCGTGGCCGGGCTCATCGCCCAGGCCGTGCCGCCCGCTGCCATGGCGCAGGATGTCATCGCCGGCCCGCCGGTTGATCTTTCGGTCACCGTGTACCGCGATCCCTATCGCGACGAAGGCGGCTTCGATCTCGACTACCTCCAGGGCTTCGCGCTTATCACCGAGACACGCCGCGTCGTCCTCACGCCCGGCGAGCATCGCCTGCGCTTCGAGGGCGTGGCGGACGGCATCGAACCTGCCACCGCCATCGTCACAGGCCTGCCGTCCGGCGTCATCGAGAAGAACCGCGACGCCATGCTGCTCAGCCCGTCTGCGCTGGTCGATGCAGCGCTGGGCCAGCAGGATCGCGTGCTGCTCAACCGCACCGACCCGGTCACAGGCCGCACCACCCGTACGCCGGCCATCGTCCGCTCCGCAGGCGACGGTGTGGTATTCGAAACCGCCAACGGCATCGAAGCGCTGCGCTGCACAGGCCAGCAGGAGATGTTCGACTTCGAAACCAGCGCCTCTGGCCTTGCAGCCTCCCCGACGCTCTCCGTGCTCACTCGCGTGACCGAGCGGATCGAAGCGGTCGTGCAACTATCCTACATCTCCACCGGCTTCGACTGGTCGGCTGACTATGTCGCCGACCGCACGGCGTCTTCCAGCAACAAGATGGATCTCGGCGCCTGGATCACGCTCGCCAACAGCAACAGCGTCTCCTTCAAGGATGCGCGCGTGCAGATCGTCGCCGGACGCGTCGATCACGAGACGGGCGAGGTCGAGCCCATCGACTTTGGCGGACCGATCCTGGCCTATTGCTGGCCACAGGGATCAACCAGCGACCCGCCGCCATACGTGGTAAGCAATGAGGACTACACCAATTTCGCACCGGGCCTGTCCTACGCCACGCGTGACCGGGTGGTGGTGACGGCCAACAAGCGCGAGGAAACCGTTCAGGATGCCGCGGTCGCCATCACGGCCATCCAGGAAGACCTCGGCGATTTGAAACTCTATCGCGTGCCCGACCGCACCAGCATCATGAGCCGACAAGCCAAGCAGGTGCGCCTGTTCGATCGCGAGGACGTTCCGGTCAAGCGCCTCTACCAGTTCTTTGTCTCGGCCAACGAGGACTTCGACTACGAGCCGATGCCCGCGCTGATCCGCACGAAGAACGACAAGAAGAACAATCTCGGTCTGCCGCTGCCCTCCGGCCGCGTGCAGATCTTCGAAACGGTAGGCAAGGGCCCGACCGCCCAGCGCCTGCTCGCCGCCGAAACACAGCTGCGCGACATCACCGTCGACGAGATAACCGAGTTCGAACTCGCCGGCGCGCCAGACGTACAAATCCGCCAGATCCGCGAAACGGCCCAGCTGTCCCAGCGGCGGCCCGCCGTTCCCCTCGTACGCGGCCTCAACCGCCGCACCCGCTTCTTCGACGAAGTCAGCCGCATCGAAGTCACCAACGCGCGCGCCTTCCCCATCGACATCGAAGTGCGGCTTTTCCTGTACGACGGTCAGGAGCTCACGCGCGCCGATCACAAGGTCGGCAAGAAGAACGGCCAGCCGATCTTCATCCTCACCGTCCCCGCCAATGACAGCGTGACCGTGCGCTACCAGACCTCACCCAAGTAAGATCTCACCGCGGCTTCGATACCGGCGGATTGGGATAGGATCCCGCCGCCGTCACCGCCGCATCCGGCGCCTTCAGCATCTGCAGGTACATGTCCTTCGGATACGCCATGTGCGGCTTCTCCGGATCATACGTCGGCTGCGCCACCGGGCTCGGTCCCGCATATGGCGCTGGCGTCCTGAACCGCGCCGCTTCCGCATCGGAAATCCCCGCCTTGGCCAGCACGCCCGGGTCAATCCAGCTCTCCGGATCAATCGGCTCGTGCGAGGTCGCCACTTCCAGCGTCATCTGGTCCGGGCCGGCAAAATAGATCGACCGGCACATGCCATGATCGATCGGCCCCAGCACGTTTACGCCATGGCTGCGGATGCGATCCCGCATCGCCACAAGGTCTGCATCGGTCGCTACCCGGAACGCCAGGTGCTGCAACGTCCCCGGCGCACACGGCAGCGCGCCATTGCCCGCATGCGTCTTTCCCAGCTCGATCGGTATCTCGTCCACCTTCGGCAGCTGCACGATCGAGAAGTAGGAATGATCGTCCATCCGCAGGAAGGCATGCAGCCCGCCCGGAACGCCATGCATGTCGAACAGCGCCACCAGCGGGCATCCCATCACCTCTGAAAAGAATGCGATGTGCTTCTTGATGTCCCCCGCCATGAAGGCGAGGTGATGAATGCCATTGGGGCTCTGCGCCATGAAACGCTCCGCGATGCGAACGGCATAGCTTGAACAGGAAGCCTCGCGCCGTCCAGCTATCACCCAGCTATCAGAGTTGAGAGGTTGTCGTCGCGTTCTGGCCCGTTAGCACGAATGGACTTGGCGCTGCGCCCACCTATGCTCCGCCACACAGCAGCAAGGCACGCGCATGTCGGTGATCCGAGAGCCCTATGGCTACGTCCATTCCGATCCCGGCCCGATCAAGGAAGTCTATGGCGGTCCTTCCGGCCAGGTCTTCGTCGAATGCATGCGCATCCGCCCATCAGACGTCGAGTCCCGCACTGCCATCCTGTTCAGCCACCCTGTCGGCGGCGGCTCATTCCTGCCGCTGGTGACGGCGCTAGCCCATGGCGGTCATCACGTCATCTATTGCAACACCCGCTATCGCGGAAATGATACGGCTCTCATTCTCGAGAAATGCGTGCTCGATCTTGGCGCCTGCATCGCCGACGCGAAGAAGCGCTTCGGCTATGACAAGATCATTCTCGGCGGCTGGTCCGGCGGCGGCTCCCTCTCCCTGTTCTACCAGGACCAGGCCGAGCGTCCCACCATCACCCACACGCCCGCCGGCGATCCCGTCGATCTCACCGCCGCAAAGCTGCAGCCGGCCGACGGCATCATGCTGCTCGCCGCCCACATCAGCCGCTCCGTCACGCTCACCGAATGGATGGACCCCTCCATTCTCGACGAAGACCAGCCTTTCAAACGCGACAACGATCTCAACATCTACGCAGATGCCGGCGAAAAGCCGCCCTACAGCGCCGCCTTCGTCGCCCGCTTCCGCGACGCGCAGATCGCTCGCAACCGCCGCATCACTGCCCGCGTGAAAGCCACGCTGGCGCAGCTGCAAGTCTCCGGCGACCCACACGCCGAACGCCCCTTCGTCGTCAACGGCACCATGTGCGACGTCCGCTGGCTGGACCCAACGCAAGACCCGTCGGATCGCCGCCCCCACACCTGCTATCTCGGCGATCCCCGCAACGCCAACGACGGCCCCGTCGGCCTCGCCCGCTTCACCACGCTGCGCTCCTGGCTGTCACAATGGAGCTTTGATGAAAGCCGCGCCAACGGCGTCCTCAACGCCGCCCGCATCAGCGTGCCCGTGCTGACGATCAACAACACCGCCGACCTCGCCTGCACGCCCAGCCACGCCCATCGCCTGCACGCTGCAGTTGCGAGCAAGGACAAGATCTATGTCGATGTGCCGGGCGCCGATCATTACTATATCGAACGCCCCGATCTCTTGGCCGTAGCGACAAAGGCAATCGCGGGCTGGCTCGCCGAGCGCGGCTTCTGAACGCTCCACATGCCGTAACGAGAACCCATCACACGCACTTGGCATCATTAAACTTGATGCAGCCGCATCGCCCGGGGTCTAGGCTCCACCAAGTACTCAGCGCTGCACGTTCGGAGACACGGAATGTCCTTCGGTTACGGTGATGTCTTCGACGCGGTCGGCGATGCCGTGAACCCCGATGATCCCGCCATCTTCTGCGACGGCGAGCGCTACAACTGGTCTCAATTCACCGCCGCCACCAACGCCCTCGCGCGATCCTTCATCGCCGCAGGACTGAAGCCGGGCGACAAGGTTGCGCAATACATGCGTAATAGCGCGGGCTACCCGCTGGTTTTCGTCGCCGCGATGAAGGCCCGCCTCTCGCCGGTGAACGTCAACTACCGCTACGGGCCCGACGAGATCGCCTACCTGATCGACAACAGCGACGCCGAAGTCGTCGTGTTCGACGCCGACTACGCCGACAACGCGCGCATCCTCAAGCCGCGCATGCCCAATGTGAAACTGTGGGTCAGCGCCGGCGCCCGCCTCGATGGTTTCGCCTTCCTCGATGATCTCGCCACCGGCGACGGTTCAAAGCTCGACATCAAGCGTTCGCCTGACGACCTGTTCCTGCTCTACACCGGCGGCACTACGGGCATGCCGAAAGGCGTGATGTGGCCCAGTCATGTCTGGTGGGAAGTGCTTGGCCCCGGCCGCGCCCCGCAACTCGGCCTCGAACCGCCCGCCACGCTGCCCGCCCTGCAGGACCAGATCCGTCGCAATGAAGGCCGCATGCCGGTCTATGTTGCTCCGCCCCTGATGCATGGCACCGGCATGTTCACCGGCTTCAGCGCCCTCTCCAAAGGCGCGCCCATCGTCATCACCCGCTCCGCCCGCTTCGACGCGCCCACCGCGCTCGATGCGATGACCAGATACGTCACCGGCGGCATGGCCATCGTCGGCGATGCCTTCGCCAAGCCGCTGCTGGATGCCCTGCGCGCAGAGCCCAGCCGCTACGATGTCCGCGCCATGAAGAGCATCACGTCCAGCGGCATGATGTGGAGCCCGGAGGTGAAGCAGGGCCTGTTCGAGTTCATGCCCGATGTCCTCCTGTACGACAGCTTCGGCGCATCGGAGGCGACCGGCCTCGGCGCCTCCATCACCATGCGCGACATGAAGGCCGACGAGGCCCGCTTCGACGCGCCCAACACCATCGTCGTCCGCGCCAGCGATCACACGCCGATTCAGCCCGGCTCCAGCGAAGTCGGCCTCGTGGCCAAATGGGGCAACCTTCCGCTCGGCTACTACAAGGACCCGGAAAAAACCGCGCGCACATATGTCGAGATCAACGGCGTCCGCCATCTCATCTCGGGTGACCACGCCATGGTCGAAGCCGATGGCCGCATCAAGCTCCTCGGGCGCGGCAGCCATTGCATCAACTCAGGTGGCGAGAAGATCTATCCGGAAGAAGTGGAAGAGGGCCTGAAGTCCCACGCCAAGGTGGTCGATGCCCTCGTCTTCGGCCTCCCCGACGACCGCTTCGGCCAATCCGTCGCTGCCATCGCCTCGCTGGAGCCCGGCGCGAGCGCCAGCCCCGAAGAGCTCATCGAGCACGTCCGCGCGCGGTTAAGCCACTACAAGGCTCCGCGCCGTTTGCTGATCGTTGCGAAGGTGCCACGGGCGCCAAACGGCAAGCCGGACTATCCCACGGCAAAGGAACTGTTCGCGGCGGCGCAGACCTAGTCCACGCTCTGCCACGTCCGGTAATCCCGCACCGCATTCGCCGATGCGCTTGCCCAGTCCGTGCCACGTATCCGCGCCTGATGCGCGGCGAACGCCGCCTCATCCACGAACGTCTCGTTCACGGCGAACACCCCGCCAGCCTGCTCTACCACGCTGAAGGCCCGGCACCCCGGCTCAAGCAAGGTCAGCCGCCTGTGTTCCGGTAAAGCCGCCCGCACGCGCGCAAGATCGTCAGCGGCGACCGTGATCGTCCCTGAAAGATGGAAAGCCACAGCCAGCTCCGCTCAGGCCTTGGCGCCCCGCGCCGTCCACACCAGCCGCGTCGCCGCCAGCACCACAACCACACCCAACGCCTGGTGCGTCAGCGACATATCCAGTGGCGCCGCATGCGTCAGCGTCGCAATCCCCAGCACCGCCTGCGCCACAACCAGCCCGCCGAACAGCGCAAACAGCGACCAGTGCGTCGCGCGGAATGTCCACGCGCACCATCCCGCCACGCCCAGCAACCCATACGCCGTCAGGCGATGCAGGAACTGCGTCGTCGCCTCGTTCTCGAAGAAATTCCGCCAGAACGGGTCGAGCGCCCACAGCGTTTCCGGGATCACCTTGCCCGACATCAGCGGCCAGTCCGTATACCCGCGCCCCGCATCCAGCCCCGCCACCAGCGCCCCAAGCGCCATCTGCACACCCACGATCCAGATAATCGCGTTCACCCAAGGCTTGGCCGCCGCCGGCGCCGCGCGCCGCGTCGATCCCAGCTCAAGCCACAACCAGAAACAGTAAGCGATGATCAGCAGCGCCAACCCGAAATGCGTCATCAGCCGGTAGGGCGCCACAGACGTCAGCTCGGAATTCACCCCCGACGCTACCATCCACCAGCCGATCGCCCCCTGCAGCCCGCCGAGCACGAACAGCACGATCAGGTGCGGCATCAGCTTTTTCGTCGTGCGGCCGGTCAGCCAGAAGAACAGGAACGGGATCAGGAACACGACCCCAATCGTCCGGCCCAGCTGCCGGTGGCTCCATTCCCACCAGTAGATGCCCCTGAACGCGTTCACATCCATGCCGGCGTTCAGCACCTGCGCCTGAGCCGTCATCGTCTGGTACTTGTGGAACGCGTCCTGCCAGTCCGCATCCGACATCGGCGGAATGGCCCCCAGCAGCGGCTGCCATTCGGTGATCGAAAGCCCCGAATCCGTCAGCCGGGTCGCCCCGCCCACCAGGATCATCAGGTAGACCATCAGCGCGATCAGCAGCAGCCACGCCCGCACCATCCCCACGCCCTTTGCGGGCGCCATGGGGCTCAGAGAAGGGGATATCGCGACGGCTTCACTCATTGCGCTCTTATCCCGCCTGTGACAACGGAAGGCCAGCGGAAGCAAAGCCGCAGGAGCCTGTCGCGTGCGCAAACTGGTCGGATCCGTGATCCTGCTTGTCTGGATGGTCGGTTACGTCGCCGTGGCGGCCGTCGTCGGCGACCGCATCGCCCAGGAACACTGGGGCTGGAAACTGCTCTTTTTTCCGATCGCTGGCGTCGGCTGGATCCTGCCCCTGCGCCCCCTCATCCGCTGGATGCACTCCAAGGACGCCCCGCGCGAAAGCGCCGACGTCTGATCTCCAATTGAGAGCGGCAAAACGAAAACGGGGCGGCCCAAGGGCCACCCCGTATAGATCGTCGCCGCCCGGAAACCCGGGCGGCTTCATAGGATCAGTTAGAACGTCTGCAGAGCCGTGCCGAGACCCGTGAAGGTCTTGCCGGCGCGGTCCGCAGCTTTCAGCGTCTGGTCGCCGAAGTTCCAGCGAGCCGTCAGGCCGAACACGTTGGCTTCCGCGATGTCGCCATCGACGCGGCTGTAAGCAGCGCCAACGGAGAACGGCGAGTTGTCGAAGCGGTATTCAACACCAACGCCCACGCTGCTGATGTCAGCATCGAGGCCGCCCGATTCCGCACGACCCAGCGAAGCGCCGATGTCGAAACGCAGGTTGTCGGATCCGAAGATGCGGTACGCGCCGCTGACGCCGTAAGCGTCGACGTTCGCGTCGTCGTCATTGCCGTAGTTCACGTTGAACGCCAGCGTCGAGGTGTCGAAGAAGTGAGCATATTCGCCACCGATCGAGAAGACGGTCGAGCCGTCCGTGTCGGCAACGCCAACGAAACCACCCCAGGCGCTGTTGCCCGAGAGGTTGACCAGGTGGCCTTGCACTGCGGTGGCGCTGTCGCCGCCGTCGACATCGGTGAACGAACCTTCGAGGATGGTGGACCAGCCACCGCCCGCCGCGAAGATCACTTCGCCATCGACGCCGTAAGCATCGGCATCGCCGAGATCGGTATCGACGCGCACTGCGTTGACGCCAACGCTGCCCGTTTGAGCAAACGCAGCGCCGGAGACCATGGAGAGACCCGCCATGAGGGAGGCGGTCACGACATATTTTTTCATTATACGTCCCGTCGAGTTGGAGCGGGCGATGTGCCCGCGCGAGTGGCCTAACAGCGCGCCGAGAGATTCGTCTGTCACACAGGAGTCACACTCGGCGCCGCCCTGATCGCGCCACGATCCGTTAACACTGCTCACCACTTCGAGAGGCGCAAGTCGCACGCGCAAAAACGATTGGGCCAAGCCAACTTGCGCACGTTTGTTCGCGCACAATCGGGTCGGATCGCGATCGTTGAAGTTAGGAAATGATCAGAACACGTGCACTGATACCGCCCGGTGTGTTGCGCAAAAGCACTAGGCAAAAAGCGCGCGGGGATGGCCGCGCGATTGAGATATTCTTCACGAATATCGGCAGCGCCGTCGCGCGCGATTCCTGGCGCCGCGGCTACAGGATCTTGTCGATCGCCGCGCGCAGCTCCTTGCTGTCCGGCTCCACCTTCGACTTGAACGCGGCAACAGGATTGCCCTGCTTGTCGGTCAGCAGCTTGTGGAAATTCCACGCCGGATGCGCCGCGCGGCCCAGGCGATCACGCATCCACTTGTAGTACGGATGCACCTTGCCGCCCTTCACATGCGTCTTCTCTGTCATCGGGAACGTCACCGCATAGGTCACCGCGCAGAACGCCGCGATCTCCGTTTCCTTCGCCGGCTCCTGCCAGAGAAACTGGTTGCACGGCACGCCCAGCACGGTCAGCCCACGCGGATGCAGATCATGATGCAGCTGTTGCAGCCCCGTATACTGCGGCGTGAACCCGCACTTCGAAGCAACGTTCACCACCAGCAACGCCTGCCCCTCGAACTTCTTCAGTGGCAGCGGCGATCCGTCGATGCCGACAAACTCGAAATCGAATGCCGTCGTCATGCCTTCACCGCCGCGTCCACCGCCTGCACAATCTCCGGCGCGCCCGGTTCAATCCGCGGATTGAACGCCTGCAGCGCCTTCCCGTCCTTGCCGAACAGCAGCTTGTGGAAATTCCACAGCGGGTCCGCCGCCTCGCCCAGCTCCGCCAGCATCCACTTGTAGAACGGATGCGCCGTGTCGCCCTTCACATCCACCTTCGCCGTCAGCGGAAAATCGACGCCATAGGTCGTCGAGCAGAATGTCTGAATCTCTTCTTCCGTACCCGGCTCCTGTCCCATGAACTGGTTGCACGGCACGCCCAGCACGACGAGCCCCTCGCCCTGCTTGTCATGATACAGCTTCACCAGCCCCTCATACTGCGGCGTCAGCCCGCATTTGGAGGCAACATTCACCACCAGCACCGGATGCCCCTTGAACTGGCTCAATGACAGCGGCTTGCCATCGATGGTCGTGAAACTGAAATCGTGTGCGGTGGTCATCACTCAGCCTTCCACTTCATCTGGAACTCGATCTCTTCGCCGTCGCTCCCGCGCTCATGCTCGATGTTGAACACGGCCCGCGCCGGAACCCGTACGCGCTCGCCGCCCAGCTGGATCACGAACGGCTCGCCCGCCTCGACGCTGTCCGCAAACCGCCGAAGCTTCGCGACGAATTGCGCCCGGCTGTAGGATTTCTCGACATCACGCTGGGGTTTGCGGGCCATAAGTCTCTCTTCAAGAAGCTGTGCGGCGACCTTGTCCGGCGTGCACTCTGTCATGTAAGCCGCATCAGGCCGTAACGCCAAGCGACGACATTTCCG
Source organism: Hyphomonadaceae bacterium (assembly GCA_030158285.1). Taxonomy (GTDB): domain Bacteria; phylum Pseudomonadota; class Alphaproteobacteria; order Caulobacterales; family Hyphomonadaceae; genus UBA7672. Next base: position 11,586 of record JAOATF010000114.1, read on the forward strand.
GGGGCAAATGTAATGCGCAAATTCGCGATGTTGACCCTGCTCGTTTGCCTGATTCTACCGGCCACCGCGCACGCCCAAAAGCCATGGACAAGCGACGACAGCATTGTCGCGCTGACCATCCCGTCCGGCTGGCGGAAAATGACGGGCAATACTCTGGAGTTCGAGGCGCAACGGTATACCACTGCCGACGATCGATGGGCGCGGTGCAAGGTGATGGTCGGGACATTCCCGAACGTACGCCAGCGAACGCAGGAAGAGATAAACCCCGAGATCGATACGATGATCTCGCCCCTGCTAGCCGGCTATGCCTCCAGCGGCGTCCGCATAACGTATTCGTATGAGACCCTTGATGGCGTCCGCTACAAGATTGCACGCTTCAATATGCAGGGCGCCTTGTTTGAAATGCGCCAGGGCGCGGCCGTTCGCGGCGATGTGGTTCACATGACGCACCTTGAGTGCGACGTCGCAACTCCGTTGACCGCACAGGACACGGCAGACGTAAAGTCCTTCCTCGATTCCGTCAGAATCGGTCGGTCCTAGCCTCGACGTTGAAGGCAATCAGCTCTGCGATCTGTTTGCCTGCTTCGCCTTCTCCCGCTCCAGCCGATCCTCTTCGGTATCCTGATCCGCCTTCTTGCTCAGCCGTTCCGGCGGCCGCACCAGCCCGTTCGCGGCGTCCCATTCGCGCCCCTCGGCCACGAGCCTGTCGGTATGCGAGATGATCTCACCGCCGAGCCGCTTGAGAAATTCATCCTTGCCGAGCCCCGGCATGATCGGATCGAGGAACTCGATCACCGCCGGCCCCGGATACTTCTTGAAGTCCTCCTGCTGCCAACGCAGGCCGAGGCTCGTCGCCACCGGCACGACAGGCCATTGCGACGCTTCCTGCATGTGCCAGACGCCAGCGCGAAACCTGTGGTGCTTGCCAACCTTGGAGAGATTTCCCTCCGGATAGATCAGCACGATCCGCTTGTCCTCCGCCGCCTTCGCAAAGCTGGCCTTGAGATCGCGCCGCGCTTCCGGCCCGCCGCAATTGTCGATCACGATCGCGCCCAGCTTCTCCAGCA
>JAOATF010000115.1 GCA_030158285.1 Hyphomonadaceae bacterium
GAGCGCATCATCACGCGCCTGCGGGCCGAAGGCTATGCGATCGCGCCGGACTACAAGGGCGCGGACCTGGTGCTGGTGAACACGTGCGGGTTCCTGGACTCGGCGCGGGCCGAGAGCCTTGATGCGATCGGCGAGGCGATCAACGAGAACGGCAAGGTGATCGTGACAGGATGCCTTGGCGCGGAAGCCAATGTCATCACCGAGCGCCATCCGGGCGTGCTCGCCGTGACGGGGCCGCACCAGTACGAGCAGGTGATGAGCGCGGTGCACGAGCACCTGCCGGCGCCGGACCATCCGTTCGTGTCGCTGGTGCCGGAGTCGGGCGTGCGCCTGACGCCGCGCCACTACGCGTACCTGAAGATTTCCGAGGGCTGCAACAACCGCTGCTCGTTCTGCATCATCCCGGGCCTGCGCGGCGATCTGGTGTCGCGCCGGATCGATGCGGTGCTGCGCGAGGCGGAGCAGCTGGTGAAGGCGGGGGTGAAGGAAATTCTCGTCATCAGCCAGGACACGTCGGCTTACGGTCTTGATGTGAAGTATGCGCCGTACAAATGGCGCGACAAGGAACGGCAGACGCGGCTCAAGGACCTGTGCGAGGGCTTGGGTGAGCTCGGCGTGTGGACGCGGCTCCACTACGTCTACCCCTACCCCCATGTCGATGACGTGATGCCGATGATGGCGGATGGGCGGATTCTTCCGTATCTCGACATCCCGTTCCAGCATTCGAGCCCGAGCGTGCTGAAGGCGATGAAGCGTCCCGCCAATATCGACAAGACGGCGGATCGCATTGCGAAATGGCGCAAGGACGTGCCGGATCTGGTGCTGCGCTCATCCTTTATCGTGGGCTTCCCGGGCGAGACGGAAGCGGATTTCGAACACCTGCTGGGCTGGCTGAAAGAAGCCAAGATCGAGCGCGCTGGCTGCTTCAAGTACGAGAACGTGAAGGGCGCAGTGTCGGCGGACCTGCCGGACCACGTACCGGAAGAAGTGAAGGAAGAACGCTGGCATCGCTTCATGGCGGTGCAGACGGAGATCGCGGACGCACGCGCGCAGGCGCAGATCGGCAAGACGATCGACGTGATCATCGATGAAGTCGATGAGGATGGCGCGGTTGGCCGCTCGAAGGCGGATGCGCCGGAGATCGACGGGTCGGTGTTCCTTGAGGATACCGACGTGAAACCGGGCGATATCGTCAAAGCCAAGGTCCATGCCGGTGAGCAGGTGGACCTCTGGGCGACGGTGGTGCGCTAGCTACTCGTCCGACAACGCGTTCGCGGCGTTTTCCACAGGCAGGCAGATCGCGTCTGCCTTGACGCCGAGCTGATCGAACGTCGCGAAGCCGGCAACGATCTCGTCGAAGCGTTCATCTGTCAGCGCCAACACCTCTTTCTCCGCCAACACGGCTGCCGTCATGGCGTCGTTGTCGGAGATGCCGCCCTCTGGCGTGATGTAGTCGACCATGGCGCCGATGATGCGGAATTCGTCGTCGGCCGTCGCGCCAGCGTAAAAGCCCGTGACGCAGCCGCATTCCGAGTGCGAACCGGTGGGCAGGCGCATGCACCAGTTGAAGACGCGCTGGGCCGCAGCCGCGCGCGAGTCTTGCTGCTGGGCGCCGGCGGGCGCGAGCGGAATGAACAGCAGGGCCGCAACGGCCGCCACGGACAGTTTCATCGAGACCCCTCCAGGATTCTGCGGCCAGCTTCGCGTATGCCGCGCCGCGGGTCCACATCGGCGCACACGCCCTTGCAGGCGCCCAATAACTAAGTTACTAGTTTTTATCACCTAAGCTTCTAGTTGCATAAGCAACAGAAGCCGGGACGCCAGACCTCACGCGGAGAACACTCCCATGCGCCTGTTGCTCGCCGCCGCCATCGCCACATCGACCGCCGCCCTCACCGCGCTGATCGTCGTTTCGTCCGCTATGGCGGAAACGAAGACGTATGACTTCGCCGGCTTCAACCGGATCGAGGCCAGCGCCGGCTTCACGATACGCTTCACGCAATCGCCGACATGGTCGGTGAAGGTGGATTCGCGGTTCAACAATCTCGACAAGATCCTCATCGAGAAGGACGGCGACACACTGCGCATTTCGCGACCGAAGGGCTTCTGCTCCGTTGTTACGCGCGATGGATCGGCGGCGGTCAAATCGCCTTCGGGCGAGGTTTGCGTCCATCACGAGATCGACGATGTCATCACCGTTTCAGCGCCTGACCTCGAAGCGCTGAAGCTCCATGCCGGCGTCTCGTTCGAGGCGGCGCAGCTCAAGCTCGACAAGCTGTCGCTCGATGGCAATGCAGGCATTTCCATCGACATCGACGACCTGCGCGTCAACGAGCTCAATGTGGGGATTGGCGCGGGATCGAGCCTGACGGTCGCGGGCAGCTGCACGAACCTGAATGCGCGGCTGGGGCCCGCCTCGACGGTGGAAGCGAAAAATCTGAAATGCCGCGAAGCCAATATCGACGCCGGCGTCGCCTCGCACGTGGAAGCGTTCGCGAGCGAGAAGGCGCATGCATCAGCTGGCATTTCGGCAAGCGTGCTGATCAGCGGCAAGCCGGCCAGCTTCACGAAGTCGGAGGGCCGGTTCGCGTCTTCGGTCGAGCTGAAAAACTAGCACTTATTGTTTTTCGATAAAAACTAAGCTATTGGTTGGGTAGCGGCCGCCTGGGTCAGAGGCGCAATAGCCCGGCATTGAGCGCCCGTCGAAAAGAACAAACAAGAACAAGGGCCAACCCATGCACCGTTCACTGATACTCCTCCCCGCACTCCTCGCCTTCCCGCTCGCCGGCTGCGTTGTCGGCCTGGCCGACGGCCAGCCCTACAAAGAATCGCTGCGCGGCAGCTATTCCAACTTCCAGCATGTCGACGTCGCTGCCGGCGTGCGCACGACCGTGAGCCAGGGCCCGTTCGATGTGAAAGCCGAACTGGTGAAGGGTGATAACTTCGACAACCTGATCGTCGAGGTGAAGGGCGGCACGCTGCATGTCAGCCGCAAGTCCAGCCTCTGGAACGTGGGCGGCCCGGAATACCATGTGAAGATCTCGGCGCCGGACTTCAAATCGTTCGACGTGTCGTCTGGCGCGAGCCTCAAGGGCGGCAATCTCACGCTGAAGGATGTGGAAGTCGGTGTCTCGTCGGGCGCCAGCGTGACGCTGGACGGCGCGTGCACCGTGCTCGATCTCGACGTGTCATCGGGCGGCAGCTTCGATGGCGAGGCGCTGCGTTGTGATACGGCGAAGGTCGATGCGTCCTCGGGCGGCAGCGCCAATGCGTTCGCCACGATGGCGGCCGATGGCGAGGCGTCTTCCGGCGCGAGCGTGACTTTCTATGGCAAGCCTGCTCAATTCCGCGAGGATTCATCGAGCGGCGGCTCGGTGCGCGCGCGCTGAGGCTTAGTCACATGAAACCCATCTATTGGATCATCCCGGCAGCGGCGATGGCCGCCACGAGCGGCTGCATCATCAATGACGGCCCCACGGAATCGCGCACGTTGGCCAATACCGGCTTCGACCAGGTGAGCGCCGGCAGCGGCATCAATGTCGTTGTCTCGCAGGGGCCTTTCGCGGTGACCGTGCAGGCGCCGGAAGGCAAGCTCGACAGCGTCACGATCGAACAGGAAGGCAGCGAGCTGAAGGTCGGGCGCAAGTCCGAGATCAGCTGGTTTGGCTGGTCGACCGGTCGTTACGAGGTGCGGGTCACCGCCCCCAGCTACACGCACATCAGCGCATCGGGCGGCGCGGACATCGAAGGCTCTTCGCTGCAGGGCGAGGCGCTGTCGCTCTCGGCCTCGGGCGGTGGCGACATCGACCTCTCCAACCTGCGCATCACCACGCTGACGGCTTCGGCCTCCGGCGGCGGCGATATTGATGTTGGCGGCACGTGCACCACGGCGTCGATCGATGCGTCGGGCGGCGGTGATTTCAACGGCAAGTCGCTCGACTGCGCCAATGTGAAAGCCGATGCCTCCGCCGGCGGCGACATCGAGGTGCGCGCCAGCGCATCGGCAGATGGCCGCGCCAGCAGCGGTGGCGACGTGCGCTTCATCGGCGCGCCGGCGGTGTTCAACAAGGACGAGTCGTCCGGCGGCGATGTTTCGCTCGAAGCACCCTGATTAGCTGAGCCACAAAAGCTCATCCCGCTTCGGGTGGAGACCGAAGCGGGATCCAGGGTGGCGGTCGCCTCTTCTTGAGGTCGGGCGATCTGCCGGGCTGGGTGATCCTGGGAACCGGTACGCTGCCGGATCGAGCCTGCCCCTCGGAGCTGGTTAGCGCCCCACGGGATTCAGGATGACGACGCTGGCATCGCGCGGAAGGCCAAGCTCGGCGAACGACCACGTCATGCGGCGGCCGTCGGGGACGAGCGCCTTGCAGTTGTCGGGGTTCTCACGGCGGAAGCCGAGGGCGAATTCATCGTCGCCGCGATCGCTCAGCACGAAGCGGAAGTCTTCCTTCTGCGTGCACCCGTTCGAGTGCGCGATGATGGTGACCTCGCCGCCGCGCTGGCTGACTTCAGCGCCATAGAGCGTTCCGAAATCGCCGTTGTGATCCCAGCGTTCGCGGACGTCCGCGGAAACGATCACGCAGCCGCCGAGCGTGGCGGCCGCTGCGCCGGAAATCGCGAGAAGTGCGAGCTTGTTCATGTCCTGACCCCTTGTCATCTAGTCAGGTGATTATCGATATTCGATATGAACCCTGGATGAACGGGGTATTTAGTTGGGACGCCTGTTGCGCGAAAAACGACGCGATCAATGCCGGAAAGGCGCGAGAAGCCGGAACAGGTCGACCTGACGGGTGACGCCGGTTTTCCGGTAGATCGCCTTCATCTGCTCACGGATGGTCGATTCCGCGACGCCCCGCTCGCCGGCGATTTCCGGAATGCTGCGGCCGTTGACGAACTGGCTGGCGACATCCGCCTCCGCCAGCGTGAGCCCGAAGCGCTGGCAGAGTTCTTCCTTGCGCGAGCGCGGCTGGATGCCGACCGGCGTGAGCATCAGGAGCAGGCGGCCGCGGGGCAGCGCATCGAGGCCGGAGCGCAGCACGCGCGTGGCGCTGACCTGGATCGGGCGCGTGGCGCCATGGCCGCGCAGCAGGAAGTTGCGGCGCGGCAGTTCCGGCAGGCGCGCGCGGGCGAACTGCGTGAGCTGCGCCAGCACCTCGGCGTCCTTGTCGACATCAGCCCAGAGCTGGCCCTCGCGCACGCCGAACGCTTCGGTGAACATCGCCTCGGCCGCGCTCGTGACGGCGGAGACCCTGCCCTGCTCATCGAGCAGGATGGCGGCGGTGCGGCTGATTTCCAGACCTTCGAACAAATCGCGGGCGCGCGTCGCCTCGATCCGCCATGCAGCAGACGCGGTGCGCATGGCCAGACTGGCGATGCGCAGGAATGCGGCTGCATCCTCGCCGTCGATGACGCCTTGATGCTCGCCCCGGGATGCCGAACAGAACCATTCCTGCCCGTCGAGATCGAACCGGATGCCGGCGTAGTGCGCCATGTTCCGCGGCCGGTAGAACTCGTTGTAGACGGCCGAGCCCTGACGCTCCTCCTCGCCGATCACGCGGTGATCGAGGTAGAGCGATCCCAGACGGCTGAAAGGTTCGGTGCGGGCGCGGTAGTCGACCTCCGCCCAGCCACCGGCATAGTAGGACGCGATGCCCTCGTGCTGGCGATCCGATGCGACGATGCGGGGACCGCGCAGGTTGGCTTCGACCAGGCAGAAATACTCGAACCCCAGCATCTGGCCCGCAGCATCAAGCGCTTCGGGCAGCCGCTCGGGGGCGTAAAGGCTCTCCTCGAGAAGGGCTTCCGCTGCAGCCAGCACTGGAGTCTCCACGGCGCCGGCATTCGGCCAGCGCAACGTTGGACAACCTTGCACGCGGAGATGCTGGGCAACACTGTGGACAAGTATGGAATTAGACGCGTCAAGGTGCCACAGCAAACCCGCCATTTGGGAAAAGCCCAGCAGCGGCGGGCTGTTTTTCTCAACAAAGCCAAGGCGCCAGATAGCTTGACCATCACGTAATGTAGTGCAGAAAGGCGGAATCCTCGGCCCGTCCCCCCAACCCTGGGCCAAGGATGGAGGGGGCGCTGGGCAACCGGCGCCCCCGACTCGCTCGGAAGCAATGCTTCCAGCACATGGCGTCCCGAAACCCTTGCCAGTGCTAGTCTGCGAACGCGGCCCGTCCCAAAAGTCTGTTCGCCGACGTCATTTTGATAAGAAATGGCAGGGGCAATGCCCATTCCCAAATTTGGGAATAGGCAGGATTGCCTAGCCGATCTCGTACTGCTCGGGACGATACCCCGGATCCGGATAGACCGGCTTCATCGCTTCAAGCTCGCCACGGATGAGGCGGGCGGCAATCGCATCACGACGCGAGCGGCTGTCTGCGGGCACGACGTGCCATGGCGCATGGGCGGTCGAGCACCGCTGCAGCGCGGTGTCGTAGGCGGCCTGGTACTGGTCCCACAGCTTGCGGTCTTCCAGATCGCCGGGGTTGAACTTCCAGCGCTTCTCCGGGACTTCGAGGCGCTCGCGCAGGCGCTCGCCCTGCTCCTCCTTCGAGATGTTCAGCATCAGCTTCAGCACGCGCGTGCCGTTTTCGCAGAGCAACTTCTCGAACGCGTTGATCTGCTCGTAGCGTTGCTCGACCAGCTTTGGCGGCGCAAGGTTGCGGACCTTCACCACCAGCACGTCTTCATACTGCGAGCGGTTGAAGACGTGGATGTAGCCGGTCTTCGGCGTGCGCTGGTGCAGGCGCCAGAGATAGTCGTGGGCGAGTTCTTCCTCGGTCGGTTTGCCGAAGGCAAACACGTTGACGCCGAGCGGGCTGGTATAGCGGAAGGCTTCCTTGGTCGTGCCGTCCTTGCCCGAGGTATCGATGCCCTGCATCACCACCAGCAATGAGCCGGTCTTGCAGGCGAACAACGCATCCTGCAGCTCGTTGATCGCGAGCGCGTCTTCCTCGAGCGAGGCCTTTGCGTCCTTCTTTGACTCGAACAGCTTGTCGCCGCGCGTGTCGCTGCCCTTCAGCGAGAACGACTTCGCCTTCTTCGGCTCAACGAGCGTGGCCTCGCGAACGGCGTCGATGGAGGGGATGTCGGACATGGGCTGCTCCCGGCTTGAGCCGTAAGCCTAGCGGCGGAATTGCGCCGTGTCGTGTCATTCACCTGCCACGCGAGGTACGCTGGCTTTGACGCGACATTCATCGGGCGGGCGATGCTAATCGGGCCGCCAGAAAACGGAGAAGCTCTTGGATTTCATGGCGGACAAATCCCCACAGCTCCGCCCCTCACGCAGGCAGTCGTCGGAAAGCCCTTCAGTTTCGAACGCGAAACTCATGCCCGCGACGCCGCCAACGGAATCTGCAGGCAATGTGAAGTTCAGCCTTGCGCCTTCGATCAAGCCCGACGAAACCCTTCCACTTGGATACAGCGTCTTCAATCTTGCCATCGTGTCGCCGACGCGGGCGCCTTCCGCCGTTGCAAAAGCCGGCGAGCTGGTTTCGAGCACGTATGGCTTGTCATCAGATCCAAACCACACGCCCACAACGACGCCCTCGCTGACCGCTATCGTGTAGATCGTTTTCGGATCACCTTCTGTTGGCTCCTGCCTCACCTCTGTCGGAAGCCCCAGAACAAGGATGTCGGACTGAACCCAACCTCGCTTGATCGGGCCGATTGCATCGGCGCTCATCAACGGGAGGTTTGCGGACTGGGCCGTGGCGTTGCCTGTGAACAGCACAGCGACGGCAAGACCAAAGGCGCGCAGCATCCGTTCCCCCTGCGATGCAGAGCAAACCTAGCATGCGCATCGGCTGGAACAACGCCTGCGCGCAGTCCCACAAAGCGAAAGGGCGGCCCGTTTCCAGGCCGCCCTCTCTCGTGTCTTGTATCGTGGCGCGTCTTACGACGAGTAGTATTCGACCACGAGGTTCGGTTCCATGCGGGCGGCGTACGGGATGTCCGACAGGGCGGGCATGCGGACGAATTTCGCCGTGCCGGCTTTCTGGTCGACTTCGATGTATTCCGGAACTTCACGCTCGGCCGAGCTCATGGCTTCGACGACGAGGGCCATCGAGCGCGAACGCTCCTTGACCTGGACGATGTCGCCCGGCTTCACCAGCATCGAGCCGATGTTGGCTTTCTTGCCGTTCAGCGTGACGTGGCCGTGGTTCACGAACTGGCGGGCCGCGAAGATCGTCGGCACGAATTTCGAACGGTACACAACCGTGTCGAGGCGCGACTCGAGGAGGCCGACCAGCAGCTCGGCGGTGTTGCCGACGCGGCGCGTGGCCTCTTCATAGGTCTTGCGGAACTGTTTTTCCGTGATGTCGCCGTAGAAGCCCTTGAGCTTCTGCTTGGCCATCAGCTGGATGCCGAAGTCCGACGGCTTGTTGGCGCGGCGGGCGCCGTGCTGGCCGGGGCGGGACTGGCGCTTGTTGATCGGGGACTTGGGACGACCCCAGACGTTTTCACCAACGCGGCGGTCGAGCTTGTACTTGGCGTTATTGCGCCTGGACATAATAGCCTCTTTATCGATGCGCCCCGGCGGGACCCCTGTGGCCCACGCGATCTCAACGGCGGTACTCGCATCATCCGTAATGTCCGGCCCTCCCAAGAACAGGCTTGGCGGGCGCGGAAGCGGGCAAAAGCCTGAATACGGCGGCAAAGTCAAGTGATCGCTGACCTGTGACCTTTGACACCGTCAGGGAGCATTGCCCTAACGGTACTGTTAACATTAGAAGGTTCGGTATGCCGCGCCTACAGCGGCGACAATCCGGAGGCCGCGCCTGTGAGACTTGCCCTAGCCCTTCTTGTCGGAACCGCGCTGGCCGCCACGGGCGCTGCCCAGGCCCAGACGACGGCCCCGGCCGCTGAAGCCACCTTCAAGGCCCCGAAGACCGCGTTCGGCCAGCCCGACCTGCAGGGCGTGTGGTCCAACGCGTCGCTGACGCCGCTGACCCGCCCGGCCACGCTCGGCACCCGCCTCACCTACACCGAGGACGAGGTGAAGAAGATGGAAGCCCAAGTGGAGATCGAGATCGCGGAGGGCGATGCCCCGACCGATCCGAACGCACCTGCTGATTTCGTCGCCAAGACAACGGTGGAACGTCCGGAATTCAAGGCGGCCGGCGGCGATGTCGGCGGCTACAACCGCGGCTGGCTCGACCCGGGCAACTCGGTGATGCGCGTGGGTGGCGAGGGCCGCACCTCGGTGCTCACCACGCCGAACGGACAATTCCCCGCCCGCAAGGCCGGCGCGACCACCTCGCCCTCGCCCGCGATGCCGCCGGGCTCCGGCGCGTTCGACAGCTATGAGCGCCGCTCGGCTGGCGAGCGTTGCATCGTCTCGTTCGGCCGCAATGGTGGCCCGCCAATGCTGGCGAACGGCTTCTACAACAACAACTACCAGATCGTGCAGACGCCGGATTCGGTGGTGATCACGGTGGAGATGAACCACGACGCGCGTATCGTGAAGCTGAACGGCAAGCACCGCACCGACGGCATTCGCCCGTATTTCGGCGACTCGATCGGCTGGTGGGATGGCGACACGCTGGTGGTGGAAACCACCAACATTCCGCGCAGCCAGCAATTCGCCGGTTCGTGGGAAAACCTGAAAGTCACCGAGAAGTTCACCCGCGTGGCCGAAGACCGCGTGCGCTACAACTTCAGCGTCGAAGATGCTTCGCTGTGGGAAAGCCCCTGGGGTGGCGAGTACGAGTTCCACCCGCTCGGCGCGCCGCTGTACGAGTACGCCTGCCATGAAGGCAACCACGCCCTGCCCGGCATCCTCATGGGCGAGCGTGTCCAGGAAGAGCGCGCCGCCGCTGAAGCCGCCAAGGCTGCCGCCGCGAAAAGCACCAAGCCCAAAGGCAAGTCCAAGAACTAACGCCCTTCAGGCTGACTGATCCTTGCGGGCTCCTCCACCATGTGGGGGAGCCCGTTTGATTCCTGTCTCCCTGTGACAGTCCCGCAGGACAGCCCCACAGGACGGGCCGCTTTGCGGCAAGTTATGCGCGGCGTGACACCGGTCCCCCCTTGAAAATAAGTTGAAGGCAGCAATGGTGTGCGCCGTGCGGCCGGGTCCTCCGGCCGAAGGAGCCCAGCCTTGCCTGAACTGTTTTCGCCGGAAACGATGACGGCCTTCTTTTCGATCATCATGATCGATCTGGTGCTGGCGGGCGACAACGCCGTGGTCATTGGTCTGGCAGCCGCGGGCCTCCCGAAGGAGCAGCGCGGCAAGGCGATCCTGATCGGCATCATCGCGGCGACAATCCTGCGGATCGTCTTCGCGCTCGTGGCGACCCAGCTGCTGCTGGTGATCGGGCTACTGTTTGCGGGCGGTGTGCTGCTGCTGTGGGTATGCTGGAAGATGTGGCGCGAGCTGCGCACGCCGCATATCGACGACGAGGAAGCGATCACCGGCCAGGATCTCGATGGCGACGGGAAGATCGCCGGACAGGTCGTCGCCAAGAAGAAGACGCTGCGCGATGCCGTCGTCCAGATCATCGTCGCTGACGTCTCGATGTCGCTCGACAACGTGCTGGCGGTCGCAGGCGCCGCCAACGGCCACGATCCGATCATCCTGATCGCCGGTCTCGGTCTTTCGGTGCTGCTGATGGGCGTTGCCGCGACGTTCATCGCGCGCCTGCTGCACAAGCATCGCTGGATCGCCTATGTCGGCCTCGCGATCATCCTCTGGGTCTCGCTCCAGATGATGTACCACGGCGCCCTCCAGGTGCGCGACTGCAACCCCAGCTGGTTTGGCGGGACAGAGTTCGGCGAGCACTGTCCGCATGCGATGAAGCCGGGGGCGGCAGCGCATTGACGTGATCTTGGACCGCCGGGCTCCTGCCCGGCAGCGTGGCGTGTAGCGCCGCGATTAGACAACACTCATAGCTGTTGGCTGCTTCGCAGCGATTGCCGGGCGGGAGCCCGGCGGTCCGTATAAACAAAAAGCGCCAGCCTTTGGGGGCTGGCGCTTCTGATGGTGTTGGCCTTCGCTTAGTGCGACTTGCGTGTGGTCGTCGCGCCTTTGGAGCGGAGGTAGTCGGCAATCGCGGTTTCGTCGGCGTCGAGGGCGGCGTCCAGCGGCGAGCGCATGCCGTCGAGCGGCGACCGGATGTTCACATCCGCGCGCTTTTCGACGAGCGCCTTCACGAGCGCGAGGTTGCCTCCGTCGATGGCGGTCATCAGCGGCGCGCCATGGCCGGGCATCGCGACGTTGGCATCAGCGCCGCGCGAGAGCAGCAGCTGGGTGAGCGGCAGCGAGCCTTGATCAATCGCGATCAGCAGCGGCGTGCCGTTGCCGGGGAAGCCGGCATTGACGTCTGCGCCGGCGTTGATGAGGACGCGCGCACCCTCCATGCACCCTTGATCGACAGCCGCCATCAGGGCCGAGCCGACGCCCGGGACGATGACATTGGCATCCATCTTCTTGTCGACCAGCAGCTTGTTCAGCTCGGTGATGTCGCAATCGTCGGCGGCATCGATCAGCGTCATGGCAGCGGCGTGCGGGTTGAAGGCTTTGCCCTTCCCGGCGCCATCGAGCGCGATGCCAGCGTGACGGAGGGCTTCGGCGACATCACGGTCGAAGTCGAAGGCTTCGCCGTTGATCTTGAGGCCCTTGAAGTCTCCCCGCGCGCGGGCGGCGGCGAGTTCGTCACGTGCGGCGGCGAGCGCCTGGCGAGCGATAGCCATGCCGGCCTGGCTGTCGGCCATGGCGGCGGCGATCTCGGTGCGGTGGCTGGCGACATCGGCGCGCGCCTGCGCCATGGCCGCGCGGATTTCGGCCTTGAGCTCCGGGCCGAGCGCTTGCTTCAGCTCGTCGCGCGCTTCCTGGAGAGCCTGGCGGACTTGCTCCGCATCGGCGTCGGACAGTTCGTTCCAGCCTTCGACGGTGTCCGGATCGATGCCGGCTTCTTCGAGCGAGACGCGGACTTCCTCAAGGATGGCCGGGAGATGCGCGAGCACATCCTGGCTGACCATCGCGCCGACATCGACGCCAAGAGCCGAGAGTTCGACGCTCAGACCGGCGAGTTCGTTGTCCAGCTCCGGCCCGAGTTCAGCGAAGAGCGCCTGCAGTTCGGGGCCAAGCTCTGACATCATCGCGTCGATCTCGGACGAGAGACCGGCGAGTTCGTGGTCGTTCCAGCCGAGATTGCCGTCATGGCCTGCGCCATCGAGCTTGCCATTGGCGTCGTTGAGCGCATCGAGCTTGGCGCGGGCGCTGTCCGGCTTGGTGAGATCGACCACGCCTTCAGCCGGCGGCTGGGCGAAGGCGGTGAAGCGCGGCGTGACGAGCGCGGCAAAGCCGATGGCGAGCGCGAGGCCAGCGAAGGCGAGACGGCCCGAATAGCGCGCCGGAGCGCCGCCGGTTTTCGCCATGTCGATCAGGCGACGGATGCGGCGGCCGAACTGCGAGCGCGGACCAATGGCGCCGACGGCGAGACGCGGGGCGCGAACCCAGAGCTGGTTCTCGGCCTGTTTCGTCAGCGAGCGGGCGAAGGCTTTCGCATCGCCGGTGCGATCGACAGCGGCCTCGTCGCAAGCGACTTCGCGCTCTTCATCCATGCGGCGGCTGACCCAGTGCAGCGCCGGGCTCC
>JAOATF010000116.1 GCA_030158285.1 Hyphomonadaceae bacterium
AACAGAGCTTTGGATTCCATGGCATCATGCACGGGCTTATACTTCTCCCCGTCGATCCCGCAGGAGGGCAGCTGATCACTGTTCAAACAGCGCGGGGCCGATGCAGGCGAGCGTGAAGAGCCTGCGCGACTCGTTACGAGGTGCGGTGGTCCCGTTGTCGTCCCCAAGGGAGGGCCTACCACCGTGTGAAGCGCAGGAGTATTCGGGGGACCGGGCTGAACATCCCGACCCGCACGCCGGCGGCGAGCTACGACACGCGGTTGAAAAACGCCGCCGTTCGAGGCCGCTGGACAAACACCTGCCGGGGACGCGGGATCCGCGCTTCTCTTCTGACTACCGGTAGAGCTGAGCAATCAGCATTGCCAAACCACGCGGGGCATCCCGCGTCCCCGGGCCCTCCATGTGTGGAGCAAGCCCAGCCTGCCTCCCGAAGCCGAAGGCGTAGGGAGGAGCTAAAGCGAACCTCCATGCGGAAACGCAGTGGGGCTTTTGGTGTTATCTGGACCGCCGGGCCCCCGCCCGGCAGCGCGTCGCGTCGCGACGCGATCCCTCAATGCTCACCGCCGCTCGCGACTACGTCGCGACTGCCGGGCAGGCGCCCGGCGGTCCGGAGAGCTTCGGAGACGCCATGCCCACATTCCAGTTCCACGCGACATTGCCCGCCGACTTCCGCCGGCACACCGCCGCCTCGTGCAACTCATACATGCCGGGGAACACGCCCGCCGCTGCAACCGGCCCCTCGCCGAACAGCATGTAGGCCTTCGCCGAACCATAGGCGGGCCACGCTGCAGCGTTCGCGCTCACCGGCTGGCCCGTCTTCGCAAAGCTCGTCCAGTAATCCAGCATCGCGCCCGACAGGTCCGTCTCCACACCCGACGACGGAATTTTCGGCCAATAGGGCGGCGTGCGCTTCAGCGTGCCGAACATGTAGGGCAGCTCGCTCGCATGAAACGCATGCAGGTTCGCCGCATCCGCTTCCGGATAGCCATGGTCGAACAGGTAAAGATAGGCCGGCGCGCCAACAGCCGTCTGCTTCCGCGCCAGCCGCTCCGCCGTCCAGCCATAGAGCGCATCGCGCGTCGTCGCGTAGATGCTCTCCTGCAGCCGGTCGCTCGGATAAAGCTTCAGGAACAGCTCGGCGAGATCGCCATAGCGGTCGCGGATCGTCGTCTCATACACTTCCGCGCTCGCCGGCTTCGGCGGCGCCAGAACGGTCAACGAGCGGATCTCCCCACTGTTGAACCCCGCCAGCAGCGGCACGCGCGCCTGCTCGCCAAGATCGAACGTCTCCACCAGCTGCCGCGTCAGGATTTTCCCGTCGACCGCGCCAAACGGCGCAAACCCCGCCATCGCCGCCGTATTCGTCACCGTCTGCGCATCGATCGCGCGCATGGCCGCAACATCCGCCGCCTTCAGCTTCGCGGACACAATCGTCCCCACCTGTTCCGCCCCCGGCGATCCGAACTTCGTCGCTTTCAGCTCGGGCGTGGAGACCATGTACGCGCTCTGCGCAATCGCCTTGGCGAACAGCCCTTTCGCTTTGGGCGAGGCCATCAGGTACATCACGCTCAAGCCGCCCGCAGACTCGCCCGCAATGGTGACGTTCGCCGGATCGCCGCCAAACGCGCCGATATTCTGCTGCACCCATTTCAGCGCCGCGACCTGGTCCAGCAATCCATAATTGCCCGAAACCCCATCCGCCGATTCCGCGCTCAGCCCCGGATGCGCGAGATACCCCAGCACGCCCAGCCGGTAGTTGATCGAGACAACCACCACGCCGCGCTCCGCCAGCTTCGCGCCGTCATAGAGCTTCTCCTTGCTCGATCCCGACACCAGCGCGCCGCCATGGATCCAGACGAACACCGGCGCCTTGTTTGCGTTCGCCGGCGTCCACACATTCAGCGTGAGGCAATCCTCGCTCGTGGCGCCGAGTTCCTGCGTGTAGACAGACACGCCGACAGACGGTGGCTGGATGCACGCAGGCCCGAACGCGTTGGCAAGCTTCTCTCCACTCCACGCCGCCAGCGGCGCGGGCGGTTTCCAGCGCAGATCGCCAACCGGCGCCTGTGCGTAGGGAATGCCTTTGAACACATGCAGGCCGTCTTCGGCGACGCCCGCAACCGCGCCCGCAGGCGCCGACACGACGGGAGCATTCTCCGCTTTTGTCGTGGGCGCACTCGCCCCGCACGCCGCGACGGCCAGCGCCGCCGAGACCAGCGTCGCGCGCCAGAGTGACTTGCGAAGGGGCGATGTCATGCAGCCGTCTCCCGTTTTTCCTGCGCGGTTCTTCTGCCGCAAATCGAAGCGGGACACTCAGAGCAAAATGCTCCGCCGTCAATATTCGCTCTCGTCAGAATGAATATCTGCAGTTGAGCGCCGCGCCGCCCGCGCTATCTTCCCTCAAAGGTCAGGCAGGCTCTCATGACACTCCACGCCGTACGCGGCCCGAAGCAGACCGTGGTGATCGTCGGCGGCGGGCTCAGCGGCCTGCTCTGCGCGCTGCAAGTGCGCAAGCTCTGCCCCGAAGCGCGCGTGCTGGTGATCGAGCGCTCGCTGCGCCGTGGACCGGGCCTTGCCTATGGCGAGTTCGCCTCCGGCCACGTCCTCAACGTCCCCTCCCATCGCCTCGCCACCGGCTCCGAGCCCAGCTTCCGCGACTGGCTCGCCGCCAACGCAGACCGCTACGAGCTTGCGCAAGCACTCGCCGAAGCCAACGGCAGGATCGACGACGTCTTCGCGCCTCGGTCCGCCTTCGGCGACTTCCTCGAAGAGACCGCCCAGCGCAGCATCCAGTCGAACGTCTTCGACTGGATCCAGGCCGAAGCCATCGGCTTCCTCCCGCCGCCTCGCCGCGGTGTCGTGCTCGTCGATGGCACGGAGCTCGATGCCGCCGCTGTCATCCTCGCAACCGGCAATGAATCGCCCGCGCCGCTCGGCATGGAGTCGCTGGAGCGTTCGCAGCGCCACATCGCCAACCCGTGGGCCAGCGGCGCCCTTGATAAGATCGCCCCGGATGACGATGTCATCCTCGTCGGCACAGGCCTCACCGCCGTCGACGTGACACTCGCCCTCCGCCGCGCCGGTCACACCGCCAGCATCACCGCCGTTTCCCGCCGCGGACTTCTGCCCCGCAAGCACAAGCTCTGCCCGCCTTCAAAGCCGTTCATCATGGACGGCGGCCCGGCTTCTCCCGCCGAACTTCTCGTCCGCGTCCGCCGCGAAGTCACCCGCGCTATGGAAGCCGGCGCCTCCTGGCAAGGCGTCATCGACACCATCCGCCCCGTCGCCCGCGACATCTGGCAAAGCTGGACCGACGCCCACAAGCGCAGCTTCCTCCGCCACCTCCGCTCCTGGTGGGACGTCTACCGCCACCGCATGGCCCCGCGCATCGCGGACGGCCTGTCTGCGTTGCTAGCGGAGGGCCAGCTGAATGTGGTGGCCGGACGGATCACCGCGGCCGCCGAGGAAGGTCCGCTCATGGCGCTGGATGTGTCGGAGCGCGGCGGCGTGCGCCGGCGTCTTCATGCGCATCACGTCATAAACTGCACCGGTCCCGCAACCGATGTCCGCGCGCTGCCCAGCCCGATCATTACCGACGGGCTTGATCACGGCTACATCCGCCGCGATCCGCTCCGCCTCGGCATCGAGACCAGCGCCTGCGCGGCCATCGCTGAGGATGGCGTCGCCTCCGACTGGCTGTTCGCCATCGGTCCCCTCACGCGGCCCGAATTCTGGGAGACCACCGCCGTCCCCGAAATCCTCGCGCAGGGAAGGGCGCTGGCCGAACGCCTCAGCGCCGCAGACACGACGCGCGGCTACGGTATCTGAGGCGAGGCCGCACGACGCTCGCCCATCCGGCGATGTCGCCGGTTGCCTGATCGGCGCCCCGATGCTCTATCGGCTTGGCGCGCGTGCGATAGCCGAATGCGGGCAAGCCGGGGGATCAGGTGGCTGAGACGGGGAAGGCCTATCGCGCCTTCATCAGTTATTCGCAGCAGGATGAGGTGTGGGGACGACGCCTGCACGCCTGGCTCGAATCCTACCGCGTGCCCGAAGGCGTCGCGGTCGATCTCGGTCCCTCGCGCAGGCTGGGCCGTTTTTTCCGCGACGACGAGGAAATGGCCGCCGCCGCCGACATCGCCGTGACGGTCGAACGCGCGATCGAGAATTCCGAAAGCCTCATCGTCGTCTGCTCGCCACGCTCGGCGAAATCGAAATGGGTCGCCGCCGAAATCCGCCACTTCCGCAGCACGGGTCGCGGCGGGAAAGTCTTCGCCGTCATCATCGACGGTATGCCCAACTCGGGTGATCCCGAAACCGAGTGCTTCCCGAAAGCCCTGCGCGCCGGCGTAGATCCCGACGATCCGCTGGCCCTGCCGATCGAACCTCTCGGGCTCGACCTGCGCAAGACCGGCCGCTCCCGCGCCTGCGCGCGGCTTGCCGCCGGCCTGCTGGGCGTCGACTTCGACGATCTCTGGCAGCGCGACCGCCGCCGCGCCGAAACACGCCAGCGCGCCATACTCGCGGCCTCCACCGCCGTCAGCGTCGCCTTCGCCGTGCTGGCCGGCGCCGCCATATTCTTCGGCATGCGCGCCAACGAGAACGCACAACGCGCCCAGACAAACCTCACGCGCTTTTTCGCCGAGCGCGCCTGGCAGCGCCTGTCCGAAGGCGACAGTGTCGCCGCAACCCGCTACGCGCTGGCGGGCATGCGGCTGTCGCCCGAGAATGCGCCGTCCTATCACGCCGTGCTCGGCGCCGTGATGCAGGATGCCGGCGAGGGCCTGCCGCCCCTGCTGCACGACAAGGCGGTGCTGGCCGCCAGCTTCTCGCGCGACGGCGCCACCATCGTCACCGCCAGCGCCGATGGAACGGCAAAACTCTGGGCGGCAAGCGACGGACGCCTGCTTCACGTGCTCAAGGGACACGAGGGCGAGGTCACACGCGTTGCATTCTCGCCCGACAGCCACCATGTCGTCACGTCAGGCGAAGATAGCCGCGCCATCGTGTGGGGCGTCGGCAGCGGTTCTGCTGTGGCCACCTTCAAGGGCGAAGCCGCGATTAACGCGGTCGCATTCTCGCCGGATGGCAAGACGGTTGCGACGGCCAATGAAGACGGCAGCGCAACGCTCTGGACGCTCGGCGCGGAAAAGCCGCGTGCCGTGCTCGCCGGTCACACGGGCAGGGTGAGGAGTGTCTCTTTCTCGCCGGACGGCAAACGCCTGTTGACCGCAAGCAATGATTTCACGGCGAAGCTCTGGAACGTCAGCGACGGCCGCTTGCTGAACACGCTCAAGGAGCATGACGAGCGGATATTCAGCATCGCCTTTTCCCCGGATGGCGCCCGCATCGCCACGGCCAGCGGCGATGGCACAGCGCGCATCTGGAATGCATCCGACGGCAGGCTTATATCCACGCTGACAGGGCACAAGGCCGAAGTCTGGAGCGTCGCGTTTTCTCCCGACAGCGATCTTGTCGTCACCGCCAGTGTCGATGCCACCGCAATCGTGTGGCGTGTCCGCGATGGCCGCGCGCTGTCAACGTTCAAGGGCCACAGCCTGCGGATACGCACGGCAGAATTCTCGCCCGATGGCCAGCGCGTCGTCACAGCGGGCGATGATCGCACCGCGCAGGTCTGGACGGCACGCACCGGGCAGCTGGTGGAAACACTGAAGGGGCACGGCGGCACGGTGGTCAGTGCCGCCTTCTCGCCCAACGGCAAGCAGATCCTGACCGCCAGCGTGGATCGCAGCGCAAAGGTCTGGAACGCCGGAAACGGCCGCCTGCTGGCGAGTGTCGCGGGCCACTCAGACAATGTGCGTTACGCGGAATTCTCCCCTGATGGCCAACGCCTGGTCACGGCGAGCGACGACAAGACAGCGCGCGTCTGGGAGTCAGCAACAGGCGCGCCGCTCCTCACGCTCGCGGGCCACTCCGACCAGGTCTCCGGCGCAGCCTACGCGCCCGATGGAACAGGCATCGCCACATCCAGCAAGGACCAGACAGCGCGGATCTGGGATGCGCGCGATGGCCGGCTGCTGCATATACTGGCGGGCCATGGCGGCTGGGTGATCAGCATCGCGTATTCGCCGGATGGCAAGCGCGTCGTCACCGCCAGCGAAGATGGCACGGCCAAGGTCTGGAACGTGTCAGACGGCGTGCTGGTCGCAACGCTGCGCGGTCATGAAGACTGGGTCCGCAGCGCCGCCTTCTCGCCGGATGGCCGCTATGTCGTCACCGCCAGCGAAGACAGGAAAGTGCGCATCTGGGACGTCGCCACGATGAACGTCATCGTGACCATGGGGCGGCACACCAGGAGCGTGGGCACAGCACTATTCTCAGCAGACGGCGACAGCGTGCTCTCCGCCAGCGACGATGGCACGGCCATGGTCTGGCGCTGGCGGGACGACAAGGTGCTCGCCACGATGAAGTCCGCAAGCGGCGCCATATCATCGGCCGTGTTCTCCGCTGATGGCCGCCGCATCGTGACGGCCAACCAGAACGACACCGCCAGCATCTGGGATGCCGCAGATGGCCGCCTGCTGGTGACGCTGGTCGGGCATGCGGGCACAATCAACGGCGCGGTGTTCTCCAACGATGCCAAGCGTGTCGTCACAGCGAGCAGCGATCGCACCGCGAAAGTGTGGGACGTCTCCCGCATCACCGAGGCCTGGGATGATCTGGCGACAGACGCCTGCAATCGCCTGCTGGGCGCGCATGGCCGCTATGTCCCGCAACCGGAAATCGATGCCGACCAGCTGCTCGCGTCCGAATGGCCGGACGCCACGCGCGATGTCTGCGAAGGTGTGAAAGGCACGGAACCGGAAGCCGGCCTGCGCAAGCGTGCCGCGCTGGGGCCAGCCGCGCCACCCTAGCGCGGCCCTATTGTGGCTTGTCCGGATCCTGAACCGGACGCCCATTGCCGCCCGTGCCGCCTGTGCCGCTGGATCCCAGCGGGGCTGTTTCGGGTGTTGTCTCTGCAGCAGCGGTAGCGGGCGCTGCGCCGCCGCCACCTGCGCCACCGCCGTCCGCTTCGGTCAGGACGGGCGTGACAAATGCCGTGTCCTTCGGCGGCTGCTGCGCGGCGGCGTGGTCCTCGGCCGTCCATTTGGTCACGTCCTCAGCCGTGACGATCTCGCCCTGTTCCTCGCCTTCGGGCGCGGTCGTCGGGGTCGTTTCAGGCGGCTGCAGGGATGCTGCGGCGGGGATCGCGGCGAATGTCGTCAGCGCAAGGATCGACATGCCGGCGAGCAGGTTACGGCTGGTGATATGCATCGTGATTGCCCCTTCAACTCTGGCCGAGCACCCTGACCTATGTGGTACGTCCACAGGCGGGTGGTCAGCAACCTGAAAATGCCATCGACCGCTACTGGTCGGCGTCGAAATCAACCTTCAGCCACATATCGATCAGCTCATAGCAGATCACGATCCGGTCGTAGTTCTGCTCCGGCTTGGCGCCGCTGAAGGAGTCGTAGTGAAACGTCCCTGAATCCCCGCCCATCGCTTTGCAGTTCATCGCCATCAGCTTGGTCGGGCGGATCAGCTTGAAGTCCTGGCCAACGTCATAGGCGAGGTCCTCGAGGATGGTGCTGTCACGCAAAAACTGCGCGGCGCGCTCCATGCCCTGCGTTGGCGCTGCATAGCTCACATCGATCTGAACGCCGGTGCGGTCTGTGTGGTTCGCATATTCCGCGACCAGCCCGTCCAGCATGTCGGCGTATTTCTGCTCGCATTCCCACTCCGGCTGCACGACCTCGGCCAGCCCGGCAAAGCTTTGCGGGTCGCTGCCATAGATATGGCAGATGATCTGCTCGGCGCGCGCCAGCGGCGGCGCATGCGGGTCATCTTCCGAATAGCGCGGGCCCGCCTTCAGCCACGCCAGCGCCGCACCCATCATCTCGTTGACGCCATTCTCGTCGGACGGATCGGGGATCAGCAGCAGCGTCGCAAAATCGTCGGCCGCGCTTTCGATCGCGTCGGTGGCGGCCGTCTTGGCGTTGATGCCCTGGATCTGGTTCATCAGCATGTGGCCCGCCTCATGATAGGCCATGAAACGGATATAGCCCTGAACAAGGGTCTCATTGCTCGATTGCGCGGCGGCGGGCGGGGTAGCTGCGGCTATCGACGCGGCGGCCATTGCCATGGCGATAGGGGACATCGCCGCCGCGAATGTCTTTCCCAGTTGCCGCATGCCTGTCTCCGCCACCCTGTCCGGGAGCCTAGCACAGACCACCGAACAGGTCGCCGGGCAATGTCAGACGCGCAGTCGCGGCGGCAGGGAGGAGGGGTACGTAACGGCCCTTATCGTATGGCTTCATTCTCCCACGAACCCTATATACCGGGCAGGCTCAGGCAGGCCGCCAAGCGAATGCGGCCCCCTAGCAAAGGCACAAGGTATCTTCATGCTGTCAGTGCTCGAACTCTTCCGCGTCGGGCTCGGGCCGTCTTCGTCGCACACTGTTGGCCCGATCCGCATTGCGCGCCGGTTCCTGGTCGAGCTTGAGACTGCAGGGCGGCTGGAGGCGGTCCACCGCGTCCATGTGGAACTGCAGGGCTCGCTGGCTTTGACCGGGGCAGGGCACGGAACACCCGGCGCCGTCATCCTCGGCCTCCTGGGCTTCGAGCCCGAAACCATCAACCCGGATGAGGCCGCGCCGGCCATGCAGCGCGTGACGTCCATGCAGGAACTTCACCTGCTCGGCAAGCATCGCATCGCATTCACGCCCCGCAAGGATATCGATCTCGCAACCACGATCATTCCCGAGCGCCATCCCAACGGCATGAAGCTCACAGCGTTCGATGCCTCTGGCGCCGTGCTGGCCGACATCACCTATTTCTCCATCGGCGGCGGGTTCATCGTGTCAGCCGAAGAACTCGATGCCGCGCCCACGCTAGCGCCGGGCGCCGACACGGTACCGCTTCCGTTTGGCTCGGCGGCAGAGTTGCTGGCCCTGTGCTCTAGCCATTCGCTCACGATCGAAGAGGTCATGTGGCGCAACGAGGATGCGATGCGGCCACATGCAGAAACCGCAGCCTATCTGACGCGGATCTTCGACGTGATGATGGCCTGCATCGATCGCGGCCTCGTGCAGGACGGCATGCTGCCCGGGTCACTCAAGGTCACGCGCCGCGCGCCCGCCCTGTGGCGAAAGCTGTCCGCGACGCCGCTGGCGAACGAGCAGGAGCGCCTGTTCGACTGGCTCAACACCTATGCGATGGCCGTGAACGAGGAGAACGCAGCCGGTGGCCGCGTGGTGACCGCACCGACCAATGGCGCCGCCGGCATCATCCCGGCCGTGCTGCGCCACTATTGCGCGTCACTCTCCAACAAGGAGGAGGCGAGCCTGCGCTTCCTGCTCACCGCCGGCGCCATCGGCATCCTCTACAAGCAACGTGCCTCCATTTCGGGCGCGGAGATGGGATGTCAGGGCGAAGTCGGCGTCGCCTGCTCGATGGCAGCGGCGGGTCTCGCCGCTGTCTGGGGCGCGACCCCGCTTCAGGTCACCATCGCGGCGGAGATCGCGATGGAGCACAATCTCGGCCTGACCTGCGATCCGGTCGGCGGCCTCGTGCAGATCCCCTGCATCGAGCGGAACGCGATCGGCTCCGTGAAGGCCGTCAACGCCGCGCGCCTCGCGCTGCACTCGGACGGCCCCATGCGCGTCAGCCTCGACGACGTCATCGAGACCATGCGCCAGACCGGCGTCGACATGTCCTCCAAGTATAAAGAGACCAGCCAGGGCGGCCTCGCCGTCAACGTCGTGGCCTGCTGAGCTTTCCCTCGCGTCGCATGACGGCAACACGCTGCTGGCAATTGAGAATGATTTTCAGAAAGTGACTTGCATTCGCAACTAGATGTCGCCATACGACTGCAACGCATTCGCATGGGACTGGAAAATGGACCGCACTATCAAGGGTAAAGCTGTTGCCGGTGTGCGCAGCCTCGCAAAGTCCGCGATTCAAGGCGCAAGCCTCGTCGGCGCAACCAGCCTGGCCTTCGCCGCGCTCTCGCCGGCGCTGGCCCAGACCGACACCAAACCGGCCCAGAAAACCAATGAGGTCGTGATCACCGACCAGCACGAGCAAGAGGCCCAGTCCTCCAAGCATACCGCTCCGCTGGCCGACACGCCGAAGTCTATTACGGTCATCCCGGCTGAAGTGATCCAGGCGACCGGCGCGGTCTCGCTGACCGACGCGCTCCGTACGATCCCGGGCATCACCATGGGTTCGGGCGAGGGCGGCATCAGCGCCGGCGACCGTCCGTTCATCCGTGGTGTCGACAGCACGAACGACGTGTTCATCGACGGCGTGCGCGATGCCGGCGTGACCAGCCGTGAAGTTTTCAACCTCCAGCAGGTGGAAGTCTCGCGCGGTCCCGGCGGCGCCTTCACGGGCCGCGGCGCCACGGGCGGCAGCCTCAATCTCGTGACCAAGACGCCGCAAGCCGACACGTTCTACGCTGGCAGCGTCGCGCTCGGCACGGACAATACGCAGCGGATCACCGCCGACATCAACATTGCGCTGGGTGACACGGCCGCGTTCCGCGTCAATGCCATGAGCCACGAGGCCGACGTCGCTGGCCGCGATTTCGTGACCGTCAGCCGCAAAGGCATCGCTCCCTCGCTCGCCTTCGGCATCGGCACCAATACGCGCACGACGGTGAGCTACTATCATCTCGAAGCTGACGACATGCCTGACTATGGCATCCCGTATCTGCGTCAGCCGGCCGTGATCGATCCGGTCTACGGCAGCATCGTGTTTGCGACGCCGATTACCGGCCATGACGAAGACTTCTACGGCCTGCTGAACCGCGACTTCCGTCGCCAGGAGACGGACACCGGCACGATCCGCGTCGAACATGATTTCGGCGATAACCTGACGCTGTCGAACGTCACCCGCTACGGCGAAACCAGCAACCAGCAGGTCGTCACCAACCCGGACGACAGCCGTGGCAACGTCGTCAACGGCTACGTCCTCCGCAACACCAAGAACCGTGGTCTCGACCTCACCACCATCGCCAACGTCACGGACCTGCGCGGTGAGATCGATCTGGCCGGCATGAAGCACAGCTTCGACATCGGCATGGAAATCAGCAAGGAACAGAGCCACAGTCAGGGTTATTACGTGACCGGCCCGAACCTGCCGGCGCAACCGGGCTTTCTCGCCGGCGCCGGCACGAACGTCACGGTTGGCACGGCCTGCTCAAACCCCGCGCTTACAGGCGCTCCGAGCGCGTACAACTGCACGACGCTCAACAACCCGAACGCCAGCGACCCGTGGGTCGGCAACGTCACGCGCGCGCTGGGCTATACCGACACGACGACCGAAGTGTTCGGCCTCTACGCCTTCGACACGATCGAGTTCAACCCGCAATGGTCGCTGAACGTCGGCGTGCGTTATGACGACTACTCGACCAAGCAGAAGGGCCTGACCGCAACGGCATCGGCAGTCGCGCCATTCTACACCACGTCGATTCCGGTTCCGCTCTCGCGCGCCGATGAATTCGTCAACTACCAGCTCGGCCTCGTCTACAAGCCTGTCGAAGCTGGCACGTTCTACATCTCCACCGGCACATCGACGAACCCATCGGGCGAGGGCGCGGGTGAAACCACCACGCTGTCGACCGCGCTGCAGATCCTCGAGCCGGAAGAGAACAAGAGCTACGAAGCCGGCGTGAAGTGGGAGTTCTTCGGCGGCAACCTGCTGACCACTGCTGCGGTGTTCCGTACCGAGAAGGCCAACGCGCGCGTCACCGATGCGCTCGGCGTCCTCAGCACGGTGGGCGACCAGGAGATCAACGGCGTCGAGCTGACGGCCTCCGGCGAACTCTCGCCCGGCTGGTTCATCTTCGGCGGCTACACCCATCTCGAAAGCGAGATCACGGATGCTGGCTTCCAGCTGGTCGGCGCGGTGCTCGTCCCGTCCGCTTCGACCGGCAAAGAGTTTCCCAACACGCCAAAAGATGCGCTGAGCCTGTGGTCCAACTACGACATCACGCCCCAGATCACGATCGGTGGCGGCGCGTCCTACATGTCGTCCCGCTTCGGCGATGCGACCAACCGCATCTCGATCCCGTCCTACTGGCGCTATGACGCGGTGGCGACCTACACCTTCAGCGACAACCTGAACATGCAGCTCAACCTCAACAACATCACGGATGAGCGGTATGTCACCAACCCGTACACCAGCCACATGGCGCAGATCGCCGCCGGCCGCTCGGCGCTGGTGACGCTTAACGTCAAGTACTGAACCGTGTAAGACGAACGGCGAGCCCTGCCTGCTTCAGCAGGCAGGGCTTTCGCGTTCAAGGGGCCACGACATGTTGCTGTCGATACCGTCAGTCCTCTCGAAGCAGGCCGTGGCCGACATGCGCGCAGCGATCGACGCGGCCGGCTGGGTGGACGGCAATGTCACCTCCGGCAAGCAGTCGGCGCTGGCCAAGCGCAACCTCCAGCTGCCGGAAGATTCGCCTGTCGCCCGCAAGGCCGGCGACCAGATCCTCGATGCGCTGGAAAGGACGCCGCTGTTCGTCGCCGCCGCGCTGCCGCTGAAAGTGTTTCCGCCGCTGTTCAACCGCTATGGCGAGGGCAACAGCTTCGGCATGCATGTCGACAACGCCTTGCGCGTCCGCCGTGACAATGGTTTCCGCATCCGCACCGACCTCTCCGCCACGCTCTTCCTGTCCGAGCCAGACGAATACGATGGCGGCGAGCTGATCATCGAGGACAATTACGGCGCCCACGCCGTGAAGCTGAATGCCGGCGACATGGTGCTCTATCCGGCATCAAGCCTGCATCGCGTCGAGCCGATCACGCGGGGCGCGCGAACCTCCAGCTTCTTCTGGATCCAGTCCATGATCCGCGAAGACGCGAAACGCACGCTGCTGTTTGACATGGACATGTCCATCCAGTCGCTGGCGGCTGAGCTGGGGCATGGCCACGCGCAGGTGATCGCGCTGACGGGCGCGTATCACAACCTCCTGCGCATGTGGATCGACCTCTGAACTCGGCCAGGAGTTTGGCCGTCAGTTTGGCGACGTCTCTTCTGCAAGGATCGCCGTCTACGGCGCTTCCACCACAGCTCCCGCACGCGCCGCGTAGTTACGCACAAACACCGGTGCATCCACCCGGCCAGAGGGCAGGTGAACGACCGACCCCGGCCCAACCCCCGTCACCTTCACGCGCGGCGCATCCAGCGGCCCACGCGCCGTGATGCCTCGCAGGCCCGATCCATCGACAATC
The DNA here is from genome assembly GCA_030158285.1 of Hyphomonadaceae bacterium. Lineage (GTDB taxonomy): Bacteria > Pseudomonadota > Alphaproteobacteria > Caulobacterales > Hyphomonadaceae > UBA7672. The sequence goes on from JAOATF010000116.1 coordinate 13,242, forward strand.
CAGGCATACCCATCCGGCTCAGTGGCGTAGATGGATCCGGATCCATCGGGTTCGACAGCCAGCGCCGCGCTTTCATCGACGCCAACGCCAATCATGGCAGGCTGGTCTGCAGCGCGATCCGTCTGTCCCTTGGCAAGGAAAGCAAACAGGCGGCCCAGCCGCGCGCGCTCCTTGAAATGGCTGTCCGTGATCACACCTTTGAGGAGCGACAGCTCAAGGAAATCGCCCTCGATCGTGTTCGCCGGGCCAAGTGGATCAGCCAGCGCCTCTGGGCTCTTGATGCTGCCATCGTCCATCGCGCCGTAGAGTTTTTCGCCGAGGATCGCGAGGCCCGCGCTGGTGCCGGCCAGCGGTTTGCCCGCCGCGACATGTGCGTTGATGATGTCTTCTACGGGCGTACCCCGCCAGTAGCGGACATAGCGCGCCTGGTCGCCGCCCGCGATGAAAATGCCGTCCGCCTTCTTCATGCGGTCGAGGATCTTCTTGTCGGTCGCCTGGCTGCGGTCGTGAAACACAAAAATCTCGGCCGACTGGATGCCGCCGATCTCGTGATAGAACTCCTGGCCGATTTCCTCGCCATAGGACGCGCTGATCACCACGATGTGGCCCTTGCCGGCTTTGCCGAAGAACCATTTCATCGAGTCGATGTTACGATCGCCGCCGCCCATCAGCAGCAGACCGCCGGATACCTTTCCGGGTGTGGATGAATTCAGTCTGCCGAATGCGTAGTGCTCGTAAGGCTGCACACTCGCCTGTTGCGCGACTGCCGCCGTCAACGAAACTGTGATCAGAGTCATCAACAGAAAGGCGGCTCGCGCGAGCACGTGCTGCATTCGCATTGTCTTCCCTTTGGTCCGACATGGCGGCGACTCTACTTGCCACCGAAAAATCTTGCAGCGCACCGTTCCACGTTGTCATGCCGATTGAAACGGTCCGGAATTTCTGATCGTGTCGTCAGGAAATGATCAAGCGCGATATCGCATATTGATCTGTGTAGAGAAGATACAGGGACGCATCATGACGGGCTTTGGGAAGCAGTCACTTCGTATACTGCTGGCGCTGGGCGTCTGCTTGCCGGCGCTCGCCGCGCCCGCCTTCGCGCAGGAAACTGCGGCGGCGGATAGCGACAAGGTCGTTATCACCGGCTCGCGCATTCCCACGATCAACGACGAAGGCCCATCGGCCGTCACGGTTGTCGATTCGGATGCAATCCGGGCGAACGGCTTTGCCAGCGTTCCGGATCTGCTGGCCTCGATCACCCAGAACAGCGGCGAAACGCAAAGCCCGCAGTCTGGCAGCAGCGCGGACTTCACGCCCGGCGCCCAGCAGGTCGATCTTCGTGGCCTTGGCCCCAACCACACGCTGGTGCTGGTCAACGGCCGGCGCATCGCCGACTTCCCGCTGCCCTATATCGGCCGCAGCAACTTTACCGACATTTCGAACATACCCGTCGGCCTGATCGACCGCGTGGAAATCCTCAGCGGCGCGGCCTCGGCCATCTACGGTTCGGACGCCATCGCGGGCGTGGTCAACTTCAAGATGAAGGACCAGATCGACGGTATCACGCTGGACTATCGCCATGGCATCAACGATCGTGGCGGCGGCGAGTCCCAGCGTCTCACGGTGACCGGTGGTTGGTCACAGGACAATTTCCGTATCGCCGGCGGCGTTGAACTGATGAACCAGCGCCCGCTGTGGGCCTATGATCGCGACATCCAGGACAGCACGGCCGACAGCCCGGGCAGTACGATCGCCCGCCGCACCTTCCTGCGCTACAGCATCGAGAACGACGAATATATTGATCCGGGCGCCGCGACCTGCAACGCCCTGTCCAATCTCAACGGCGGCACGACGTTCTACGCGTCGCGTCCGCGGTTCGGTCCGATCGATCCGGATACCGGTGACTTTGGCCCCGGCTTCTACTGCGGCAGCCGCGAGTCGATCGCGTACGGAACCATCGTGTCCGGCCGCAAGGGCTTCAACGGCTTCGGCACGATGTCCTACGACGTGAACAACAACATGGAGCTGTTCGCCGACTTCCAGCTGGGCGTCAGCAACGTCAAGCTGATGTACGATGTGACCAGTTGGGCCTTCGAAGCGTCCTCCAGCAGCTCGGACAACAGCTTCTTCAACGCGTTCGACGGTACTATCGACGACTGGTCGCGCCAGTTCACGCCGGAAGAAACCGGTGGTCTCGAAATGCAGCGCAGCAAGCAGACAACGTACAGCATTACGCCCGGCGTCCGCGGCAATTTTGAAGGCGGCTGGGAGTACGAGGCATCGCTGAACTACAGCCGCTACGAGTCGGTTGTCCGCTGGCCGCAGATCATCAACAGCCGCGCGGTCGCGCATTACCTCGGGCCACAGCTCGGTGTGGATGGGGCGAGCGGTTATCCGATCTTCAACGCAAACCCGGCGCGTCTCTACACACCGCTGACCCGCGCCGAGTATGAGAACATCTCCGCCGACACGGTTTACAATCCGGAAAGCTGGACCAGCAATTTGCAGGCGACGCTGACGAACACCGAACTGTTCCAGCTCCCGGCTGGTCCTGTCGGCTTCGCGGCGGTGGCCGAGTATGGCGAGCAGGGCTACGACCTGAAGCCGGATCCGCTGGCGCTGACGGACTACTACTACAGCTGGAAGGACAGCGATGGCAAAGGCGACCGCAAGCACGGGGCCGTTGGCGCCGAGGCGCGTATTCCGATCCTCGACATGCTGACCGCGACGGTGGCCGGCCGCTATGACCGCTTCGACTTTGCCGGCCGCAGCGTCGACAAGTTCACCTACAATGGCGGCCTCGAACTGCGCCCGACCGACAGCCTGTTGGTCCGTGCGTCCTACGGCACCGCGTTCCGCGCGCCGGACCTGCACTACGTCTTCACCGGCCCCGGCAACATCCAGAGCGGCGTGAATGACTACTATCTCTGCCGCACCGAAGAGCCAGCTGAAGACATCAGCGATTGCAGCTACTCCGGCACGGGCATCGTGGTGAGCCGTAATGGCAACCGCGATCTCAATGCCGAGACGGGCAAGACGTTCACGGCTGGCGTCGTGTACTCGCCGGTGGATGAGTGGCAGTTCTCGGTCGACTATTTCCGCGTGAAGCTGAACGATCAGGTCGCCGACCTGAGCACGGATCAGGTGGCGCGCGACGAAGCCGACTGCCGTATCGGGCAGACCCCGAACGGCACGCCGGTCGACATCACCTCGCCGACCTGCGTGAACGCGATTTCCCGTGTGCGTCGTTTCGCGACAGGCGGTCTCGCCGGCCAGATCGAGTCGATCAGCGTCAATCCGATCAACATTGCCAGCGAAGAGACCAGCGGCATCGACTTTGCGCTCCGTGGCTCCGTCCCGACGGACTTCGGGACGTTCAACCTGTCGCTTGGCCATAGCCACGTGCTGGATCACGACTTCCAGCAATTCCCGGGCGATCCGACCCTCGACAAGCTGGCGGTCGATAGCGGCTTCTACCTGCCACGCGACAAGTCCAACGCCAGCGTCGGCTGGCAGCAGGATAACTTGAAGTTCACGGTATCCGGCACGCGCCTCGGCCGTCTGCCGAACTTCGATGAAGATGCCTGGGTCGGCTCGAGCGAGCTGTACAATGCAACGCTGCAGTACGATTTCTCGGATCACCTGCGCGCATCGCTGACAGTGCGCAACATCTTCGACAAGATGCCCGTCAAGGACAACACCTGGACCAGCTACCCCTACTACAACACCAGCTGGTACGACAGCATTGGCCGCGGCATCTTCCTGCAGCTGACGTACAAGCTGGGAGGTGAGGGGCTGTAGCGGCTGGGCGTGTTTGCCGGTGTGCGGTTGAGCGGCTGGCGCCCGGCGCGGCAGGGGCTATAGGGTGCGTTCCGAAAAGAATGCAGGGCCCGCCACATGACCGAACGAAGCAAACTGATCGCCGCAAAGGTCGAGGCATTCGTTCGCGAGGTTGTGATTCCCTACGAAAAGGACCCGCGGGTTGAGCCGCATGGCCACGGCCCGCCCGATGAACTGGTCTGGGAGCTGCGGGAACTGGCGCGCAAGGCGGGCGTGCTGACGCCACATATCCTGGAAGATGGCTCACACCTGACTCAGCGCGAGACCGCCACGGTGCTGCGCGCCTCCGGCCTGTCGCTGCTGGGCCCGTTGGCCGTCAACACGATGGCGCCTGACGAAGGCAACATGTACCTGCTTGGAAAGGTAGGAAGCGCGGAGCAGAAAGCGCGCTTCCTTGATCCGCTGGTGTCTGGCCGCGCCCGCTCGGCCTTCTTCATGACGGAACCGGCATCCGAGGGTGGGGCGGGGTCCGACCCATCGATGATGCGCACGACCTGCCATCTCGATGGCAATCACTGGGTGATCAACGGCCGCAAGGCCTTCATCACGGGCGCACAAGGCGCCAAGGTCGGCATCGTCATGGCCAAATCCGACGATGGCGCCTGCATGTTCCTGGTCGACCTGCCGGACCCGGCGATCCGGATCGAGCGTCTGCTCGATACGATCGACGCCTCCATGCCCGGCGGCCACGCCGTCGTGACCATCGACAATCTGCGCGTCAGCGCCGACCAGATGCTCGGCCGCAGCGGCGAGGGCTTCAAGTATGCCCAGATCCGCCTGAGCCCCGCGCGCCTGTCGCATTGCATGCGCTGGCTCGGCGCTGTGACGCGCGCTCAGGAAATCGCCACCGCCTATGCCTGCACCCGGCACGCTTTCGGCAAGCCGCTGGTCGACCATGAGGGCGTTGGCTTCATGCTGGCCGAGAACCTGATCGACTTGAAACAGGCGGAGGTGATGATCGACTGGTGCGCTGACGTGCTGGACAGCGGCGCGCTGGGAACGACCGAAAGCTCCATGGCCAAGGTGGCGGTTAGCGAGGCGCTGATGCGCATCGCGGACCGTAGCGTGCAGGTGATGGGCGGCACGGGCGTGTCGGCCGACACGATGGTCGAACAGGTGTTCCGCGAAGTCCGCGCCTTCCGGATCTATGACGGCCCGACCGAAGTGCACAAATGGGCGCTCGCCAAGAAGATCAAGCGCGATCACCTGAAGCCCCACGCCTGAAGGGTGGCTGTAGGGCGGGGCAGGAAATTGTTGCAAGACGGCGATTGTTGTACTCAGGTTGCTTGAGAGCGTGCTCCGCGGAGCAAGTTCTGCTCCAGCACAGGATTGCCCATGACTGTCTCTTCGGCGCGCCCCGCCTCCAGCGGCGAACCGGCCAAGACGAACAGGCCGATCGCAGCATTCGAAAGGCTGGATGCACGCCTGCGTTGGATTTCCAGCTGGATGATCCACAACGCCAACAACATCCGCCCCAACCGCGACGGGCTGAAGGTTGGCGGGCACCAGGCCTCCTGCGCATCGATCACCACGATCATGTCGACGCTCTTCTTCGGCGTTCTCCGCCGGACGGATCGCGTCGCGGTGAAGCCGCACGCGAGCCCCGTTCTGCACGCCATCGAATACATGTGCGGGCGGCAGACGCAGGAGCAGCTGGAGCGGTTCCGCGCGCTCGGCGGGGCGCAGTCCTATCCCTCGCGCACGAAGGACAAGATCGACGTCGATTTCTCCACCGGCTCCGTCGGCCTCGGCGTTGCGATCACGGCCTTCGCGTCCCTGACGCAGGACTATCTGAAAGCCCATGGCTGGCTCGATCCGGCGCGCGAGGGGCGGATGATCTCGCTGCTCGGCGATGCGGAGCTGGATGAGGGCAACATCTACGAGGCCCTGATCGAGGCCTACAAGCACGACATCCGCAACACGTGGTGGATTGTCGATTACAACCGCCAGAGCCTCGATGCGACGACGGCCGATCGCATGTTCGATCGCTTCGAAGATATCTTCGCCACGGCCGGCTGGCGCGTGCTCACGCTGAAATACGGCAAGCGGCAGCTGCAGGCGTTTGCCCAGCCGGGCGGTGAAGAACTACGTGCATGGATCGATAGCTGTTCCAACGCGGAATACGCGGCGCTCACCTATCAGGGCGGCGGCGCATGGCGCGCGCGCCTGATTGCGGATCTCGGGCCCGCAGGGCAGGCGCTGGTCGCGACCTATGGCGACGACGATCTGCACAGCCTGATGACCGGGCTCGGCGGTCACTGTGTCGAAACGCTTCTTGAAGCTTTCGCCGAAGCCAGCGACGACACGCCGACGCTATTCACCTGCTACACCATCAAGGGTTACGGCCTGCCTTTCCAGGGCCACAAGGACAACCATTCCGGCCTGATGACCAACACGCAGGTCGATGCGCTGCGCGAGAGCATGAACATCGCGGCGGGGGAGGAGTGGCAGCCCTACGCCGGTCTCGGCCAACGTGACGCCAAGGGCGTCCGTGATCTGGTTGAAAGCTCAGACTACGCGCGCAGGAAAGATCCTGAGGAACGCTCGCAGGTGTCCGTGCCGGATGCGGCGGCATTCCCATTGCCACGCGGAGACGAGATGTCGACGCAGGCTGGTTTCGGCCGGATCCTCGTCGATCTCGCAAAGGCGCATGAGGCCTTCGCGCGGCGCATCGTGACGACATCGCCGGATGTGACCGTCTCGACCAATCTCGGCGGCTTCGTAAATTTGCGCGGCCTGTTCCGCCGCCGGGAGATGCGCGACATTTTCCGCGAGGCGAAAATCCCCTCCATGCAGAAGTGGGCGGGCGACAATGCCGGCCAACACATCGAGCTGGGCATTGCCGAGAACAACCTCTTCCTGATGCTGGGTGCGCTGGGGCTCTCCAGCGATCTCTGGGGCGAGCGGTTGCTTCCGATCGGCACGATCTACGATCCCTTCATTGCGCGCGGGCTCGATGCGCTGAACTATGCCTGTTACCAGGGCGCACGCTTCATGCTGGTTGCGACGCCCTCGGGCATTACGCTCGCGCCGGAGGGCGGGGCACACCAGTCGATTTCCTCGCCACTGGTTGGCATGGGCCAGCCGGGGCTCACCTATTTCGAACCTGCCTACGTCGACGAACTGTCGACCATCATGCGCTGGGGCTTCGAGCACATGCAGGCGGAGGATGGCGGGTCGGTCTATCTCCGTCTGTCCACGCGGACGATCGAACAACTGCCGCGCACGCTCAGCGACGAACAGGCGGAAGGCGCGATCGCCGGCGCCTACTGGCTACGTCGCCCCGAGGGATCGACGCCGCTTGCCATCGCTTATGTTGGCGCCGTGGCGCCTGAAGTGATGGCGTCGGTCGCGGAGCTCGCCAGCCAGTATCGCGGGCTCGGCGTGCTGGCCGTCACATCGCCGGACCGCCTTTTCGCCGACTGGCAAGACGCGCGCCGCGCCACCGCCAACGGCGCGCCGCGGCTCTCCCATGCCGAGCATCTGCTGTCCGAGCTCGCCCCGGATGCCGGCATCGTCACCGTTGTCGACGGCCATCCGCTGACACTGGGCTGGCTCGGAAGCGTGCAGCGTAACCCAATCCACCCTCTCGGCGTCACGCGCTTCGGCGAGTCCGGAGATCTGCCTGATCTCTACGCGCGCCACCAGATCGACGCCGCTTCAATCATCACGGCAGCAAGGGACGCTGCCGCGTGGGTCCAGCCGCGACGGCGAGTCTAGCTGCACCCTATCGAACGTCCGCACCATACTCGCCCAGCGGCGGGTAGGCGCGCGCCGTAAGCGGCGGAATGGGCTCGGCTGCGATCTTGTCCTTGAGGTAGGCAAGGGCGGCTTCCATCTGGCTGTCCTGCCCGAGATACGCGGCGTGCGGCATGTTCTCGATCGTGATGTCAGGCGAGACGCCGCGGCCTTCCACAAGCCAGCGGCCATCAAGCCCGAACTGCGGGGTCTCGGCGACGCGTGCCTGGCCACCGTCAGTGAGCGGATTGCGATCTGACAGCCAGATGCCCGCGCCGGCGGTTTGCGTGCCGATGAGCGGGGCGATGTTGAGCGCTTTCACGCCCGCCGAGAAGGTCTCGCCATCTGAATAGGTGCCCTCGTCGATGAGGATGACGAGGTGGCCGCGGAAGGTCTGCTGCATGTTGGTGGTCGCCGGGCCCGTGCCATTCGGCGAAGGCCAGAAAGCCCACACGCGGCGAAGCAGTGTGCCAATGATCCAGCTGTCGATGTTGCCGCCGCGATTGCCGCGGACATCGATGATCATGCCGTCCTTGTCGAAGTGCTCGTAGAAATCACGTGCGAAGCTCGCCGCATCCGATGCGCCCATGGCGCGGAGATGAAGGTAGCCGACTTTTCCGCCAGAAGCTGTCGCCACGGCGTCGCGGTTGTGCTGGACCCAGTCATTGTAGAGCAGGGTCACTTGTTCGCCGCGGGACGCAGGCATGACGATGCGGCTGAGCTGGGTTGAGCCCCGTGTGAAATCCACGCGAACCTGCTGGCCAGCCTTCTGCGTCAGCCGGTCGCTGAGTGCGGCGATCGTTGTCACCTTGGCGCCGTCGATCGCCGTGATGACGTCGCCGGGCTGCACCTCAACACCGGGCTTCAGGAGCGGGCCAAGCGTATCGGGACGCGCACGCTCGCCATCCAGAATGGAGACGACGCGCAGGCCGTTGGGAACGGCTTCATAAGTCGCACCGAGGAAGGCAGGCACACCGCTTTCGCGATCGAGGGGGATTTCGCCAGCGCGAATCTGGCTGTGCAGGATGCCAAGCTCAGCTGACATCTGCGCGAGAAGGTCGTTGAGTTCGGCGCGATGGCCCACGCGCTCGGCGAGGGGAACGAACCGGTCGCGGACAGCATTCCAGTTCACGCCGCGCAGGCTTCTGTCGTAGGCGAAGTCACGATGCAGACGCCATGCATCCAGCGCCATCTGACGCCATTCATCACGCGGATCGACGGCCAGACGCCAGTCGGAGATGCGGATGGTGCTGTCTTCCAGGTCCTTCGGGAAATCTTCTCCGGGGTTCACCACCAGGAACTTCGCCTTGGCGCTGGCGCCTTGCTGGACGAACAGCTTGGTGCGATCCGCCGAAAGGGCGAAGCGCCGGACATCACTGGTGAAGTCCTTCAGCTCCACCTTCTTCGACGTGATCTTGAGTCGCTTCAGGGTAAGGCCATCTTCGCCCGTCGCGCCGCGTTCGCTGAGAAGGATGTTGGTCTTGGTGACAGCGACGCCGGCGTAGTCGCCAGGCTGCACGGGAACTTCCCACAGGCGGTCCTGCGCACCGGCCAAGGTTATGGCAGCCTGCTTCTCATCCTTGGTCGCATCTGGTTTGTCGCTAGCCTTTTTGGCGTCGGCAGTAGGTTTGGCGCCTTTCGAGGAAGTCTCCTCATTCTTCTTCGCGTCGTCGGTCTTGTCGGCTGCGGGGGCGAGTTCGTCGTCGGGCTTGAACGGGAATGTCGCTTTCAGGTCCAGCTGCAGCGCGTAGAGCTTCGTGCGGGCGCGGAAGGCGGGGCCCATATTGCGGTCGCCCCACGGCGCGCCGGGGTTTGCCTGGAAGTTGCGATCAGAGAGGAAGTAAAGCCAGGCGCCGTCGGCCGAGAAGGCCGGCGAGAATGACTCGTATTTGCCGGATGTCATCACAGTGCGCTGACGCGTCTGCGTGTCGTAGAGCGCGACCTGCGTGATGTCGCGGGCATCCACGAAGGAATAGGCCACGTAGCGACCGTCGGCCGACCAGTCATAGCTGGCGAAGGGCGCATCGGAACTGCTGTTGGTGCTGTCGATCTCGGTGCTGCGGCCGGTCTTGGCGTCAAGGTGGAACAGTTTTCCACGCTTGTCGGAATAAAGAAGGCTGTCGCCTTTGGGAGCGGGTGAAACGTCCCAGATGTAGGCGCCTGAGCCGGTGGTGAGGGCTTTGCCTTCGCCGCGGCCGTCGGCCGGGAAGCGCCAGATTTCGCCGTACACGCCGGAGTCGATGATAGCGTAGAGCGACTTGCCATCCGCCCCGATCGCAGCCGAGCGCGCGCGTGCGCCATCCGGGATCTGGAACTCAACGCGGCGACGTGGACCCGCGAAGGCAGTCACGAAGCGCCCGCGCGCTGAAATCGTGACGGCATCGCCCGCAGGCGCAAAGGTGGCGCTTTCGAGGAAGGTGAGCGGAGCCTCGAGCCAGCGCCGGCGCGTGAAGTCATCATCGGTCGCAAGGCGAAGCGAGACGGATGATGTCGCGCCTGACGCGATGTCGTAAGTGTAGAGATCGGCGCCACTCTGATAGATGACGCGACCTTGATAAAGATAGGGCGTGCGCATCTGCCAGGCAGTCGACTGCGTATGCTGGCGCGGATCGCCACCAGTCTCGTTCACCGACCAGATATTGTCGGAGCCCGACTTGTCGCTGACGAAGTAGATACGACCGGCCCAGGCCATCGGGCTGGTGATCGGCGCTCCGAAGTCGGCAGCGAGCCGGACGGCTTCAGCTGTGCTGCCCAGCGTGTAGCGCCAGAGCTGACCCATCCGGCCACCGCGATAGCGGACGGCGTTATCGCCGCCGACCGACAGGCCATAGCGCGTAAAGGCGAGCGTCTTGCCGTCGCTCAGCAGCGTTGCCTGTTCGGCATCAGCGAGAGGAATGTCGTCGATGCGCAGGCTGGTGCGGTCGACCGTGCGCAGCAGACGAGGAACGGCGCCGGGGATGTTGGCGGTGCGATAGATAATCCTGTTGTTGTCCAGCCAGCCGCGAACCGAAACGTCACCGCCCTCGTAGGTGAGGCGCACCGGCGCGCCGCCGGTGATGGGCATGAGATAGATTTCGCGGGGGCCATCGTAGGTCGCCTCGAAGGCGATCCAGCGGCCGTCCGGGGAAATGACGGGCGTGGATTCAGCTTCAGGATGCGTCGTCAGCCGCAGCGCGTCGCCACCTTCCGGCGCCGCGCGCCAGAGATCGCCCTCGCTTGCAAACACCAGCGAACCCGGTCCCAGCGCCGGGGTCTGGTAGTAGCCGACGCCTTGAGCCGCAGCCTGTCCCGCAGCCACGATGCATGAGGCCGCCATGAGGGAGGCAAGAAAATATCGCAAGGAAAGTCCCCTGATCTCGTTCGAGAGAGCTAGGCGCCACCCTCTGCAGTTCGCAAGCAATATCCCGCCGCGGGTGACCCACATACGAACAAGCCTCGATGTCGGATGTCATGTTGGTGGGCCCGGCAGGACTCGAACCTGCAACCAGACCGTTATGAGCGGCCGGCTCTAACCATTGAGCTACAGGCCCGACCTGTCTCAGCGGGGCGCAACATACGCATTTTCGCGGCGATGGGAACCGCTGCCCCGCCGCCGCCCAAAACCCCGCAAACTCGCGCAAAATGCACAGCAAAAGGGCCGGCGATCCGCCAGCCCTTTCGCAGTCCTGTCCCTGGTCCCGGCGTTTGCCCGGAGACCTAGAGCACCGATCGTCCCTGCAGCGCCCTGACCACGAAGGCCACGACCGTCAGCACGAGGAAGACGACAAACAGAAGTTGCGCGATCGACGTCGCAGCGCCGGCGATGCCGCCGAAGCCGAGCACGGCCGCCACAAGCGCGAGTACGAGAAAAGTCAGGGCCCATCCAAGCATGATCTACTCCCTATGTCCGATGGTTCGGCAACTGGAACGTGCCCGCGCGTCTCCGGTTCCGCCCATTCACCCTGTGACGCGCACATCATGAAGCGCCACGCAGAGCGCGACAGACCCACACAGCATCAACGCACCATCGCGATGGAACTTCCCGTCACACGATCGCGTTTCCACATCTGATCGGCGGCTGTCGCCGACGGGACATGGAGATTCACGATGAAGACCGCTTTCGCCGCCCTCGTGCTGATGCTCGCCACGGCCGCTGCCGGCTGCAACACCGTCGAAGGTGTGGGCGAAGATATGACGGCTGCCGGTCAGGCCGTCGATGACGCTGCCGAAAAGGCCCAATAGCATGATGCGATGTGCGCCCGGACCTCGTCCGGGCGCGCCTTTCGCTTCGCGTTAGAGGCGATGCCTCAGCGGCGCCCTATGTGCATGTCGCGTTAAGGTCCGGCGTCCAGCCAGTGCAGTAACCATGTTTGCTAACTCGAAACTCGTTTGCGGAGCAGGGCTGGCCATCGTCGCCGGCTCTTTTGCGTTCATCCCGTCAGTGCTGGCCCAGACCAGGCCAGCCGAGACGACGCCCGCCGCCGTCACGTCGGCAACGTGCCCCTCCGGTCTTCTCTCCGTTTACTATGCGCGTGGCGAAGCCACGCCCTCCGAAGAAACTGTCTCCCTCATTGGCCGCATCGGCGCAGAAGCGACCGCCTGCCAGCCCGATGGCATCGATCTCGTGACGCAGATCGACAACAGCGGCGAGGCAGACGCCGTCCCGCTCGCGCTCGCGCGCCTCGGCAATGTGGCCTCCGAACTGATCGCCTCCGGCGTTCCGGCTGACCGCATCCGCCTGGTTGCCCGCCCGAGTGGCGCCTCCACCTCGCCGATGGGCGAGGTCAGCGTCATCTTCCGCAAGCAGGTCTCAGGTCCCGACGATGCCGCCGCCCCGGCGCGTCCCGCCCAGCCGCAGACCCAGTCTGACCGAATCTGAAGTTCGGCCTGATCTGAAACACCAAACCTGAAGCCAAAAAAGTTTCGGCCCGGCAGGTGTCCCCGCCGGGCCGCATGTTCTTTCGATTTAGCCAGATCAGGCCGCGACCGGCTTCTCTTCGTGGAAGAACAGCGCCTGACCGATCGCCGCTTTCACCGTCTCCGGCTGGAAGGGCTTGGTGATCATGAAGGCCGGCTCCGGCTTGTCGCCCGTCAGCAGGCGCTCCGGGAAGGCGGTGATGAAGATCACCGGCACGTCCATGCCGCGCAGGATGTCGTTCACCGCATCGATGCCGGATGAGCCATCGGCCAGCTGAATGTCCGCCAGCACGAGCCCCGGCCGCGCCGCCTTCACGGCTTTCACCGCCTCCGTGCGCGTCGTGGCAACCGTGGTCACGCGGTGCCCAAGGTCATGCACCAGCGCCTCGATATCGGCGGCGATCACCGGCTCGTCCTCGATGATCAGAACGTCCGTCGCCAGCACGTTCTCGATGTCGGATTGCGCGCGGGAGATCAGGTCGCGCAGGGCCTCCGGTCGCTCGCCCAGGATCTGGGCGGCCTCTTCCGGAGAAAAGCCTTCCAGCGCCGTCAGCAGAAAGGCCTGCCGGTGGCGGGGCGGAATGCGCAGCACGCGCTCGCTGATCGTGGTTGCGCTCTCGGGGACGGTTTCCAGCTGGGCGCCGGTTGCGCCCCAGATAGCATGGAAAAGCCGGTACAGCGCCACGCGTGGGGGCAGGTCGTCCAGCTCGTGCGTGCCCGAAGCCAGGGCCTGCAGGGCGGCTTTCACGTAGGAATCGCCGCTTTTCTGGGTCCCCGTCAGGGCCCGGGCATACCGGCGAAGAAATGGCAAATGGGGTCCAAGCTTTTGAACCAGGCTCATAGAATCTCCCGCACGTCGCTAATCACAGTCTCTCCGAAGGGGTAAACGTCATACGCCCGGCCGGGTTCCATGGATCTTTCGGATTTTGTGGAACCACATGTTCCATAGCACGTTATGGACCTGTCGCGGGGCTGACCCGCTCACAACGGATGAGGCTGAAAAGCCATATGGGCAAAGACATGACCGGGGACGATTCGGGCTCGAGGCCACCTGTGGACCCCCGAACCGCACGCCGCCGCCAGGACCCGATAGGGCGCCGGCTGCGTCAGATGTACGACGACGTCGTGAGCGAAGATGTTCCCGACGATTTTCTGGACTTTCTCGAGCAGGCTGACGAACGCATGGCCGGGGAAGCAAACGGGCAGGAGCCAGAGGCCAAGACGCTGGAAGCAGAGACTTCGCCTTCCGGATCCAAACCCTGACAAGCGGCGGTAAAATGGTTGATTCCAGCGACATCCATAAGGTGACGCAACGGCAGCGCCATGCCGGCGGCGGAGAGGATGATACGTCATCCGCCTCAGCCGCCAACGAAGCGACTTTCCGTGCAGAGCTCGTCGGCCTGATCCCGCATCTGCGCGCCTTTGCTCGCAGTCTCTGCAAGGATCCGACAGCCGCCGATGACCTGGCTCAGGAAGCGCTGGCCAAGGCCTGGAAAGCGCGTGAATCGTTCGAGCCAGGCACCAGCCTCAAGGCCTGGACCTTCATGATCCTGCGCAACCAGTTCTATTCCGAAAAGCGCCGCAGCTGGCGCTCAGCGCCCCTCGATACCGAAGTGGCCGAGAACACGCTTCTGGCCGCTGACAACCCAACCGCCCCCATGGAGCTGCTGGAGCTGCGCGCCGCGCTCAACAAGCTGCCGGCAGACCAGCGCGATGCGCTGATCCTCGTCGGCGCCGGCGGAATGGCTTATGAGGAAGCCGCGCAGGTCTGCCAGGTCGCCGTCGGCACGATAAAGAGCCGCGTCAGCCGGGCTCGCAAGGCGCTGGAAGTCATGCTGAACGAGACGGGATCGAGAAATCCCGCGGAGCACGAAATTGGGGCCGGCAATGCGTTTGACGATATTCTGCAGCAGGCCTCTACCCTCGCTGAGGGCGGAGTGAGGTCGAGGGGTGACAACTGAGGATCTGCCGCGGCGCCGTTTATCGCTCCGCGTCCTGCTCCTCCTGATCTTCGCAGCGGCGCTCTCGCCGGTGCTGGTGATCGGGGGGATACGCTGGTCGGGAGATGTCGAACGGGACGCCCAGTATCGTCGCGAAACCATGACACTGGTTGCGCGCGTTGCGGCCAGCCGTGCCGAAAGCCTGCTGGGGTCCGCGCCCTCCATCCTCAATCTCATCGGGACGGGCGACACCGGCCAGCCATGCGACCTGCCACTCAAGCAGATCCTCGTCGCGCTGCCTGACTTCGCGAATTTCGGCGTCGTGGGCGCCGATGGCATTGTGAAGTGCTCGACGCAGGAAGGCGCGCCTGGCACCGACGTGAATGCACGCGAATGGTTCAAGACCGTGCGCGACGGCCCGAAACCCTTCGTGCTCTCCGGCGCGGTTTTCGGACAGGTCACTCACCAGTGGGTCGTCGCCTCGGCGCTTCGACGCGAAACGGCGACCGGCGCGTTCGATGGCGCGTATGCGCTGGGCCTCCCGGTCAATGCGCTGGTGTCTCAGCTCGAACACAGCGACTTGCCTCGCAATTATGAAGTGTCGCTTGTTGATGCTTCCGGCCGCGTGTTTGCCAGCTCCTTCTGGGAAATGTTCGACGGCGCCACGATGGCGAAGGTCGATCCCGAGAATGGCGGCTTCGTCCAGCTCAATTCGAACCAGGGCGAGAGTCGCCAGGCAGCGGTCATCCCGCTCGCCGGGCACGAATTCTACGCCATGGTCTCGGCCCCGACGCCGCCGCCGATCGCGCTGGAAAACGTGGCTGCTTTCGGCAATTTCGCGCTGCCGCTGATGGCGTGGCTGCTGGCGCTGGTTACGGCCTGGCTCGCGATGGACCGGCTGGTGCTGCGTTGGCTCGACTACCTGCGCCGCATCGCCGGCCTTTATGCCAGCGGCAAGCTCTCGGTTCAGCCCCTGCGCGCCCGGCGTCAGGCCCCGGGAGAGATCAACGAACTCGCCGATACGCTCGAGGAAATGGCCGTCCGCATCCGTGATCGCACGGGCCGCATGGAAACCGCGCTGGCCACACGCGATGCCGCGATGAAGGAAATCCACCATCGGGTGAAGAACAACCTGCAGATCATCAACAGCCTGCTGAGCCTGCAGGGCCGCAAGCTCAACGATCCGGCCGCCATCTCCGTGCTCGATGACGCGCGCGCGCGCATCAATGCGCTGTCGCTGATTCACTCATCGCTCTACGAAAACAACAACATCCGCGCGGTGGAGTCGAAAAGCTTCTTCACCCAGCTGGCGGGCAATCTCGCTAATGCCGTGGGTGCGGAAGACCGCGGGTTCAGGATCACGGCCAGCATCGACGATGAAACCATCGACGCCGACATCGCCGTGCCGCTGGCGTTGTTCACCGCCGAAGCCGTCACCAATGCCGCCAAACACGCTTTTGCTGACTTTACGCCCGGCAGCAGCGGCCTGATCGAGATCATCTACAAGATCGATCCCGACGCGACCGTTCTCACCATCCGGGACAATGGCGCTCCCTATGCGGGCGCTGTGGGCGCAGCCTCCAGTGTCGGCGCAACGCTGATGGCGGCCTTTGCGAAGCAGGCGAGGGGAAAGATGGAAGAGGATGTGGCGCCGACCGGGAGGCGTTCCGTCCGCATCCGCATCCTGGCGGCCGACCGGGTCCCCTATGTCGAGTCAGATGTAATCGTACACTACTAGCTGGTCAGGTCACCGGAACCATGGCCACCGCCGCGGCGACGGCCAGACCGGTCGCGATCGCCAGGCAGGCAATCAGCGCAAACAGGCTCCCCTTCCGGGAAACTTCCCGGTCGATGTCCTCCATCAGCTGGCGTTCTTCAGGGTCGTGCATGGTACTCACGTTCTGTGGTGTCTGAAATCGGAACGCCAAGGCATTCCCCCGGTTCCAACTCCAGATGCGAAGAGAGCGCCGCTTTACGCAGCGCTCCCTCCCCATTTTGGGCTTCTATACTAACCGCGATACTCGCCATTGGCCCAGTAAGACCGCCCGCTGCGGCGATCGACGTAATAATACCGCCGGGCATAGTTATCATACAGCAGCGGCTCGCCGTTCGGCCCAACATCAGCCCGGCTGTTATTGTTGTTCCGGTCGGAACTCGCGCCAGCAACACCACCAGCAATAGCACCACTGGCAGCACCAATAGCAGCCCCCTGCCCAGCATCCCCCGAACCAGTGTTGTTACCGATGATGGCGCCGGCGGCGCCACCAAGGAGGGCGCCGGTGAGGGCGCCGCGTTCTGTGTTGCCAGTTGAGGTACAAGCTGTGGTGGCGCCGAGGGCGGCGAGGGCGAAGAGGGTGGTTTTCATGGGGGTCTCCTTGAATGTGGCGGTTGCGACTAGCGCAGCGGCCGTTTGATGGCGCCGGCGCCGCCGCCGATGATCAGGCCCGCGACCGTGGTCTGGGCGATCAGCGCCAGCGACGCCGTTGCAACGGCAGCCGTCGCGACCAGGCCGACACCCGCGCCCAGCACGGAGCCGAGCACCATGCCGGACATCACCGGCGCATCCTGCTTGCGCTGGATCGCCAGTTGCGGCGGTTGCATGTCCTTGAGTTGAACAAGCGCGCGCGAGACTTCACGCAGGTCGGTTTCTTCACCGCCCGTCATGTTCTCCGCGGTGCTGTCAGCCAGCTGCTGGGCATCCAGCTTCCAGCTTTCAAGAATGCGCACCTTGTCGGTGTGCGAAAGTTCATTGTCCTTCACGACTTCGTCCGGATGGTCGAAGTGTCGCTTCGGATGGAAAACCAGTTCGTCTACTGCATGCGTGCTCATGGCGGATCCGCCTTCCTCGCTCTGAGTGGTCAACCCAGAACGAGGCAGGCAGGTCCGCGGTTCCGCAGGACACGCAGCGGTTAATTTGTCAGTTCAAGGGAACCTATACGGCCCTGTAACAACCAGTCCGTGCGCCTAGCTCGGGCCATCTTTCGGCAGGCTGGCGTAGGCGATGCCGCCATCGACCGCGATCGAGTCGCCAACGACATAGTCGCCCGCTTTCGATGCGAGGAAGATCGCCGTGCCGGCCATGTCCTCGTCGCGACCGATGCGGCGCGACGGCGTGCGCTTGGCGACAGCTTCGGCTTCATCGCGCGCGGCCTTGTTCATCTCGGATGCAAATGGTCCCGGCGCGATCGCGGTGACGACGATGTTGTCGTCGATCAGGCGCGCGGCCATGCGCTTGGTGAGATAGAGGAGCGATGATTTCGAGGCGTGATAGGAATACGTGTCCCACGGGTTGAGGCGGATGCCGTCGATCGAGCAGATGTTGATGACCTTTGCGGGCTGCGCCGGGCTCGCCGCTTTCTTCAGCGCGGCATGCAGCGCCTGCGTGAGGAAGAAGGGCGACTTCACGTTGAGGTTCATCACCTTGTCCCAGCCCGCTTCCGGAAACTCCTCGAACGGCGCGCCCCAGGCCGCGCCCGCATTGTTGACGAGGATGTCGAGCTTGCCTTCGCGCTTGTAGATTTCTTCCGCGAGCATCTTGGCGCCGGCGACAGTCGAGATGTCCTGCGGCAGCGAGATGCACGGCGCATGGCCGAGCGCGGTGAGTTCTGCGGCGGTGGCGTCGCACGCATCGGCCTTGCGCGCCGAGATGTAGGTCTTGGCGCCGCTTTCAACGAAGCCCTGCGCGATCATCTTGCCGATGCCGCGCGATCCGCCAGTGACGAGCGCGACGCGCCCTTTCAGCGAGAAGAGGTTGGCGATCATCATATGTGGGGCTCCCGGAGTGTGTGCTTGTTGGCGCGGACATTAGCGGGGCAGATGGGGATTGCTAGGGGCGGGGCGGCGTCTCCGCCTGCTTCGCAGGCGGCCCCTTCCGTCATGCTTCGCATGCCACCTTCCCCGCTTCGCGGGGCAGGACCACAAACCGCTGGCAGCGTGGGGAAGTCCTCCCTCGCCGAAGGCGGGGGAGGTGGCGCGAAGCGACGGAGGGGGCTGCCTGCGAAGCAGGCGGATGGCTGTGCGCGGTCAGCGCATCAGATGCTTCGCCACCGCCGCGTAGGCGGGCAAGGACACCTTGTCCAGGATGGAATTCCCGTTCGCGGCTACCGGATGCGACGCAAAGCGCGCGATCACCACTTCGGCCTTTGGTGCGATCCAGCAGACCTGGCCGTGGATGCCGCGGGCGGTGTAGGCGTTGAGGTCGTCGTGGCTGACCCACCATTGGCTGCGATAGCTCCAGCCGGGCATGGTGGCGTAGCCGGCTTTTGCGAAGTCTTCTTTTCTTGCGCCGCCAGCGATGTCGTCGACGACGGTGGCGGGGACGATCTGCTGGCCGTTGTACTGGCCACGGTTGCGCATCATTTCGCCGAACCGGGCGAGGTCGCGCAGGCTGAGGTTGAGGCCGCCGCCGCACGCCGCCATGCCGACGGGGTCGACGTGGAGATAGCCGTCTTCTTCCATGCCGAGCTTCTGCCAGATGCGTTCGGAGATGAGTTGCGGCATCGGTTTGCCGGTGACGCGCTGGATCAGCCACGCCAGCACTTCGGTGTTGCAGGTCTTGTAGGTAAAGCCTGCGCCGTGCTCGCCCTGCTTGGGCAGGGTGGCGAGGAAGCTCGCGATGGAGTCAGGGCCAGTATAGCCTTCGGGCGGCTTGCTGTAGCCCGCAGCAATCCCGTACGTGCGAACTTCGGCGAGCGGGTCGGTGTAGTTCTCCGAATACTTGACGCCCGTGGTCATATCCATGACCTGCCGCACGGTAGCGTCGGCGAAGGCGGATTTTGCAAGTTCGGGCAGGTAGCGCGCTACCGGGGCAGCTGTGTCGATCACGCCTTCATGCGCCAGCGTTGCCGCGATCAGGCCGACGAAGGATTTCGTCACCGAAAAGGCGATGTGCGGAAGGTCTGCCGACAGCGCGCCGCGATAGGTTTCGTAGACGATGCTGCCGCGATGCAGGATGACGATGCCGTCGGTGTAGAGCGCCTCGATGGATGCGCCCCATGTCGTCTGTTCGCCCTCCATTGTGGTGAAGGCGACAGCATCGATGTCGTCGCGCAGCTTGTGGGGAAGGGCGCTGGGGGCGGCGGGGCCGCGCCGGACGGTGGCGGTGGGTTTCAGTTCGCGCTGGTGGCTGAACGCCCAGCGCGTGTTGGGGAAGGAGTTGCCGCCGAGCTCGCCGCCTTCGGGGCGGATGGTCTTGTCCCGCGCCGGCGGAAAGCCGGACATCAGGCCGCGCGTGACGGGATCACTGTTCTGCGGATTCCAGTTGGACATGTTTCTCCCCGGCCTGTGGTGAGGGGAGCTTAGACGCACGGCGGGGGATTTGTCACTTTGGGGGTGACGCTGCTTGCGGTGACGTTTGGAGGCATGTTGCTCGACCTGTGAGCCCGCGCTCGTCCTTCGACGGACGCTCCCTTTGGTCGCTGCTCAGCATGAGCGCTTCTTTGCTATCAGCGATGAACTCACCAAGCGCTCATCCTGAGCAGCGCGAAGCGCGTCCGTCGAAGGACGAGCGCGGGCTTGCCGCTGTCGCGGCAACTGCCGGGCGGGGGCCCGGCGGTCCAGAGAGCCTTAGTACCCGCCGATCCTTGCGTAGCGGTCGCGGTGGAAGCTTTCGCCGCCGTAGAGGTTTTCGAGGACGCGGGCGCGTTTCATGTAGAGGCCCGAGTCGTGGGCGTCGGTCATGCCGATGCCGCCGTGCATCTGGACCGTCTCGTTGGAGACGAGGTGCAGGGTTTCGGCGGCGCGGGCCTTGGCGAGGGAGGCCAGTTCGGAAACGTCGTTGGCGTTGCGATCGAGCGCATCGAGCGCGGCGATCACGCAGCTGCGCGTCAGTTCGAGTTCGGTGAACATGATGGCGGCGCGGTGCTGGATCGACTGGAACGAGCCGATCAGCTGGCCGAACTGCTTGCGCACTTTCAGGTATTCGCTGGTCATCTCGAAGGCGGCATCCGACGCGCCGAGCATTTCCGCCGAGAGGCCGATGCGGGCGCGGTCGAGAATCTGTTCGAGCGCGGCATAGCCGCCATCGACCGTGCCGAGCACGGCGTCAGCGCCGACTTCGGCGCCAACGAAGGTGATGTTCGCGGCAGCGTGGGCATCGAGCGTTTTCAGGTTGGTGCGCGTGACGCCTTTTGCATTGGCGGGCACGAGGAAGAGGGTGATGCCGGTGGCGTCGCCCGCATCGCCCGAGGTGCGCGCGGCGACGATCAGCAGGTCGGCATCGCCGCCATCGACGACGTAGCGCTTGTCGCCATTGAGCACGAAGCCGGCGCCGGATTTCTTCGCGCCGAGTTTGACGTGGGCGGGATCGTGGTGCGGGCCTTCATCGACGGCCAGCGCGGTGAGGCATTCGCCGGCGGCGATCTTCGGGAGCCACGCCTGTTTCTGTGCCTGGTTGCCAGCGATGAGCAGGGCTGAGGCGCCGACGAGGGCGGTGGAGAGGAGCGGGGTGGCGCCGATGGTGCGGCCCTGCGCTTCGAGCACCTGGCCGAGGCCGACATAGCCGAAGCCCGAGCCGCCGAATTCTTCCGGGATGATGACGCCGGTGAAGCCGAGATCGACCATTTCCTTCCAGGCGGCCTTGTCGAAGCCGGCGCCGGCGGTGCGCAGGGTGCGCAGCTGGGCGACGGGGAGCTTTTCGGCCGCGAAGGTCATCGCGCTGTCGCGCAGCATCTGCTGCTCTTCATTGAGCACGAACGCCATGGGCCAACTCCTTTAGCCGGGTGGATACCGGACTTTCAGTTTTGTGAGTTGGGTCTTAGCGTTCCGCGTACCGTCCAATCAAGTGCGTCCTCGAGGCGGTCATTGCCCCAGAACAGCTCGCCATCCTCGGTGATGAAGCTGGGAGCGCCGAAAATGCCGAGATCGGCGGCGTGGGCGGTCTCGTCGCGCAGCTTGTCCTTGATGGGGTCGGACGTCATGGCGGCGAGCGTTTCCAGCGGGTCGAGGCCGGCGCGCCGCGCTGCGGCATGGAGGATCTGCGGGTCGGCGATGTCGCGGTCGTGGACGAAGTTTGCCTGATAGACCGCCTTCACGAAGTTGGGCCTGTCTTCCTGCGGCAGGGAAAGGGTGATCCGCGCCGCCATCAGGCCGTTCTGGGGAAAACGCCCCGGGCGCTTGAAGGGCAGGCTGTATTTCTCGCAGGTGCGCTCGACGTCGCGCCACATGTAGGAGCCCTTGATGGGCACGACGTTGAACGGGCTGTCCTTCATGCCCTGCTGGGCGTGGAAAAGCGGGCCAAGCAGGAAGGGCCGCCATTCGAGCTGGACGCCCCTTGCGGCGGCGATCTTGTCGGCGCGCATGACGGCTGGATAGGAGTAGGTCGAGGCGAATTCGAACCAGAATTGCAGTTTCACGAAATCACCTTGGGTCAGCCGCGATTCGCGATCCTAGCAGATTGCGCCCGGAAATTGCGCGCCCATATCCCAGTGCAGGACGCCGCCAGTTTCTCTGGCGGGATGAGGACAAACGGGAAAATTCATGTCGATTTCGATGTACAAGGCCAGCGCGCCTGTGTTCCTGCGCATGCTTGGAAACCTGGACCAGTTCCTGGCCAAGGCCGAGGAGAACGCCAAACAGCGCGGGTTCGACGCCAACCTGCTGGTCACGCAGCGGCTGGCGCCGGACATGCGGCCGCTGTCGGCGCAGATCCAGCTGGCGAGCGATAGCGCGAAGGGGGCGATGGCGCGGCTTTCGGGTGGTACGCCGCCGGCGATGGCGGATACCGAGGCGACAGTCGCGGAACTGCGGGCGCGGATTGCGAAGACGATCGACTATGTGAAGAGCGTGCCGGCCGAAGCTGTGGATGGGTCGGAAGAGAAAGATGTCGTGCTGAAGACGCCGGGCGGGGACATTCCGTTCAAGGGGCTGGGTTTCCTGACGGGGTTTGCGCTGCCGAATTTCCTGTTCCACGTGACGACGGCCTACGCGATCCTGCGCCATAGCGGCGTGCCGCTCGGCAAGATGGATTTCCTCGGCCGGGCGTGAATGGTAGGTCTGCGGCATCAGCCCTGAGGGGGATGCCGTGAAACATATCGTTCTTGCTGCTGTCGCGCTGTTCGCTGCCGCCTGCGCCACGCCAGCGCCGGAGCAGGCGGTTGCCGAACTCGCGATCGTGGGGGCGAAGGTCTATCCGGCGCCGGGTGTGGCGCCGATGACGGACGCGACGGTGATCGTGCGCGATGGCGTGATTGCGCAGGTGGGGCCGACGAGTGCGGTGCGGGCATCGGCTGCGGCGCAGGTGATCGATGGGCGCGGGCTGACGGTTGTGGCCGGGCTGTGGAACAGCCACGTGCACTTCTTCTCGCCCACGCTGTTCCAGCCGCCGGAGACGAATGCCAAGGCGCTGGCGGGCGAGGTGGAAGCCATGCTGACGCGCTGGGGCTTTACCAGCGTGTTCGACATTGCCTCGCTGCCGGGGCAGGTGACCGGGCTGCGCAAGCGGATCTATGCGGGGGAAATTCCGGGGCCGAACATTCTCACGGTCGATGCGCCGATCTTTCCGCTCAACGGCACGCCGATCTATGCGCGCGAGCTTCTGAAGGGGCAGCCTTCGTTCGAGGTGAGCGATCCTGCGGTGGCGACGAAACGCGCGCGTGAGCAGATCGCCGCCGGCGCGGATGGCGTGAAGATTTTCGCGGGCGCCATCGTCGGGCCGCCGCAGGGCGTGCTGCCGATGCCGCTGGATATCGCAAAGGCGGCGTCGGCTGAGGCGCACCGCCACGGCAAGCCGGTGTTTGCGCATCCGTCCAACCGCGCGGGACTGGACGTCGCCATCGACGGCGAAGCGGATATCCTGGCGCACACAACGGCGGACGACGGACAGGCGTGGACGCCGGAGCTGGTGGCGCGGCTGAAGGCGCACAAGATGGCGCTGATACCAACGCTGACCCTGTGGGATGTCGAGCTGCGGCGGGACAAGGCGCCGGAAACAGTGATCAAGGCATTCATCGCCGTCGCACAGGGCCAGTTGAAAACCTACGCCGATGCCGGCGGCGAAATCCTGTTCGGCACGGATGTCGGCTATATCGATGTCTTCGACACCACGCAGGAATATCGCCTGATGTCGGAGGCGGGACTGAGCTTCGACCAGATCCTCGGCTCGCTGACCACGGCGCCATCCGCGCGCTTTGGCTTCAGCAAGAAAGGCAAGGTGGCGGCGGGCATGGATGGCGACCTGGCCATCCTGTCGGCCGATCCCGCTGCAGACATCACCGCCTTCGCAAAGGTCGCCTATACGATCCGCGCCGGTGAGGTGATCTACGCGGTGAAGAAGTAGGGCCGTGAATTGCTGGAGGGCGAACGATGACCTGGCATGATGGCGGCGCATTGGCCTTTTTCGTCGTGGGGTGGTGGTTTCTCAGCTGGGTGATTGACCATTCGCCCTGGCACCGGCTGTCGCTGTCCGCCGCGATGAAGGCGCAGCGCCGGGAATGGATGCGCCAGATGGCGGCGCGCGAGATCCGTCTGGTTGATGCCAACATCATCACCGGCCTGCAGCAAGCGACGTCCTTCTTTGCGTCCACCGCACTGCTCGCCGTCGGCGCCGGATTTGCGCTGTTGACGGCGGCGGACACGATCATCGGCGCGTTCGAGCAGAGCTTTGTGCATCTCGAGATCGATCGTGCGGCTTTCTATGTGAAGACCGCCGTGCTGATGGCGCTGTATGCCTATGCGTTCTTCAAGTTCGGCTGGGCCTATCGGCTGTTCAATTATTCCGCGGTGATGCTGGCTGCGACGCCGGAGGCGGGAAAGCCCGGCGCGGACGAGGCGGCGCGCGGCGTTGCGGACATGAATATTGCGGCGGCGGGGCAGTTCACCCATGGCCTGCGCGCGTTCTTTCTCGCGATTGCGATCCTGGCCTGGTTCATCACGTGGTGGGCGTTCGTTGCGGCGACGCTGGTGATCATGGCGGCGCTGGCGAACCGGCAGTTTAATTCGCGTGCGCGGAATGTTGCGCATCAGGCATTGGCGCGGCTGACGATTCCGGCGAGTGCGAACGACAAGATGTGAGAGGGCGGACGCCCTGCCTCCTGACCCTCGCCATGCCCGTTCGCCAGCTCTCTCCACGGAACCTCGCAAAAAACAACGCCAGAGACCCCAACAAGCACGGGATTGTTGCGCAGGCGTGCTTGAAAGCTGTCCCGGCTATGGGTCAATTCGGTTCAGGGACGGACAAGGCGGATCATGGACGGGCATTCACCCCCAGCGACGGAAGCAAGCCGCCTGCTCACGCTGCAGCGCGCGGCTCAGTTGAAGGAGGGCCTTCCGTCTGCCCGCGTCCGCACGGACCGGCTCTATCAGCTTGAGGACATGGTGCGGAAACGCGCCCAGTCTTTCGCTGACGCCATCTCCGCCGACTTCGGCAACCGTTCGCGCTTCGAAACGGACCTGCTGGAAACCGCCGTTACCGTTTCGGCGATCCGCCATGCGCGGAAGAACGTGAAATGGTGGATGCAGCCGAGCTATCGCGAGGTGGGGCTCAACTTCTGGCCGGGCTCGGCCTGGGTGCGGCCGGATCCGCTGGGCGTCATCGGCATTGTCTCGCCTTGGAATTATCCGCTGCAGCTCGCGCTCTCGCCGCTGGTCGATGCGGTGGCCGGCGGCAATCGCGTGATCATCAAGCCCTCCGAATACACGCCGAACTTCTGTGACCTGTTGAAACGCGCGATCAGCGAGACGTTCGCGGAAGACGAGATCGCCGTCGTTCTTGGCGGGCCCGAGGTCGCCGCCGAATTTTCGCGCCTGCCGTTCGACCATCTCGTCTTCACCGGCTCGACATCGGTGGGCCGGAAGGTGGCGGCCAGCGCGGCTGAAAACCTCACCCCTACGACGCTTGAGCTGGGTGGGAAATCGCCCGCTGTCGTCTGTCCGTCGGCGTCGATGGTCAAGGCGGTGAAGGCCATCGCCTATGGCAAGTTCATCAATGCCGGGCAGACCTGCATCGCGCCGGACTATGTGCTGGTGCCGCGCGAGCGGATGATCGAGTTTTCCGAGATGATCATCGCGGAGGCGCGCCGGGCCTATCCCGATCTTGGCCCCGACTATTCCAGCATGGTCTCCGATCGCTCCTATGACCGGCTGATGTCGGCGATCACCGAGGCTGAGATGGGCGGCGCGAAAGTGCTGCGCCATCCCGCGCCATCAGATCGCGCACGCCGCGTGTTGCCGCCTGTCGTGGTGCTCGATCCGCCGCAGGATTCGCTGCTGGTGCGCGAGGAAATCTTCGGGCCGGTGCTGCCGGTGATCGGCTATGACTCGCTCGATGATGCGCTCGACTGGATCAACCAGCATCCGCATCCGCTCGCGCTCTATGTGTTCGCCAACGATACGCGCGAGCAGAACCGTGTCCTGGACCGCACGCAATCGGGCGGCGTCACCGTGAATGGCACGCTCTTGCACATTGCGCAGGAAGGGCTGCCGTTCGGCGGGGTGGGGGCCAGCGGCTGGGGCGGCTATCACGGCAAGGCGGGGTTTGATCGCTTCACGCACCAGCGCGCCGTGTTCAAGACCGGGTTCTTCAACGCAGCCACACTGCTCGCGCCGCCCTATGGCGCGCGCGCGAGACAGCTGCTGCGGTTCCTGATGCGGTAGGTGATCGGGCTACTGGTGATCCCGCAGGCCGAGTACGCGTTTTGCAACGACGTTAAGGTTGACCTCCGACGTGCCGCCTTCGATCGAGTTGCCCTTGGCGCGCAGCATTGAGCGCGTGGACATGATCTCGCCCGTCTTGAAACCGTCACCCTCCCAGCCGAGGCCCTGATAGCCCATGGCCTCGACCTGAAGTTCGGTCTTCGTCTGGTTCATCTTGGCGGCGGCGTATTTGATGATCGAGGTGGCGGGGCCGACATCCGCGCCGGCTTTCGCCATCTCGGTGTTGCGCTGGATGGTGAGCAGGAAGGCCTGCTCGTACATCATCTGTTTGGTGACGCGCGCGCGCAGGTCGCCATCGGCCATGATGCCGTCTTTCGTGCCGACGTATTTCTTGGCGATGTCGGCCAACGACGGGCCGGAGTTGCGGTCGGCGCCGAAGCCGGTGGCGGAGATGTTCTGGCGCTCGTACTGCAGCAGCCGCTTGGCGATATCCCAGCCCTTGCCGGGTACGCCGACCATCTGCTCTTTCGGCACCTTCACATCGGTGAAGAAGGTTTCGCAGAAGGGCGAGGAGCCGGAGATCAGCAGGATCGGGCGCGTCTCGACGCCGGGGCTGGTCATGTCGAACAGCACGAACGAGATGCCTTCGTGCTTCTTCGTGAAGTCGGTACGGACGAGGCAGAAGATCCAGTCGGCGTGGTTGGCATAGGATGTCCAGATCTTGGAGCCATTGATCAGCCAATGATCGCCCTTGTCCTCGCACTTGGTCTGCAGCGAGGCGAGGTCGGAACCGGCGCCCGGCTCGGAATAGCCCTGGCACCAGCGTGTCTTGCCGGCGCAGATGTCCGGCAGGAAGCGTTTCTTCTGTTCCTCGTTGGCGTATTCGAGCAGGACTGGGCCGAGCATCCAGATGCCGAACGAGGCCAGCGGCGCGCGGGCGTTGATGCGCTTCATCTCCTGATCGAGGACGATGGCTTCGGCTTTCGAGAGGCCGCCGCCGCCGTATTCCTTCGGCCAGGCGGGCGCGGTCCAGCCCTTGGCGACCATGCGCTCGAGCCAGACTTTCGAGTCCGGGTTGACGAATTTCTGGTTGCGGCCGCCCCAGACGACTTCTTCCTCGACCGTCGGGGTGCGCATGGAGGCGGGGCAGTTGGCCTCGAGCCAGGCGCGGGTCTCTGCGCGGAACGTCTCGATGTCGGCCATGATGTGCTCCCGGGTCGGCTTTTATGCGGTCTCAGGGCTAAGGCTGCGCCGGGGCAGGGTCAAGCGGCGGAACGATCAGCCGCCATACTTGCTGAGCGTGCGGGAGCCGGTGTGGATGCCCCAGAGGTTGGCGGCGTGGATGACTGCGAAGAGCAGCAGGCAACCCGCAAAGAGCGTGACCACCGGCCATGAGATCCAGCGGGCGCGCAGGCTATCCTTGCGCGGCTGGCTGGATTTCCAGCCGGCAAATGCGGTCAGCGCGCCAAACGCGGCAATGAAGGCGAAGGTGATCGGCCATTCCATGGCGAACACATGATGCGCTCAGCGCTTGCCCGCGAGTTGGCGAGATGCCGCATCCGCAGGGTCTGAGAACGGAAATTCCAGCTGGACGACGTTGTCGCGCAGCGGAGCGGGCGGCGGGGCCGGACGATCGCTTGCGAAACTCACCCCGTGTTGGGTCTTGGCCCAGAAGTGAGGCTTGAGCTTCATTTCGACCAGGGCGCGCAGCATCGTCCACGACTGCAGCGGCCAGTAGGCGAGCATGGTCAGCAGCGTCCAGGGCGTTGCGTGTTTCGATCCGGAGGCGAG
Organism: Hyphomonadaceae bacterium; assembly: GCA_030158285.1. Classification (GTDB taxonomy): domain Bacteria; phylum Pseudomonadota; class Alphaproteobacteria; order Caulobacterales; family Hyphomonadaceae; genus UBA7672. The sequence continues at coordinate 41,036 of JAOATF010000116.1, forward strand.
GGCGGCCAGAAGTGCGCTCGCGTAGCCGAGGCCGAGCATGATCCAGTGCCAGGCCTCGAAGCTCTGGAAGATGAACAGGTTCGCGGCGATCCAGAGATAGAGCGGTCCGTGCAGGATTGAGGCGAGGAGGCCGCCGCCGAGCGTCAGGTGCGTGGAGAGGTAGTTCACCAGTCCCATCTGGCGCATGGCGCGGAGCGGGTGGCGGTTGAGAACGAGCCACGTTTGCAGGTGGCCCTTCATCCAGCGGGTGCGCTGGTTGCGCCACTGCCGCCAGCTGACGGGCGCTTCCTCCAGTGTTGGCGGGCTCGCCATGCCGGCGACATAGCCGAAGCGCGCGAGACGCAGGCCGATGTCTGCATCCTCCGTCACATTCCAGGCGTCCCAGCCGCCGACACGGGTGAGAGCGTCGCGACGGAAATAGTTGCTTGTGCCGCCGAGGGGGATCGGCAGTCTCAGGTCGGCGAGCAGCGGCAGCCAGACGCGGAACTGGATGGCGTACTCAAGCGCGAACTGGCGTGCGATCCAGCTGTCGGCGCCGTTGTGAATCTGGAGCGGGGCCTGCACCACGGCGAGATTGGCAGGCCCGCGGGCGAACACGGCCATCGCGGCGCGGGGCTGGTCGGGCGAGGGCAGGTCTTCTGCGTCATAGATGGCGACGATGTCGCCGCGGGCAAAGGCGAGGGCGTAGTTCAGCGCCTTGGGCTTGGTGCGCGGTGCGCCGGGTGGAACGGGGATGACTTCGAAGCAATCGGGCAGGCGTTGCGCCTCGACGGCGGTGATCGTTCCCGGATCGTCCGCCTCCACCAGCAGCTTCACGTCCAGCCGCCAGCTCGGATAGTCGAGCTGCGAGATCGCATTGATGAGGTTCGGCACCACCTCCGCCTCGCGATACAGCGGCACGAGGATGGTCAGCGTTGGGAGCTGGTCGTTGAACGTGCGCGGCGCTTCTGGTGCGGGCTTGCGCAGGATGGCGGCGATTGCCGTCCAGAAACGCATCGCGATGATGAGGCCGAATGCGGCGGCGACCACGAGGGCAAGTGTCTTCATCGCCAGCATGGGCTGCAGGAACATCCAGCTCCCGAAGCCGATGGTGAGCAAGAAGCCGATGATACGCTGCTTGGCGTTCAATCCCCAGCGCGCGCTGAATTCCGGATGCTGCGATGACAGTTGTTCGCTTGCGGCGCCAAAGGCGCGCGCCTCGGCGAGGCGGCGTTTGAACAGCTCGTCACGTTCCCAGAGATTAGCGTTCCCCGATCGCTGCCGCGCGGCGGCAGCGTCCCAATCGCTGTCAAACAGGGTAACCCCCCAAGGTCACAGAATTTCTGCAGGCCGAAACTAGCCATTGCAAAAGCAGCGAATCAAGTGGCGCGCGAAAATTCTTTCGGCACGCGTGCTGTCATGAGCTGATCAGCCCAGTGCGCGGCGGCGCAACGGAAGGATATTCGATCCGGCGCGCGAGGCGGGGTCTTTCTTGTCGATCTCGGTGGACGGGATCGGGCGGCTGTAAAGGAAGCCTTGCACTTCCGTGCAACCGAGGCCGGCGAGGATGGCGGCCTGCTGTTCATTCTCGACGCCTTCAGCCGTGACGCGCATGCCGAGATCGCGGGCGAGCGAGATGACGGCGCGGACGATGGCCTGGTTTTCGGTCGAGGTGTCGATGTCGCGCACGAAGCGCTGGTCGATCTTGATCTTGTCGAACGGGAAGGCGCGCAGGTAGCTGAGCGAGGAATAGCCGGTGCCGAAGTCATCGAGCGCGATCTTCACGCCGAGCTCGCGCAGCGCGTGGAGCGTGCGGATGTTGTGTTCCGTTTCGTCCATCAGGACGCTTTCGACGATCTCGATTTCCAGGCGGCGCGGATCGAGCTGGTAGGTAGCGAGAGCGCTGATGACGGTGGCAACCAACGACGGGTTCTTCATCTGCGCAGGCGACAGGTTGATGGCGACGGCGACGTCGTCTTTCCACTGCGCGGCTTCCTCGATCGCCTTTCGGATCACCCACTCGCCGAGCGGCACGATGATGCCGGTCTCTTCAGCGCATGTAATGAACAGGCCGGGCGAAACAAGGCCGTGGCCGGGGCGGTTCCAGCGCAGCAGGGTCTCGTAGCCGGAGACCTTGCGGGTGCGGGTGTTCACCAGCGGCTGGAAGTAGACTTCCATGGCTTCGGCGGCGAGGGCGGCGCGAAGGTCGGTTTCGAGGTCGGCGCGGACTTGCGCATCCTGTTCCATGCCCGGCTCGAAGAAGCGGGCGCAGCCGCGGCCCTGGGCCTTGGCGCGATAGAGCGCGAGTTCGGCGTTCTTCATCAGCTCGGCGGGATCGAGGCCGTTTTCCGGAGCGACAGCCACGCCGACGCTGCCGCCGGCGAGGATTTCCTTGTTGCCGAGATAGACCGGCGCCAGCAGGGCGTCGACGATGTGGTCGGCCATTTCGCCGGCTTCATCGATCAGCACATCCGTCTGCAGCACCGCGAATTCATCGCCGCCAAGACGAGCGAGGAAGGCGTTGGCGCCGACGCAATCGCGCAGGCGTTCGGCGACAACTTTCAGGTAGGCGTCGCCCGCCGGGTGGCCCTGCGTGTCGTTCAGGGTCTTGAAGTTGTCGAGGTCGATGACGAACAGGGCGAAGCCTTCGCCGGTGGCGTTGGCGGTTTCCTGCGCGATCTCCAGCTGGCGCACCAGTATGGCGCGGTTGGGGAGGTCGGTCAGTGAATCGTATTCGGTGACGTAGGCGATGCGGGCTTCGGTGTCGCGAGCGCGGGTCACGTCGGAGCAGACGCCGCGCCAGCCAATATCGGCCGTGGGCTGACCGCTGACCGACCACCAGGCTTCACGGGCGCCGATGGAGACGCGGAGCATTTCGTCCTTGAACGGTTTGCGATCACGCAACAGCTCGTCGAGGCGATGGACGGACTCGGGGGCGAAGAGGGCGAGGAAGCTGCCGCCTTCGAGCATGTCGGCGGGGAGGCCGGCCGCATCGACAAAGCGTTGTGACGGCTTGACCAGGCGGTGCTGGGCGTCGATGCGCCAGAGCCAGTCGACTGAGTGTGCCTCGAAATCGTTGAGCAGCAGGGCCATCGTATCCTTGGCGTCCTGCATCGCAGCGTTGGCGAGGTGGCGGCGGATGTTGGCTTCGTTGCTGGCGGCGGCGAAGCGTTGCAGCGTCAGGATGCCGGCGAGGATCAGCAGCGCGGTGTTGAGCCACCAGGACGGATTGGCGACCGCCATGCCGACGCAGGCGCCCGCGCCGACGAGCAGAGAGTAGCCCAGCGAGGCGACCGGGAAGCTGGAGTGCAGCAGAGCGCCGACGCACAGAATGGCGGCGGTGAAGACGCCGAGAAGCAGGTAGTGATCCGCGTGGCTCGATGCAATGAGCGCGCAGATGATGCCGCCCCAGAGAGCGCCGGAGAACAGGGTATAGCGGACAATGCGGCCGTCTTCGATCGCTCCGGGAAGGTCACTCGCCGTACGGCGGGCTTCGCGCATGCGGATGAAGATGAGTACGGCGCTGGTGTAGCACCAGACGAAGACCAGCGGCATCGCCGCTTCGTTCCAGAACGCAAAGGTGAGGACGACGGCGTTGAGCAGCGAGTGGATCGCAGCCAACGGAGCCAGCGCATGGAAAGCGCCGCGACGCTCGGCGTTGACGGTTTCACGCAGCTCGGCCGGGACATCGACCTCGCCGAAGAAGATTGTGCGAAGATTCGCGAAGATCATTCTGCCCACCCTGACCCATAGGGGTCCAGTTGCACACATTGGCAGAACAGGGTCGATTTCACGTCAAACCGATTGATGAAATTTCATCGATGTGCGGCGGGCCGTCGCGTTCAAAGGTTTACGAGAAGTGACTCAGCCGAGATGACCAGCGAGCGCGTCGATCTCGTGCGGTTCGGTTGCCCAGGAGCAGACGAAGCGGTGCGAGCCGTCGATCCACGGGTAGAAAGTCGCGCCGGCCTTGGCGAGTTTGTCGGCGATGCCTTCGGGCAGGTGGACGAAGACTTCGTTGCCGTCACAGGGATGGGCGAGCTCTGCGCCAGCGCGCGTCAACGCATCGGCAAGACGTGTTGCCGAGGTGTTAGCGCGGCGAGCGAGGTCGAGCCAGAGGCCGTCTTTCAGGTAAGCGCCCATCTGCGCGCCGAGGAAGCGCATCTTGGGCGGCATGTGCCCGGCGCGCTTGACGCGGACTTTCAGGTCCATCAGGCGCTGGCGCGCGGCGCCGAAGAGAATGATCGCCTCGCAACCGACAGCGCCGTTCTTGGTTGCGCCAAAGCAGAGGACGTCGACGCCGGCGCGCCATGTCATCTCGGCGGGCGAGGCGCCGGTGGAGACGAGCGCGTTGGCGAGGCGGGCGCCATCGAGATGCACGGCGAGGCCGGCGGCGTGAGCGAGGGCGGCGCGTTCGGCGATCTCGAACGGGCGATAGGCGGCGCCGCATTCGGTGAGGTTGGAGAGCGAGAGGACGTGAACGGGCGTCTCGTGGACGAAGTCGTGGCGGTTGGCGTCGAGTTTGCGCTTGAGGGCGGGGAGTTCGATGCGGGCGTGCTTGCCGGAGAGCAGGGAGAGCTTGGCGCCGCCGGTGAAGAATTCAGGCGCGCCGCGTTCGTCGCGCTCGATGTGCGCTTCGTCGTGGCAGAGGATGGCGCCGTGCGGCGGGCAGAGCGTGGCGAGAGCAAGCGCATTGGCCGCTGTGCCTGAGGGGACGAGCCAGATGTCGAGGTCGGTCTCGAAGGCATCGCGCAGGGATTTCTGGGCGGCGGCCGTCCAGGGGTCTGCGCCGTAGGAGGGCGCAGGGCCTTTCGAGGCGGCGAGCATGGCCTCGAGAATGGCGGGATGAGCGGGGGCGGCTGTGTCGGACGAGAAGTTCATCGCCCGTGTGGAGCGGAAATCCGGGGTTTAGGCAAGCGGGGTGCGTGACCGGGCGGTACTCATTTACATTGCCCCGGGCGGGTGCATCCTCCGGCAAAAGAAAAGACCAAGGGAGGACTGCCGGTGCCGTATGCTTCTGGTCGTGTGATCCATGATGCGGACAGCCATCTGATGGAGCTGCCGGATTGCTTGGAGGGGTTTATCGATCCGGCTTTCCTGAGCGCGTATCGCGAGCTGCCGAAAGTGAGACACGCGCGGGCGCAGGCTTATGTGGAGCAGGCGCGGAGCCGGCATGCGGATGAAGGGTTTCGCGAGGCGGCGGACAGCAACATCATGTTGCGCAAGAATTACGATGCGCTGGGATCGTTCCTGAAGGCGGATCGTCCGCGGGCGCTGGACCAGTTGGGGTTTGCCTCGCAACTGGTGTTCACGACGTGGTGCCTCAACAATTTCGGGCTGGAGAAGCCGGCGGATGCAGCGCTCGGCTATGCCACGGCGACGGCGCACAACCGGATGATGGCGGACTTCTGTGCGGTGGACCGGCGGCTGCTGGGCACGGCGTATGTGCCGCTGTTCGACATGGAGCGCGCGATCACGACGGCGCGCGAGGCGATCGCGATGGGCGCGAAGGCGCTGCTGATCCCGTCGCGGCCGCAGGGACGCTCGGCGAGCCATGTCGGCTATGATCCGATCTGGGCGATGGCGCAGGAGGCGGGGCTGCCGATCCTGTTCCATGTCGGTGACGAGAAGAAGCTGGACGACCAGTATTTCGACAATGGCTTGCCGCGCGTGAAGGACTTTCATGGCGGGGAGGAGAACTTCACATCGGTGTCCTACATGCCGATTCCGCATTCGGTGGAGCTGACGCTGGCGGCGATGATCATCGATGGCGTGATGGATCGCTTTCCGAAGCTGAAGTTCGGCGTGATCGAGCTGGGCGCGTCATGGGTGCCGGGGTGGATGCGCAATCTGGACGGCGCGGCGATGGCGTTCGCGAAGAACGAGGAGCGGCTGCAGAAGCTGTCGATGAAGCCGTCGGAGTTCGTGCAGCGGCAGGTGCGCGTGACGCCGTATCCGCACGAGGACATCGGCTGGCTGATCGCGAATGCCGGGGAAGAGGTATTCCTGTTCTCGTCGGATTACCCGCATGTGGAAGGCGGGCGGAATCCGCTGAAGCGGTTCAATGACAGCCTCGCCGGATCAAGCACGCGGGCGGTGGATCGGTTCTACTGCGATAACTTCATCGATCTGATGGGGGCGGGGCTGGCGGAGGATCTGCGGTATCCGCGGCATCTGGCGGTGGCTTGACGAAGGTAGCCGTCACCGTCCCGTCTTTATTATAGCTTCTACTTCAACGTCAAATGGTTGCGTCAATGAGATACAGGCTAGCTTTTGGCGCTTGCGGCATTTCTCTGGTCGTGGCCTGCGGTGTCCATGTGCCTCCTGTCGGTAGCTCATCCCTTGTGACTGCGAACGGCGTGCGTATTTCCTCGACGTCGGGCGTAGCCAACAATTGTGGTGCACCGGCGATTGCAAACAGCCATAGCTACACCATCAAGAATACAGTCATCGACGTTGGGGGGAGATCTGAGCGCGATCCCTATTTTGAATTTGCAGATCCCGGAATAGACAAGAACCGAGCTAAGCAGGCGGTCAATATTCTGAGACGATTTGATAGCGAGTTTCGCGGCGCTTGCTCAGATTGGGTTCGTGTCCCCGAGAACGAGAAGGCACCGTTTCTGGCCCATCATGATGCCGCGCTGGTTGGGCTGATTGAGAGCGCAACCCGGCTTGAAGCGCAGACAACGAATGATGGATTCGTCGCCGAGATGGAGTTGGCGAGGAAGCGGATCGATGATCTGGAAGCCCGCAAGCCTCAAGGAGCGCGCTGGTAGCTAGCGACGCTTCGCGCAGCGAAATGCACCATTAGCATCCGCTTTCACCTCAAAGAAAAAGACGCGCTTCGAGGAAGCGCGCCTTTCCCGTTACTCCACGCGTACTCTACGCGGCCGATCGAGCTACGCGAATCGGCCAAGACCACTTACGCACGCAGCCGTGATCGAGGCGAGCGCCAGAAGCAGCGAGAGCTGCAACGGGCTGTGCGGAACGCATTACGCTTTACAGGTACAAATCGAAACGAAAACGGGCGCGGAGCTGGAATAGCAACTCAACGCGCCCTCTTTCGGGTCAGAAAATCAGACCGCCGGATCCGGGAGGGGGGGAGGGTCCGGATCCGGTGGTCACGCGAAGAAAGTCTTAGGCGACTTTCTTGGCGGATTTGGCAGCCGTCTTGGCCGTGGCGGCAACTTCTTCAACGGCTTTCGGCGTGAGCGTCACGACCGTTTCGAAGATTTCCGTCTGGGCTTTCTTGGCGACTTCAGCGTAGGCCATCAGGCGGGCCGGGATGTCCTGCATCGTGGCCTGGGCCAGTTCGCCGGCTTTCTTGGCGTAGGCGGTCGGCTGGGCTTCGGCGGTCATCAGGACGGTGGCGTCCTTGGCAGCGTCGGTCATCCAGGCGGTCGTCAGCTCAACGTTCTTGTTGAGGGCTTCGATCGCGACAGCGCGATACTTGGCCTGCATGTCGGCGAACGCTTTCAGCGGCGCGGCATTGGCGAAGTCGGGCATGAATTTCGTGAATTGTTCCATGTTCTTGTTGAAGTCGAACATGTCGGTCATCGGGTTCATGGGAGGCTCCTGAACGGGGGTATTCGTCTCGTTGCAGTCATCTAATGCCGCGCTGCGGCAAAGGCAAGATGATTTTTGCCGCAGGTGCGAAAAAGATTCCGCAGGTGCGAACCCCAAGTTAG
>JAOATF010000117.1 GCA_030158285.1 Hyphomonadaceae bacterium
CGGTCCCAACCATTCGATCGCCCGCAGCAGTCTCTCATGGCGCGCGTTCTCGGCCAATGGCGGAGCATGGCGCAGTTCGATTGTCTCGCCTGACACCTTAAGCGTGCGAGTCCGTCCGCTTGTCACGTAGGTCCGGCGCAAAGGCACCTGCGTCGTAAGACCGAAGGCGTTGGCGACAGCAGCGCCTGCGGGCGCGATCTGCTCCCCCTTCTGACGCGCGATGGCTTCCATCGCCTCCCCTGCATTGGGCGGCAGGAGACCGAACCGGCTTTCCACGGGAACGGCGTAGAAGCCCCGTGACACGCGCACGAGCTTCTTCCGCCGGACAAGGCGCGCCAGCGCCTGGTCCACAGCGGCACGATTGCCGAGGTGGAGCAGCTGCTTGGCGCAGACGGGCTCGCCCCGCTTGCGCGGCTTCAGGAACTCAAGAATGGCCTTCGACACCGTCATCTGACGTCTCCATAGTGTCAGATATATAGATCATATTCTGACAGTTTTCCACATGAAAAGGCGAAAAGTCCGTTGCGATTGGCGGCTTTCTTTCAAGCCGCTGATTCTAGCCGGATTTCAGCGGCACCGTTCCGAACGCGGCCAGCTTCACGGCGGCCCATGACGAAGTCAGCCGCCTTGGACGCCATCGACGCAGCCTGGAAGATTGCCCGATTGTCCCCCTTCAGCACCTGCAGCCAGGAGCCGAGATAGTCCGCGTGTCGGACGGTCGGCGCGACGCCAAGTTCGGCGCACAGGAAGGCGGAGCAAAGCTCCGCGACGAGTTCCTCCCGCGCATAAGCCTCGCCGCCATGGCGGCCCGAGAAGTTGCGGTCGAGACGCGAGACATGCCCCGTCCAGTGACCCAGCTCGTGCAGCTTCGTCCGATACCAATTTACGGGCTCGAAATAGGCTTCCTGCGGCGGGACCTGGATGAAGTCGTGCGAGGGCGAATAGAACGCCATCTCGCCACCGATCCTGATGTCAGCCTTCGTCGCCGCGATGACAGCTTCGACGTGCGGCAGGACCTCGGTCCGTCCCGGAAGCGGCGCGGCATCGGGGTCCACGGCAAGCCCATCGCATTGATCGACGTGAAAGACGGTGAACCGCTTGAGGAAGCCGACGCGGCGGGCATCCTCCCCAGATGCGCTCGCCTTCTCCTGCTCGGCCTTGGGCACGAAGGTGTCGGCGTAGACGACCATCGTCCCCTTCTCGCCCTTGCGCACACATCCACCAAGAGCGAGCGCCTGCTTGAAGGTGAGCCAGCGTTGCGAGGGCCTGCCCTGCTCGATGGCGGCGAACCAGAGCAGCAGGATGTTGACGCCGGAATAGGTCCGGCCCGTCGAAGCGTTCTGCGGCAGACCGAGCGGCGTCCCGCCCGACGAGACCCAGGGCTGCACCCACGGGAAGCGCCCCGCTTCGAGTTCAGCGATGATGCGGGCGGTCACGGTGTCGTGGAGAGATTGCACGTTCGCGTTGGCGGTCATGACGACCTCCTTGAGAGTTTGAAATGATGGGAAGAGCGACAAGCCGGCGGCGATGCCGCCGGCCGCTGACCTGCGGTCAGAGTTCAGTGTTCGCTTGGCAGGTAGAGGGTCCGGTTGGCGAACCAGAGCGTCACGGTGTCGAGCGGGAAGTCAGTCCACGGTATCGGATGGACGTAGAGTTGCTCGTCGTCGCCGTCGGTGCAGATCAACGTGGCCGAACGATCCTGACCGACGGTCAGCGTCCACACCTGGAACTCAGCAGCACGGAGCACGGGATCGTGCGGCTGAGGACAGAGGATTGCGTCGAGCAGCCAGTAGGCTGATCCGGCTTCGGCAAGATGCTGGACGCCTTCAGTATAGACGCATCCAGCGGACAACGGATGACGATAGAAGGTCTCGCTTCCCGTGAACTGGTCGAGGTCCTGCGCTTTGAGCGCAGTCGATGCAGCGGATGACATGAGTGTTTCCTGCGAAATGAGGTGAATGACGGGATGGGGACCGGCCGCTTGCGCGGCCGGTCCGGCGCATCACGCGGCGCGTCTGCGCTTGGCCTTGGGGGCCTCTTCGCCCGCAGGCGCTTCCTCGGACGCAGCCTCTGCCTTCGGCTTCCCGCGCGCGAGAATCTCGACCTCTCCGAAGCCGGTGACGACGAACTCGATCGAGTAGCGCTTCTGGCCGCGCTCATCTTCCCAGGAGCTCGGACGCACCTGACCGACGAGCCGGAGGCGCGTGCCCATCTGCACGGCTTTCTCGATCAATGCGACTTTCGCGGGCGCGAACACCACGACGCGGTGCCAGTAGGTCTTCTCGTTCCAGTCGCCGCCTTCGGCTTTCCAGCGTTCGGATGTGGCGAGCGAGATGATGGCGAGTTTCTTGTCGCCCTTGATTGGCTTGATCTCGAGTTTGCCGACATTGCCGATGAGTTCGAATGATGCGCGATCCATGATGCTCTTCCTTGTGATCCCGCGGGATCAGCCCCGCCGGGGTCGCGTTTGCGACGCCCCTCAGAAGCGGCCGGAAAGCAAGCGCAGCGGTGACCGCGCAAGGGGTTGGTGCGGCCTGCAGCGCGTAGCGCGAAGCCTCGGCCCCTTGAGCGGGCATGCGCCGGACGCGTGATGGGCGTGACAAGCAAACGTGATCGCAGCGGTCGACTGACGGCATCGCAAGCGTAGGTCAGCTGGATCCCGGGCATCAGGGACTGCGATCTGCGCAGCATCGCGACAGGATCGTGGGACGGTCGCGCGACGCGGCCACCGCGCAATGCAGCGACTGTGCTCTGGAAGAGTCCAGTTGTCTCTGGCGATGCCATCAGGCTGTTGACCGACCTGCCCCCAGCCGACTCGTCGACCATCGCCACATCTCACGAGTCGCTACGAACGCCGCAATGCTGCGCTTCACCCACCTATGGCCGGACCAATCGATACCCCACGCCCCGGTTCGGTCAGCACTCGCTTCCGCTGGTCCGCCGTCGTCTCAATCGCTCGACGCAGCTGACAGAGATCTGGATTCAGATGCTGCTCTTAAGCATCCATGCCGCCTTGCGATGCACCGTGAGGCGTTCAATCATGAAGCCCGCCACCACCTCGTCGCTTTCCGTCTGCGCCGCCTCTAGCGCAGCCTGCAGCGTTTTCTGGATCAGCGCCTGGTCTTCGCGGGGTTCGGCGACCATTTGTTCGGCGGAATCGTTTTCGTTACCCGGCTTGATAGATGTTGTGCGCATACGGATGATGCCCGCCGCAGACATTAAGTCACAATCTCTGTAACCCCGAGCTCACGGAACCGGCTGTCGATGCAGCGCCTCAACCGGCGCCACGCCCGGGCTGCGGCCGACGCATGATGTTATCCCGGGCGCTCCTAGAGGTGCTGGGTGCTGGCCCCTGGTCAACTGCCGATTCAGCTGGCCGACCAACAACGAAAAGTAGGTCTTGAGACCTTCTTTGCGCGGACGGTCGTGCTTGGCGCTGCAACAGGGCGGCCCGTCCGGCCAGACGCGCTGACTTCTTGTTAATCTCATTATTGTAAGGTAGCTTAGTACTTGTAGGGGGGGCCTATCGGGGCTGACCGCGACACTGCGCACTGGATTTTGGATATCGTGTTGAAGGAATCCCCGATCGTCACGGACACCGGCTTTCTGCTCGCCGAGGTGACGCGGCAGCTCCGCTCAATCTTCGAGGTCGAGATGAGCGGCCGGGGACTGACCGAGGCGTCCTGGCGAGCGCTTGCATACCTCGCTCGGGAGGACGGACAAACGCAGGCGCAGCTGGCCCGGACGGTGGAGATAAGCCGCGTCGCAATGGGAGAGATGATCGATCGCCTGGAGCGGGATGGTTGGGTCGAGCGTCGCAAAGACTCAAATGACCGGCGAGCCTGGCGCATTCACCTGAGCGTGGAATGCCGCAAGAATCTGCCCGCGTTTCGTGCGGCCGCAACGGAAATTCAGAGCCGGTGCTTCGCCGGGCTCTCGGAAGTCCAGATCGCGAAACTGCAAGAGATTCTGCTGCAACTTCGGCAGCATCTGCAACAGGTGCGTACCGACAAAGCTCCACAAGAGGAAGACGTGTGATGGACGGGTCGTCAGAGGCTGTGAGCCAGACAGGGGTGGCGGCCATTCCGCTCCGCAAGTCGCGGCGGAAGCTCGTCCGCAACATCCTGATGCTGGGCGTCCCACTTGCAGCCCTGGGCTGGTTCGGGTGGTCGGCAGTGACGGGCGGGCGTTATCAGGAAACCGACAATGCCTATGTCCAGGCCGCCCGGGTTGCCATCAGCACCAGCGTAACAGGGCGTATCGTCAAGATTCATGTCGGCGAGAACCAGAGGGTCAAAGCTGGAGACGTGTTGTTCACGCTCGACAAGGCTAACCCGCAGGCCGACCTCGCACAGAATGAAGCGGCGCTAGCATCGGCCAAAGCCCGGGTCAGCGGGCTGCAGGCAGAATATCGCGGGAAACTCCTCGGGGTATCGGCGGCACAGGAACGACTGCAGTACGCCCAGAGCGAACTTACACGGACCAGGGAACTGGGCGCTGAAGGCATCGCATCGAAGCAACAGGTGGAGTCCGCTGAGCATGCCGTGCAACAGGCGCACGCCGACCTTTCGGCCGCCCGGCAGGCCGCTTCGGCGGCGCTCGCCAGTCTCGGTGGCGATCCGTCGGTATCGGTCGATGATCACCCGGCCGTGACAGAGGCTGCGGCGCGCCTTGAGCGCGCAAGGCTGGCGTTGTCCTACACCGAGGTCATCGCGCCTGAGTCAGGCACAGTGACTAAAGTCGAACAGGTGCAGGTGGGGACGTTCGTCAACGCCGGCCAAACCCTGTTCTGGCTGGTGTCGGGTTCCCCTTGGATCGAAGCGAACTTCAAGGAAAGCCAGATCGCGCACATGAGAGAAGGCCAGACCGCCACGGTGAAGATCGATGCTCTCGGCGACATGGAGCTTCATGCGCGCGTGAAGAGTTTCAGCCCTGGAACCGGCGCGGTTTTTGCCACACTGCCTGCACAGAACGCGACGGGCAACTGGGTCAAGGTCGTCCAGCGTGTTCCCGTGAGGTTCGAACTCGTCGATCCGCCGGAAAGCGTGCGGCTCACCGCTGGGCTTAGCGCTCACGTCCAGGTCGACACGCAATCATCCGACGCTTCGGGTCGCTGAGGGATGGCGACCGCCGTCCGGTCTGGTGGCATTGCGCGCGGGCCGATCACCGTCTCGATCATGCTCGCAACCACCATGTACGCGATCGACGGGACGATTGCGAACGTTGCCTTGCCACACATGCAGGGCGGACTGTCGGCCGGCAGCGACCAGATCACCTGGGTGCTGACCTCGTTCATCGTGGCGCAGGCGCTCGCAACTCCTCTTGTCGGATGGGTCGCGGACAGGATCGGCCGCAAGCGTCTGCTGCTCATCTCGATCGCCAGTTTCACAACCGCATCGGCAGCATGTGGCCTCGCTCTCAATCTCGAGCAGATGATCCTATTTCGCGTGATACAGGGACTGGCCGGGGCGGCGTTCGTCCCGCTGTCTCAGACGATCCTGTTCGACATCAATCCACCCGAAAAACACGCCCAGGCAATGTCCATCTTCGGGGCCGGAGTCGTGCTCGGTCCGATTCTCGGTCCCTTCCTCGGAGGCTGGCTGACCGAAACGCTGAACTGGCGGTGGGTCTTCCTGGTAAACCTACCGGTCGGTGTGCTCGCATTCCTGGGCGTGATGACATTTCTTCCCGAACAGCGGCCAACCGATCAGCGCGCATTTGATTTCATGGGATTCGGATCGCTCGCCGTCTTCATCGTTACGCTTCAGCTCATGTTCGATCGGGGGCCCGGCGAAGATTGGTTCCAGTCACTGGAGATCCAGCTCTATGCCATCCTTGCAGCCAGTGGCCTCTACATGTTCATCTTCCACACACTGACAGCGCCGAAGCCCTTCTTCGACCGAACACTTCTGGGCAACAGGAACTTCCTGACCGGCTGTCTCGTTGGGTTCCTCACCGGCGTTCTGATGTTTGCAACATTGGCCCTGTTGCCCCCCCTTATGCAGAACCTGCTTGGTTATCCCGTGATCACAGCGGGGGTTGTCACCATGCCGCGTGGTATCGGCATGTTCATCAGCATGATCGTCGTCGGCCGCGCGATGAGCCGTTTTGATCCCCGCGCGCTTCTAGCGTTTGGCTTCATCGTAAACGCCGTCGCGCTCTGGCAGATGACGCTTTTCAATCTCGAGATGGATTCGACGCTGGTGATCGTTTCGGGCGTAATCCAGGGCTTCGGACTTGGCTTCATCTTCGTGCCGTCCAACACGCTGGCGTTCGCAACCCTTCCGGCATCCATGCGGACTGACGGTTCGGCGATCTTCACACTGGTGAGAAGCAACGGGTCCGCGGTCGGCATCTCCGTGATGCAGGCGCTGTTCGTAAACAATATGCAGACGTCATATTCCGACCTGATCCAGAACATTCGACCCGACAACCCGAATCTCCCGCTCGCAACCCAGGGGATGGAGGCGCTCAGCGCATGGGCTCCAGAAGTCGCGCGCCAGGCAGCGATGGTCTCCTATGTCAGCGATTTCTACCTCGCCATGCTGCTGACGCTGGCGGCGCTTCCCCTCGTTCTGCTGATGAAGCGTCCGAAGAATGCTCCGGCCGCCAAGGAAACCACGCATGTCATGGACTAGACTCCCCCGCGTCTCTGTAGTTGCGCTGGCGTTCGCGCCCCTGGGGGCTTGCGCGGTCGTCGGGCCCGATTTCGTGCGCCCGCAGATAACTGCCCCTGCGGGGTATCTGCTTGCAGGCGAAAAGCAGAGTTCGGATGGCGTTGCTCTTGGCCACGCCTTGCCAGGCGATTGGTGGTCCAGGCTGGGCGTTCCCGGCCTCGATGCGATCGTGATCGAAGCTCTTTTGAAAAGCCCAACTCTAGCGGAGGCCGATGCAGCACTGGATGCTGCTCTTGCGACTCGGGACATGGTCTATGGCGGGTCGGGCGTCTCGGTTGATGGACAGGCCGGATTCGAGCGCGGACGCATCAACGCTACATCCTTTGGCTTCAGCGGATTCCCGAGCAGGACGTTGTCGCGTTACACCACAGGTGTCGGGGTCAGTTATGATCTCGACCTCTTTGGTGGCGCCGCTCGCGAGCAGGAGGCGGTCAATGCTCGCGTTGAGGCCGAAGCTTTCCGGCGAGAGGCCGCGCGCCTGACCCTGGCCTCCGAGGTCGCCAGCAAAGCCATTGAGATCGCAGCTGCGAGTGCGGAGGTCGCCGCAGCCGAACTGATTGTCGCTGATGGCCAGGCGACATTGCGTCTTGTCGAGCGATCCATTGCGGCAGGCGCAGGCGGCGAGATCGATCGCATTCGTGCACAAGCGCAGCTCGCCCAAGACGAGGCTATTCTGCCTGCCCTACGCGAACGCCTTACACTTGCCCAGCACGCGCTGGCGATTCTAGCGGGTAAGGCGCCCGGTGAATCCGCATGGGCCACCTTCAACCTCGGCAGCATGTCACCGCCTGCGCAGATCCCTGTCGCGATTCCGTCCGAATTGATTCACGGGCGTCCGGATATCCTTGCAGCCGAGGCAGTACTTCATGCGGCGACCGCAGAGATCGGGGTTCGCACGGCCAATCTCTACCCGCAGATACGCCTGTCCGCCCGTCTGACCCAAACGACCCTCCAGCCAGAGGACCTCTTTTCCTATTCATCGTCCGGTTGGAGTTTTGGTCCGCAGCTCAGCCTGCCGCTGTTTCGCAATGGCGCCCTTAAGGCCGATGTCCAGCGCGCCGAAGCCGAGGCGCGCCGCGCCGACGCGCGCTACCGTGCGACGGTTCTCCGGGCTTTTGGAGAGGTTGCCGACGCCATGGCGTCTCTGGAATCGGCCGAGACTGAACTGGCGCTGCAACAGAACGCTCGCGACCTTGCGGAAGAGGCGCTGCGCCTTGAACGACGCAACTACGAATTGGGCGGTGGCCGTCTTCTTGATGTGCTCACCGCGCAGCGGCAGGCCAGCCTTGCGCGCCTCAGCTTTGTGCGCGCAACGGCGCGCCGCCTGCGCGCAATTGTCAGACTTTCCAGCGCGACTGCGTTTTCGCCGGATGCGCTGAGGCCCGTACATGTTGATGTAGCTGCAGGAACACCAGGCGCGGCCAAACCGTAGGTGCCCGCACAATCCGAGCGCTTCTGGCGCTCACTAGAGGCAAGAACACCGAGGAGTGGTTACAGTGCTGCGACGAACTTGCCAGGCAAGGCCCCAGCTGACAGCGCGGATCACGGCCCGCATCGGTGACGTACGTACCGGGCTGGCGGAGACGCGTCCTCCAATCGTTGATCGTCTCGTGGAAGCTAGCGACATCTCTCCGATCAGCGCGTTGCTCTCAAGGATGATCGACGATTGCGATGACCTCGTCGCTATGTCCGCCCGGCTTGGGGCCTGCGATTTTCGTGCGGCGAACGTCACGCCGTGGACCCCCTTTATCGCCGATCGAAACCGCAAGCCTCGCCGCTGCCGAAAGACCTCTAAAGGAGGTCCAGGGCCTACTCAGATAAACGGCGCCTCGTGCGTGATCGCAGAATGTTCCGGCTTGCCGCACACTGACTGAAGCCCTCTAGCACCACGCTGCGCGGGCGCTCAAGCCGAAGGACTGAAGAGTTTGATGCATGGCTGATCTCGAATTGAGAACTTTCCTCGGCGACGAGGGTGTCGCGCTTGTCGCTGACTGTTATGGCGCATCTGACCGTGGGACGGTCCTGCTGGCTCATGGCGGCGGGCAGACGCGTCATGCCTGGGCCAAGACGGGCACAAGCCTCGCAGCAGCAGGCTGGCGCGCCGTCGCGCTCGATCTCCGCGGGCATGGCGACAGCGCGAGATCGCCGACTGGTGACTATCGCATGGAGCGGTTTGCGGCCGATCTCGTTGCGGTTGCAGCGCAGCTTGGCGACAAACCAGCCGTTGTCGGCGCTTCGCTCGGCGGGATCGCGGGTATGGTGGTCGAGACGCTAGTCGCGCCCGAAACTTTCTCCTCGCTGACGCTAGTCGATATCACGCCGCGCATGAATCCCGCTGGCGTGGCCAAGATCATGGGGTTCATGTCCGAGCATGTCGAAAGCGGCTTTGCCAGCCTGGAAGAAGCTGCCGATGTGATAGCCCGCTACCTGCCCAACCGCGCACGCTCCAAAGACCTAACCGGTCTCAGCAAGAACCTGCGCCAGGATGCAGATGGACGATACCGATGGCGCTGGGATCCGCTCTTCGTAACCAGCGTCATGCACGGTCGCGACGGACGTTCGATGGATAGTTTTGCGGCAAGCGTAAGCTCTCTCCGCATTCCCGTGCACTTGATACGTGGGCGCATGAGCGAACTTGTCTCGCAGGACGATGTCCAAGAGTTCCTGACTCTGGTTCCACACGCAAAGTTCACGGACGTGGAGAACGCCGGACACATGGTAGCGGGCGACAAGAACGATGTGTTCGTGGAGGCAGTGTTGGCGTTCCTCGATCGCCCAGGCCCGGAGCTTCCCGTTGGAGGGCGACGGGTGGCGGTATGATTCGATTGTGCTTGGCCTCGGGGACGGAATGGGTCTTAGCTGTTGGCGAAATGCCGACTACGCGCCGCGAGGAGCGCACCGAACTCTTGGCGCGTGCTGACCGATCCACCGAGCATTCGCCCGAATCCGGCGTGGCGACGGCATGAAGAACGACCGCGGCTCAGGCTCATTTTCCGGCTGGATCGGCCTTGGCATTGTGCTTTTCATTTTCGTAATGGGGCTCATCGTCACGCTAACAGGACGATCCGGGCTCTTCGCGCCGTGACGGGGACGCCTAGTTAGCAAATGGAATCGTAAATCCCGGGAACCCCAAGGGCACCATCCACTCACCCAGAGGTCGAATCAACCTGGATAAACGAGCCCAAAGCGCGCCTGAGCATGAAATGCGGTGGCGGCTTGAGCAAGGCCCTAAGGAGAAAGTGGCGATGTCTAAATCGGCTGCGTTCAATACGCTCTGACGGCGCCGACAGATGTAGACGCCAAGTTGGTCGGTTTTTCGTCCCTTGGACGCGAGGCATCGTGCCATGCCCTCGGGCGTTGGCCTAAGGCGAACGACGTAGCGTGCGCAACGACAGAAACAGGCCGAGGCTGTGTAAAAACGCCGTGACGCTCAAGCGTCGGGTTGGCGCGTCGGCCATGCCGGGCCGATCAGGCGGCCATGGCCCGGATCAGTGGGCGGATGCCGAAGAGGGCCATCATTCGCTTCAGGTTGTAGGCCAGCACCTGCAGGCTCATCTCGGTTTTCACCTTCGGAAGCGTCCTGGTCAGGAAGTGGGTTGCGCCCATCGAGGCCTTGATGGTCCCGAAGGGATGCTCGACCGTCCGCCGGCGGACGGTCATGGCCTTCGGCATATGGTCAAGCCGCCGTTGCGTCGCGTCGAGGACGTCTTCGTGCTTCCATCGTCTGAGCTGCTGGAAGCGCTCCTGCGTGCATCGGGATTTGAGAGCGCAGCCTCCGCAGGCATCGAGGTTGCGGTAGCGTACGTAGTCAGGATCGGGTCCGCGTGTTGAGCGCTTCTTCGGCTGCGTCAGCAGCTCGCCAGCGGGGCACGTGTAACGATCATTGTCGCGGTCATAGTAGAAGTCCTGGATCATGATGCGTCCGCGTAGCGCGCCACCCGAGGTCTCGGTCTTCGGTATGATAGGATCTACGCCATTACCCTCGCACGCGACGATCTGGTCGCCGCTGTAATAGCCCCGATCCGCCAGCACTGTTATCGCGGCTTGTCCGCTCGCTTCGAGAGCCTTTTCTCCCATAGGCACGAGCTGCGCGCGATCGCTCCCGATATTGTTGACGTCGTGCGCAACGATGAGGTGATGCTCGGCATCGACGGCGATCTGAACATTGTAGCCAACGACATCGGTCCCCTTGCCGTGACTCGACATGGCGCGCGCATCGGGATCAGCAAGCGAGACCTGAGCGCCGGGGCTAGCCTCCAGCCTGGCGCCCATCGCCTTCAGGTCTTCGATCCGCTGGCGCAGGCGCTCGATCTTGTCCTTCAGCCGTGGCGTTTTTTCTTCTGCGATCTCGCCGCCCTGGCGGTCGGCACGCTCCAGAGCCGTCAGGTAGCGCGCAATGTTGATCTCCGCCTGCTCGATACGCTTGGCCACCTTGTTGATGGTGAAGTTGTTGTCGCGGCTGTTGACCGCTTTGAACTTGCTGCCGTCGAGAGCGACGATCGCTTTGGAGAACAGACCCAGCTCCCGGCACAGGCCGACGAATTGCGCGCACGTTTTCTGAATGGCGAGTCCATGGTCCTTGCGGAAGTCGGCAATGGTCTTGTGATCGGGCGCCAGGCGCCCCGTGAGCCACATCAGCTCGACATTGCGTCCCGCCCCTCGCGCTCGAGCCGGCGGCTAGACGGGATCGCGTTGAGATAGCCGTAGACATAAAGCTTCAGGAGGATCGCCGGGTGATAGCTCGGGCGACCGGTGGCCTTGGGATCGACGCTGGAAAATCCCAGACCGCGCAACCCCAGCATCTCGACGAAGGCGTCGACCGCACGGACCGGATTGTCTTCACCAATGAAATCATCGAGATGCGCTGGAAACAAACCACCCTGATCGCGAGCTTCACCCTCGACGAACCGCTTCATTGAAAGCCTCCCGCGCCAACACGGGAAAGCATGAACTGCTTCGGCGTTTTCACACAGCCTCGGCCAATCACTGCCCTTGCCTCACTCGCAACCTATGACTGCCCATAGGCGCTAAGCGATCCCCGATCTGAGAGAAGGATCACATCGGCGGCAGACCAATCCCAATTCCGCGCTCCAGTTTCCATGACAATGTTTGCCGGCGCAGAGCCCCTTTGAGGCCCTTCCCCGCGAAGTGCTCCAACGCCGGCCGCCACGGCACGAGCAACTTGTGGCGATCGGCGATGATCAGCGCCATTCGACCTTGGGCCAAATCAATCCGCCGCGCGTAAACCCCCGCCACCCGATTGGGGACATGCGTGAGCACATGCAGCCCAAGCTCGCCGGACAGCTCCTTCGCCTTGGCGGATAGCTCCAATGCCGCCATGCGCTCAAGCGCCTTGCGTGGTGGACAGGGCTCCTGGTCCGCCACCCCCCGTGGTCGGTTAGCTTGCTCGCAATTCATGGCACCCTAACTTCCATTACTTTAGGGGCTTAGAGGGTCGTGTCCTAATGCGCGAAAGCGATTCAAGTTTTCTGTCGGGAGGCGGAAATCTTGGCCAGTTGATGCGAGAGTTTGACTGGACGCAGTCAACGCTCGGCTTGCCCGCCGTCTGGCCGCAGAGTCTTCGCTCCGCAATCTCCATCTGTTTAGGCACGACGTTCCCTATAGCCATCTACTGGGGCCCCGATCTGTCCTTAATCTACAATGACGCTTGGGCTCCCATTCCGGGAACGAAGCACCCCTGGGCGCTTGGCCGACCAGGTCGCGATGTCTGGCCTGAAATATGGTCTGACATCGGACCGCTTTTCGAGAAGGTCCAGCAGTCGGGCGAAGGTGTGTGGCAACAGGACCAGCTGCTGCCCATGAACCGACATGGCCATATCGAGGAGTGTGAACAGGCGTGGAATAAGGACCCCGTTTTCGGGGTTATAGGCGTCCAATCGG
>JAOATF010000118.1 GCA_030158285.1 Hyphomonadaceae bacterium
TGCCGAAGCTGGCGACGGGCGAAGCGATTGCGAGCTTTGCGCTGACCGAGCCGGAGGCGGGATCGGACGCGGGGTCCGCGAAGACGAAGGCCGTCCGCGATGGCAATCATTATGTGCTGAACGGCGCCAAGCGGTTCATCACCAATGCGGACAAAGCCACGATCTTCACCGTGATGGCGCGGACGGATGCCAACACGCCGGGGCCGAAGGGGCTGTCGGCGTTCATCGTGGAGCGCAACACGCCCGGCGTTTCGATCGGCAAGCCCGAGAAGAAGATGGGCCAGCAGGGCGCGAATGTCTGCGACGTGATCTTCGAGGATGCGCGCGTGCCGATCACCAACCGGCTGGGTGAAGAAGGCGAAGGCATGAAGGTCGCCATGTCGGTGCTGGACCGGGGGCGGCTGCATATCTCGGCGCTGAGCTGCGGGATTGCCGAGCGGCTGGTGGAGGAGATGGTGCGCTACGCGAGCGAGCGCAAGCAGTTCGCCAAGCCGATCATCGAGCACCAGCTGGTGATGGGCATGATCGCGGACAGCTATGCCGAAGCGGCGGCGGGCAAGGCGATGGTGATGGACGGCGTCAGGAAGTACGACGCGCGGGAGAAGACCACGCTGATCGCGGCCGCGACCAAGATGTTCTGCACCGAGATGGTGGGCCGCGTGGCGGACCGCGCGGTGCAGGTGCATGGTGGGGCGGGCTACATCGCGGATTATGCGGTGGAGCGGTTCTATCGCGATGTGCGCATCCTGCGCTTGTACGAAGGCACGACGCAAATCCAGCAGATGGTGATCGGCCGCGAGCTGCAGCGGATGGCGAAGGCGGGAGAGATTTGATTTCTGGACCGCCGGGCCCCTGCCCGGCACATCGGCCGAAGGCCGATCGGCTGTGACGGTGGTGGATGTTCGTCGCTGCGCGACGACTGCCGGGCGGGGGCCCGGCGGTCCAGAGTCACCGATCCGTCTGCACCTGGTGCATCAGCTGGGCGCGGAGGTCTGGCAGGTCCTTGAGGTCGATTTCGGTTTCCTGGCCGTTGATCATCACCATGCGCGAAGCGGCCGGGTTTGACTTCGCGAGCTCTAGCGCGCGATCGTATTCGGCGAGGGCGGTGTGGCGGAGGTGGACGCGCTGGGCGCGGTCCTGCGAATAGTCCGACAGCGTGCGGCGGGACTGGGCAGCGAGTTTCAGGACGAAGGGATCGTTGGGCGCAGCGGCGACCTGTGCGTCGAGCTCGGCGGAGAGATCGTTGATATCGTCCGCGCTCATGCCTTCGCCGTGCTGGCCGATGGAGACCATGAGGCTGGCGGTCTGGCTCAATGCGGCCTGATCGACGGTGGCTGGCGTTGCCACGGTTGTGCAGGCGGTGAGCGCCGTGAGGCTGGCAGCAAGAATGAGCGACGTCAGTTTCATCGGGAACTCCACGATTTCCACGAGACAAACTAGCGCCTTTCAATGCGGCGCAAAGGCGGCGGGGAGAATGGCTTGTGCAGAGGGCGCTGCAAATGCGTGACAGGCCCCGCCCTGCCCGCTTAGATCGGGGGATCAGAGCGGGGTTTCAATGGACAGCGATGTCGAGATTGCGCGGCGGGCGCGCATCAAGCCGGTGATGGCTGTGGGCGAGGCGCTGGGCATTCCGGCGGAGGCGCTGATTCCCTATGGCCACACCAAGGCGAAGATTTCGGCGGGATACCTGAAGTCGCTGGCGGCGAAGCCGGATGGCGATCTTGTGCTGGTGACGGCGATGAACCCGACGCCGGCGGGCGAGGGCAAGACGACGACCACGGTGGGACTCGGCGATGCGCTGACGCGGATCGGCAAGCGGGCGGTGATCGCGCTGCGGGAGCCAAGCCTGGGGCCGTGCTTCGGCCAGAAGGGGGGCGCGACGGGTGGCGGCTACAGCCAGGTCGTGCCGATGGACGAGATCAACCTGCATTTCACCGGCGACTTCCACGCGATCACGGCGGCGCACAACCTGCTCGCGGCGATGGTGGACAATCACATCCACTGGGGAAATGCGCTGGGCATCGATGTGCGGCGCGTGCGCTGGCGCCGGGCGCTGGACGTGAACGATCGCAACCTGCGCGCGGTGGTGACCGGGCTCGGCGGATCGGCCAATGGCGTGCCGAGCGAGGGCGGATTCGACATTACTGTCGCCTCGGAAGTGATGGCGATCCTGTGCCTTGCGGAAGACCTTGCCGACCTCAAGGCGCGGCTGGCGCGGATCATCGTGGCGGAGACGCGCGAGCGGAAGCCGGTGACGGCGGGCGACATCAAGGCGGATGGCGCGATGGCTGTTCTCTTGAAGGACGCGATCCAGCCGAACCTGGTGCAGACGATGGAGAACACGCCGGCGCTGGTTCACCTCGGGCCGTTCGCCAACATCGCGCACGGGTGCAATTCGGTGACGGCGACGCGCGCGGCGCTGAAGCTGGGCGACATCGTGGTGACGGAGGCGGGGTTCGGTGCGGACCTTGGCGCGCAGAAATTCTTCGACATCAAGTGCAGGCTGTCTGGCCTGAAGCCAAAGATGGCGGTGCTGGTGGCGACCATTCGCTCGATGAAGATGAATGGCGGCGTGGCGAAGGGCGATCTCGGCAAGGAAGATGTTGAGGCCCTGCAGCGCGGGGCGGTGAACGTGCAGCGGCATATCGAGAACCTGCAGGGCTATGGCCTGCCGGTTGTGGTGGCGCT
>JAOATF010000119.1 GCA_030158285.1 Hyphomonadaceae bacterium
GCATAGCTGTCGGATTCCTTGTAGACGTTGCCCGCGTTCAGCTGGACGTCGAACATATGGATCTTGTCGTAACGCGAGATGATCCCGCCATCGGGGCCGATCAGGAAGCTGCGGTTGGCGCACTTGCCCGCATCAGCGCGGATGGCGAGCGAGCCGATCAACAGCGTGACGCCCAGCTCCTTCGCCAGCGCACGGAAAGCGGCAAGACCGGGATCAGCCTCCTCGCTGGTGGATTTCTCCCAGCACGCGCCCGGCTTGCGATCCAGCAACGTGGTCATTTCGGGCGTCGCGATCAGCTCCGCCCCGCCGGCGGCTGCCTGGCGGATCAGCGCGGAGGCTGCCGCGATGTTGGGCGCCACCTCGGTTCCCGACCGCATCTGGACGCACGCCACCCTGATCTGGGACATAACAACTCCTGCCTTGCTGTGCCCTCATAAACCATCCGTAAGGACGGCGGCGCCCTTTCGGGACCCGGGACCAGCTCCCGCACAGTTAATAACCGCGTTTCGCCCCACAGGTGAACAGCGCTGGACTGGCGCCCCAACTGGTACGTGCCTTGCTGTTCAGGACCCGTGGCCCTTCCCGTCCCTTCATCCCGCGGCGGCGGAAACGGCCCGAACCGCGGGATCGGTTGAATGAACACCAGCGCCCCCAGCGCACCAGCCCCTGCGGCGGCCCCCCCGCCGCCGCCCCGGCCACTGAGCTTCTCTCAGCGGTCGCTGCTTGCGTATTGCTCGCAGCTCGACGTGATCATGCTGTTCGCCTGGGTGTTTTCGACCACCGTTCCCTATGGCTGGGCCCAGCCCCTCCGCTACCTGGCCGCCGCCTACTTCATGGGCACGCTGGTAATGTTCGCCCGGCAGACCCTGCCGACCGCGTTCCGCGCCTGGCCGACCTTCATCATCCCGCTGTTCTGCATCGCCTCCGCGCTGTGGGCGCCCAGCGCCAGCGACGCAATCCGCAAAGGCATACTGTTCCTCATCGGATCAGCCGTCGCCATCTATGCCGCCAGCCGCCTAAGTGGACGCCAGATTCTGCTGATCTTCCTGGCGAGCGAGACGATTGCCGCCTTCCTCTGCGTGCAACGCCCGCAGATCATCAACGGTGCCTGGACCGGCATTTTCGGCCAGAAGAACTATCTCGCCGTGAACATGTTCATTCTCTACATCGCCGCCTTGGCCATCATGCTCGACAAGGGCGCGAACCGCTGGTTCCGGTTCTGGGCGCTGGGCGTTGCGCCGCTGGCGTTGGGGCTGATCTTCCTGGCCAAGTCGGCGACGACGACCATGCTTGTCATAGGCGCGACCGGCGCGATGCTGGGCCATGCCTATCTCTGGCAACCCGCTGCACGCGTACGACATATGCGGTTGCTGATTGTCATGTTGCTGGCAGTCCTGGTGCTGACGGCGTCGCTGATCCTGTTTGGCTTCCTGCAGTTCGACGCGAAGGACTCCGTCCTCAGTGCGCTGGGCAAGGACTCGACGCTGACGGGGCGAACCTATCTGTGGGAGACGGCTGAGCGCACGATGCAGGAGCATCCCTTGCTGGGTGTCGGCGCGGACGGATTCTGGCGCCAAGAGTATGGCCTCGCGAACTCGATCGTCCGGTACTTCGACTATCAGAGTTACGTCAAATTCTCGTTCCACAACTCGTATCTCGAGAATGGCGTGGCGTTTGGCTATCCGGGCTACTGGGCGACCGTGTTCATTGCGATATGGGCAATATGGCGTCCGGGGATCAACTGGTTTCGCAACCAGACCACGATCAACGCTGCGTTCCTGATCCTTGCTGTCATGGTGATCTTCCGGACGACGACGGAAATCGACCTGGCGCTGGAGTTCACGTTGACATCAAGCCTGCTGTTCATCGGTGCGGCGCGTGTGGACAAGCCCGGCCAGCGATCATGACCGCGCCGGACATCAGCGTCATCATCCCCGCCTGGAAAGCCGGCGGCTTCATCGCGCGTGCGACTGAGTCCGCGCTGGCCTCCAGCGGCGTGACCGTCGAGGTTGTTGTCGTTGACGACGCCTCGCCGGACGACACGTTTTCGGCGCTGCAGGCGCTCGCCGCCAAGGACAAACGGATCGTCATCGACCGGCTGCCTGTGAATGGCGGGCCATCCGCTGCCCGCAACAGGGCGATCGAACTGGCCAGCGGCCGCTTCATTGCCGTCCTCGACGCTGACGACGCGATGACGCCCGACCGGCTCGCGCGCCTAGTGGCGATTGCGACCGAACGAAATGCCGACATCGTCGTCGACAACATGATCGAAGTTGATGCGGCGGGCGCTACGCTGGGCGATGGCCGCTTTCTGAAGTCTCCGGACTTCGCCGCCGCTGGCGACATCAACCTGCAGACGTGGATCGCCTTCAACCAGCCGATGAAATCCGGCGATTGTCTTGGCTATCTCAAGCCGCTGATCCGGCGCGCAGCGCTCGATCGCCTTGATGTTCGCTACGATACCACGCTGCGGAATAGCGAGGACTATTATCTTGTCGCCGACCTGCTCGCGGGCGGCGCGCACGTGGCCTACACACCGGACTCCGGCTATCGCTACACCCGCGCTGCCGGCTCGATCTCGCATCGCCTGAATACGGCAGACACGCAGGCATGGCTGGCAGCGGAGACGCGTTTTCAGGCACGCAGCGCAGGCAGGCTTTCATCGCCCGAACAAGCTGCCTTGGGTAAACGCCTGCGCGCCTTGCGCAATGTCGATCAGTTCGTGGCGGCGGTGGACGCACTCAAGGGACGGAAGCTGGGCGCGTTCTTTCGCCTGCTGGCATCGGACGTTTCTGCCGCAGGCTACACGCTCTCGACCTTCGCAAGGATTGCTGCGGGCAAGGTGCTGCGCCGGAAGCTGGTCTAGCCTGGCAACTTCAACGCATCGCTGCATTGCCGTCCGGCCTGCCCCGCCGGAACGTGCGACATGCAACGATATGTGGCGGACACTTCGGTGAAGTCGGGCTCGCCGACCCATTCGGCGACCTGCCCCTTGGCCACCCACACGCTCGCCATGACGCGCGCGGTGGTCGTGGGGATGCGGGCGCCCTCCGCCTCTGACACTTCGCGAACCAGGACGCCATCGATATACCAGGCGATACGGCCGGGCATCCACTCGAACGCATAGAGATGTTCGCCTTCAGATGCATCGAAGGCGAGCGCGATATCGCTGGGCCCGTTCTTGCCGGCTGCATAGAAATTGGTGTGGACGCTTGCTGTGGAACGTCCGAGAATCTCGAAGTCCACCTCGTCGTGCGGCTCTCCAGTATGAGTGAAGAAGGTGGAGACGGCCCCCGTTCCGCGCGCCGCCGTCATGACGGCTTCATAACGGCCGTAACCGAAGACCCCGGCCCGCTGGAATTCGGCGCTGGTATAGGGCGATACGGCGGTCTCCTGGCGTTTCGCCGTAAGCGTCATCCCACGCGCATCGAAGACGACATTGTCGCGCCTGAAGGATACTGCCAGCCACGGCTCGTTGACCTGCCAGTCGGACAGGACGTGGTTCACCCGATCGAAGCCCTTGGTGAAGTCCATGTAGAAGGCGCCGTCAGTCGGCCTGCCGTCATTGAGCGGCGTGGTTTTTTCGGGCTCGGGCGAGTCGGCAAATGAGAATGCGGCAGCGCCCGCGCTCGCAAGCGCGCCCAGGATCGCCACGGCAAGACCTTTGCCCCGCCCCCGTAACATTGCCCGCCGACCCGTTCGCGCCAGCCCAAAGCGCGAACCTTTCTCACCAGCACAGGATGATCGTGGCGCCCCTCGTGGGGCAATCCATTACATCTTGTGAGCGACAGACCATTCCCCAACGGATTGCGCAGCCGTGAGGCAGCGGTAAAGCTGTCCGCCAAAGAACGGGACTCAGCGCACGCACGCGGGCCCACGCGGGAGGAGAGCAATCATGGTAAACCGCAAGCTGGCGGGAGGGGTGACTGCGTCCCTGCTCGCGATCGCGCTGACATTCGCGTGCGCTGCTCCGCCGGGAGGCCAGGCCGGGCCGGGCGGATTGGGGCTGCAGGCGAACGCGGCCTATGACGCCACCGAATGGAAATACTGGGGCGGCGATGCCGGCCAGACGCGTTATGCGCCGCTGAACCAGATCAACCGCGAAAGCGTGAACCGGCTGAAGATCGCCTGGCGGTGGAGCGCCGATACGGGTGGCGGGCAGGAAGTCTCCAACTACAAGTCCACGCCGCTGCTGGACGATGGCGTGCTTTACATTCCGTGGGTCAACAACGGCATGGCGGCGGTCGATGCCGGCGCCGGCAGGACGATCTGGACGTTCGAACCCCAGCCCGTGGACATTGGCGGCCGCGCCGCCTCGCTGGCGGGCCGCTCGCTGGCCTACTGGACCGACGGGACCGAGAAGCGCGTCTTCCACAATTCCGGCGATGGCCGCCTGCTCGCGGTGGACGGCAAGACCGGCAAGCCCGCGCCGGGCTTCGGCCGCAATGGCTGGATCGACCTGCGCAAGGGTCTCGTTGAGGGCACACAAGCGACGGATGTCGGCTCGGTGTCCCCGGCGCTTGTCGTGGGCGACATTGTCGTCGTGCAGGTGATCGTCAGCGGATCCCGCAACAAGGAATCCGCGCCGGGCTCAATTCGCGGCTTCGATGTTCGCACAGGCGAGTTGGTGTGGACCTTCAACCCGATTGCGCAGCCGGGAGAACTCGGCGGCGAAACATGGGAGAACGGCAGCGGCAAGTATTCGGGGGCGGCGGGCGTCTGGTCGATGATGAGCGCAGACCCGGAGATGGGTCTCGTCTATCTGCCCACCGAAACACCGACGAACGAGTTCTACGGCGGACAGCGGCCGGGCGACGGGCTGTTTGGCGAGAGCATCGTCGCGCTGGATGCCAAGACCGGAAAGCATGTCTGGCACTACCAGATCGTGCACCACGGCCTTTGGGACTATGACCTGCCGGCCGCCCCGATCCTTCACGACATCCGCAAGGACGGAAAGACGATCAAGGCGCTGACGCTGCTGACCAAGCAGGGGCTGACGTTCGTGTTCGATCGCAAGACCGGCGTGCCCGTTTGGCCGATCGAGGAACGCGCCGTTCCGAAATCTCCTATCCCCGGCGAGAAGGCGTCGGCGACGCAGCCCTTCCCCACCCTGCCCGAGCCCTTCCTGCGGCTCGGCTATTCCGAAGACGACCTGATCGACTTCACGCCCGCGCTGCGTGCGGAAGGCAAGAAGCTCGCCGACCAGTACACCAAGGGCGAACTCTACACCGCGCCGACCGAGATCACGCCCACAAACAAAGGCACGTGGCTGTTCCCCGGCACGGGCGGCGGGCCGAACTGGAACGGCGCGGCGGTCGATCCCGACACGCACATCCTGTACACACCGCTGCGCTTGAAGCCGCAGTTCGCGGGCATCCGGAAGGGCGATCCGAAGACCACCAACATGGACTATTACGGTGGCGGCGGCGGCGCGCCGATCAGCGGCCCGCAAGGCCTGCCGATCATGAAGCCTCCGTATTCCGTAATGGTCGCGACCGACATGAACACGGGCAAGCACCTGTGGCGCATCCCGATCGGCGATGCGGATGATTTCGTGAAGAACCACGCGGCGCTGAAAGGCCTCAATCTCGACTTCGCGAAGATGGGCAAGTTCGACGTGCGACCGAGCCCGCTGCTTACCAAGGAGCTTCTGTTCCTCGGCGAGTCCGGAAACATCGGCGGCGGATCGGGCGGGCCGATGTTCCGCGCCTATGACAAGCGCGACGGCAAGGTCGTGTGGGAAGCCGAGATGCCCACGCTCGTCACCGGCGCGCCGATGACCTACAAGCTGAATGGCCGTCAGTATGTCGTCATCACTGTTTCCAAGCGCGGTGCGCCGGCCGAGATGGTGGCGCTGACGCTCGACGGCGCCAGCGAGAATGGCGCGGCGCCTGCGGGCGGCGTGCCCCTGGCGGCGGCGCCGCCTTCGGCCAAGCTGGCGGTGATGGCGGTCAATGCGACGGTGGAGGAGTTGGCGGTCGGCAAGACGATGTTCGACCAGGTCTGCGCCATCTGCCACGGCCCCAACGGCGTCGGGATGCAAGGCGGCAACGCCCCGCCGCTGACCAACCGGACGGACTACGCCAACATCGCCCGTGTCATCACCTCGGGCCAGGGCGAGATGCCGTCGATGGCGGCGGCGCTGACCCCGGCCCAGATCGAGGCGACGGCGAAGTATGTCGTGAAGACGCTCGGACCCCAGCAGAGACCGCCCGGCGCCCGGCCGCCGGTGGAGGATTAAACGCAGAATGGCTCTGAATCCCCGTGAATCGAGGCGTTGCCCTTGGGGGTCGAGGCGCCTATAAGGGCGCTCCTGAATTGGCGGAGCGTGGCGCAGCCCGGTTAGCGCACTAGTCTGGGGGACTAGGGGTCGTGGGTTCGAATCCCGCCGCTCCGACCATTTCAGGCCACTCGCCAGAGTAGGTATTGGGCGGTTAGCTCAGCTGGCAGAGCGCCTGCTTTACACGCAGGATGTCGGCGGTTCGATCCCGTCACCGCCCACCACTTTTCCGATGCAGGTTTCGGCTCAGGCCGCCGAGCGAGCAGCGTCGATGCGCGACTTGAGGTTGGTGAGGTCAGCCAGCAGCGTTTCCAGCCGCGTGCGGGCCGGAGCGTCGGCGGCGATTTCGGAGCTACGGAAATCGCCCCGCTCGACAGCGTCGCGGACAGCGTCCTGCAGGTCGCGCACGGAGGCGCCGGCTTCCACCGGATGCGTCATCTCTTCAGCCCCTTCGTCCCCAACGGACGAGTCACCGACCTGAGCCAGCCCCGGCTCCCCGTCGAGCGCCTTGATGGCGCCGCGGATGGTGAGTCCCTGAACGTGCAGGAGATTCTGGAGACGACGCAACATCTCCATGTCCTCGGGCCGATAATAGCGGCGGCCATCGGTGCGTTTCATCGGGCGGAGATTGTCGAACTTGGTTTCCCAGAAGCGCAGGACGTGGGTTTTTAGCCCGAGTTCGCCAGCCGCCTCGCCGATGGTGCGGAAAGCCTCCGCGCTCTTGGCGTAGAGTTCGTCGGACACCGCAACAGGGCAATCGAGGTCAGAATCCGACTCCGGCGCCAGTTCAACCTGCGATGTGACGGTCATCAGTCTCTCCGGGGGGTCATCGCTGCTTCGACCCTCTGCCGCAGCAGCGGCGAGGGCTTGAACGACACCACCCGTCTTGCGGAGATCGGAGCTTCTTCGCCGGTCTTGGGATTACGACCGACGCGAGCATTTTTCCGCCGCACAACGAAGTTTCCGAACCGCGCAAACTTCACGTCCTCGTCCCGCTCCAGTTCGGTGCAGACGAGTTCGAGCACACGCTCGAGGAAGTTGCTTGAATCCTGCTTCGTGAGGCCGACCTTTTGAACAAGGCGGTCCACGATGTCTGCGCGCGTGAGCGTGTTCTCAGGCACTGGGACGTCTCCGATGTGAGGGGGAAGCCTAACCCCACGAATCAGGGATGTTAAGGCCTTCCCGGTCAAATACCGAACAATTTCATCCCTTTACGACTTGTTAGCGATTGGGGCAACCGGGCAGGGGATGACCCCGGGATTCCGGGCGTAGAGTCGCCAGATGCGCGAACGCACCATCGGGTTGGCCGGGAAGCCTAGACGCGGATAAGCGCGCTGCCCCAGGCGAGGCCGCCGCCAATGGCTTCAATGAGCACGAGGTCGCCGGGTTTGACGCGGCCATCGTCCGTAGCGGCGGCGAGGGCCAGCGGCACGGAGGCAGCCGACGTGTTGCCGTGCTCGGCGACGGTGGAGACGACCTTGTGCTCCTCGAGGCCGAGGCGCTCCGCCACAGCGGAGAGGATGCGCTGGTTGGCCTGGTGGGGCACGAACCAGTCGATGTCTTTTATTTCCAGCCCGGCCTGTTTCACCGACGCCAGCACGCTTTCGGAAATCTTGCCGACCGCGTGCTTGAACACCTGGTTGCCGACCATGCGGAGCTTGCCGACGGTCTGCGTGGTCGACGGACCGCCATCGACGAAGAGCAGGTCCTTGTAGCGACCGTCCGTGCGCAGGTGGATGCCTTTGACGCCCCGATCGCCGGCTTTCTTCTTCTCTTGCCGCTCGAGCACAACCGCCCCTGCCCCGTCGCCGAACAGGACGCAGGTGGAGCGGTCCGACCAGTCGAGAATGCGCGAGAAGGTTTCGGCGCCAATGACCAGCGCGCGCTCGAACTGGCCGCGCACCAGGAAGTTGTCGGCGGTCGCGATGGCGAAAACGAAGCCCGAGCACACCGCCTGTAGGTCGAAGCCTGCGCCGTGCGTCATGCCGAGCTTCTGCTGGATGATCGTGGCGGTGGCCGGAAAGGTGTGGTCCGGCGTGGCGGTAGCGACAACGATCAGGTCGATATCGTTGGGCGTCAGGCCGGCCGCCTCCAGCGCGCGTTTCGCAGCAATCGTTCCGAGGTCGGACGTGAATTCGCCATCGGCGGCGATGTGGCGCTTGCGGATGCCGGTACGGGCGGCGATCCACTCGTCGGTGGTGTCGACCATCTTCGCGAGGTCGTCGTTGGACAGCACCCTCTCCGGAAGGTAGCCGCCGACGCCACGGACAACTGATACGAATTCGCTCACGTCAACGCCTCGTCAAATCTATCGGCCGTCGGGGATGAACGCCCTAAGTGGCAGCCTGTTCAGCGGGAGCTGGCCCCGCCGCGACCGCCGGGGCTAGCCGGCGCAGGTTTTCTTCGACTTCCTGACGGAAATTGCTCTCGCCCATGCTGGCGGCGACCTGGACCGCCTTGGCAAAACCCACCGCGTCCGTGCCGCCATGGCTCTTCACCACAACACCATTGAGGCCGAGGAACACGCCGCCATTGGTATTGCGCGGGTCCATCTTGGTGCGGAATCCTTTCAGCGCCGGCAGGATCAGCGCGGCGCCCAGCATTGCAAACGGGCCGGACTTGAAGGCATCCTTCAGCATGTCCGAAATCATGCGGGCGATGCCCTCGGCCGTCTTGATCGCGACGTTGCCGGTGAAACCGTCCGTGACCACGACGTCGACATTGCCATGGCCGATCTTGTCGGGCTCGATGAAGCCGCGGAAATCGATCGGCAGGTTGGAGGCGCGCATCAGGCGGGCGCCCTCGCGGATCGACTCGTGACCCTTGAGTTCTTCCTCGCCGATGTTGAGGATCGCGACGCGCGGGTTCTGTACGCCGTGCACGGCGCGCGAGAACGCTGCGCCCATGATGGCGAATTCGACGAGCTGTTCGGCATCGGCCGCGATGTCGGCGCCGAGGTCCAGCATGGCGCAAACGCCTTTGCGCGTCGGCCACGAGCCGACCAGCGCCGGGCGGTGAACACCCTCAACCTTGCGCAGGATGAACATGGAGAGCGCCATCAGCGCACCCGTGTTGCCAGCCGAGACAGCGGCGACCGCTTCGCCTGCCTTCACCGACTCGATGGCATTCCACATCGACGTGCCCTTGCCCTGCCGCAGCATCTGGCTGGGCTTGGCGTCCATGGCCACTTCCTTGTCGGTGTGGCGGATGGTGGTGCGGGGGGCGGCCGTGGGGGAAGAGGCCAACAGCTCTTTCAGCTTGGTCTCGTTGCCATGCAGCAGGAAATCGAGATGGGGGTGCGTCTTGGCGATCTGCTCCAGACCTTCGACCACGATGCGGGGCGCATGATCGCCGCCCATCCCGTCGATGGATATGATCTTCCGGTCCGCCATGTCTGCCGAAGCGCTCCCACGTGGCGGCACAGGTCGGAATCAACCGGTTCCAGCCACGACTTGCGGTCTCATACCACGCGGCTCGCAGGGTAACAGGCCCCGCGCGACGCGGCTCTGCGACGCGGTTTTTCCAGAAAAGCCCCCGAAATCAGGGCAGACGCGGCCAGTTGACCTCGCCGGAAAGCAATTGCTCGTCGGTGTGGCGCTTTAGCGTGTCCTCGACCGAGCGGACGTAGCGGGCGAACCGCTCTTTTCCTTCGTCATCGAGCCCGAGATTGCGGCTCAGGGCGCGCTGGAGGTCGCCGCTGTCCGGGTTGGCGTCGATGGCTTCGTCATAGGCCTTGGCCCTGCCATAGAACGCCTCCCCCATCTTGCGGATCTTCTTGCCGACCGAAAGGTCGCCCGTGCCGATGTCGCGCAGGGCCTCGTCGAATCCATCGAAAAGCGCGTCGAAAATATCCTGCGACAGGGCTTTTCCGGCGGCCCCGGCGGCGCGCAAGCGGCGGAAGGCCAGCGAGCCGTGCAGGCAGGTCATCTCGAACCGGCCGGAGAAATTGTCGCGGGCCCCGCCGTCATAATAGAAGTCCGGGCGCAGGGCCTGCGCCTGGATCGACTGGTGCAGCCGGTCCACCGCCCAGCGGTTCTTCTTGGGTTGAAACCACTTGCCGAGCGCCATTCCGTCCTCCGGGAAGCCGGGAAACTAGCAGGGTTCGCGCACGGGGGAAGTTGTGGTTTTTCGGTTCCCCAAACGGGGGGGCCAGCAAGACTGTGGTGGTCCGCCACGAAGGCGCCTCATAGCCTTGCCAAGGCGCTGGGGCTGCCTGTAGCTACCCAACTGGTTCCGGAGTCCCGCCACATGGCCCTGAAGCGTACCCGTCTCGGCCGCCTTGGCATTGCCCGCCTCGCATTGGCCGGCATCGCCGCCGCCCTTGTGACGGGCTGCACCGCGACCCGGGACTTCCACGGCTATGTGCCCGACCAGGCCTTCCCGGAAGATGTGAAGCCGGACGTGGACACGCGCTCCACCGTTCTGGCGCGCCTCGGCACGCCCTCGACCACCTCGATGTTCGACGCGACCTCGCAGGCTGTATCGCCGACCGGCAAGGAAAAGCTCTGGGTCTACATGTCCTCGACCCGCGAACTGCTGACCTTCTACTACCCGAAAGTCGTGCAGCGCTCGATCATCGCCATCCAGTTCGATGATGAGGACGTGGTGTCGGACGTGCTGATCTACGACGTCGATGACGGCAAGGTCGTCGACTACTCCTCGCGCGTGACGCCGACGCGTGGCCGCGAGCTCGGCATCCTCGAACAGCTGTTCGGCACGCTGGGCAGCCTGCGCAACCAGATCCCGGGCATGAACCAACCGAACACCCGCCAGCCGGGCGACAACCCGGGCGGACGCCAGTAACAGCCGATGATTTTGAAACGCTGGTAGCGGACGGTTACGTCCGGCTGGCAATCTGCGTGAACGTCATGGTGATCAGCGCGTCTTTCTCGCCGGCGACGGCGTTGGCCGCTTTCAGGCATTCGGCGGCGGCCAGCTTCTCATCGAGCTTCTTGAAGTTGCCCTTCTGGTGGAACGACACCTTGTGCGAGGCCCGCACGATGGCGTCGCGGATGAAGTGCTGCTTCTCGCGATACTTCCAGACGTCCTTGCCAGGACCGGCCAGCATGCGGGCGCTGATGAACAGGTAGTTCTTCAGCTTCCGGTTCTCGTCGAACACAGGGAACACCATGCCGCCCAGTTCGACCGAGCGGGCCACTTCGGCTTCGTCGGGCGCGGCAGGCTCAGCGCCATGTTCCTGCGCAACGGCAGGCGCGGCCAACGCCGCGGCGGCAGTCGCAAGCGTGGCGGCGGCAAGCAGGTCTCGGCGGGAAATGCGCATGGGCGCAGGATGCCGGGCAATGGTTTAGACCGCGTTTACGGTTGTGCTGCGGCTAGAAGTGCTTCCAGCCGGACACGCCGCCGAAATCCAGCGCCGCGCCAGAGGCATCCAGCACCCCCACGCCGCCGCCCTGCTCGACCCGGCCAATCCGGCTGACGCTTTCCTTGGACGCGGCGATCTCCGCCCGCGCCAAAACCGGGGCGGTGAACAGCGTCTGGTAGTCGTCGCCACCGGTCAGGAGGGAGCGCAGGTCGGCCTTGGCATTGCTGACATAGTGCGCGGCGACGGCGCTCAGCGGAATATCCACCGCCATCAGGACAAGGCGTACGGACGACGCCTCCGCCACATGGCCAGCGTCCGCAACGAGGCCATCGGATATATCAATGCTCGCGTTGGCGTGGTGTGCGACGATATCGGCGAACGGCAGGCGCGGGGGCTCCGGCAAGCGATACTTCGAGACGAGGAGATTATGTGCTTCCGCCGTCAGCGGGCCGAGCACGCCTGTAGCGGCCTGCAACCCGAGCCAGCTGTCGCCGATAGTGCCCGTGATCCAGATGTCATCGCCCACCTGCGCACCGGACCGGCGGACAGGGCCACGCGCACCGACGCGGCCGGTGAGTGTGAGGGTCAGCGTCAACGGGCCATCGGTCGAGGTGGTGTCGCCCCCCACGAGGTGCGCGCCCCAGCGGGCGAGATCCTTGCCCAGTCCACGCGCGAAGCCTTCGAGCTGGTCGTGCGGACGAGACTTCGGCCATACAAGGGCAAGCAGCGCGGCATCCGGCTTGCCACCCTTGGCGATGATGTCGGAGACATTCACGCGCACCAGCTTCTGCGCGACAGACTCCAGCGGGTCGTCGGCAAGAAAATGGACGCCTTCGACAATGGCGTCCTTGGTGGCGATCAAGCCGGGAGCGATCTCGGCCACGTCATCGCGCAGGCCATC
>JAOATF010000120.1 GCA_030158285.1 Hyphomonadaceae bacterium
ACGCCGAAATGGAATCCGCTGAACGTCTGCAGCTATCACCTGCAGGAAGCCGGCGCGACGCCGGAGCAGGAGCTGGCGTTTGCGCTGGCGACCGCGTGCGCCGTGCTCGACACGGTTAAGGCCGGCGGGCAGGTGCCCGAGAAGGATTTCACGACCGTCTTCAGCCGCATCTCGTTCTTCGTGAACGCGGGCGTGCGGTTCGTGACCGAGATGTGCAAGATGCGCGCGTTCGTGGATCTCTGGGAAGAGATCGGGCGCGAGCGCTATGGCGTGACCGATACGCGCGCGCTGATGTTCCGCTATGGCGTGCAGGTAAACTCGCTGGGGCTGACCGAGCCGCAGCCGGAGAACAACGTCTATCGCATTCTCATCGAGGCGCTGGCCGTCACGCTGTCGAAGCGGGCACGTTGCCGTGCGCTGCAGCTGCCGGCGTGGAACGAGGCGCTGGGCCTGCCGCGCCCGTGGGACCAGCAATGGTCGCTCCGTCTGCAGCAGATCCTCGCCTACGAGACGGACCTGCTGGAATACGAAGACCTGTTCGACGGCAGCCATGTTGTCACCGGCAAGACCGAGGCGCTGAAAGCCGAAGCCCGGGAAATGCTGGCGAAGCTCGACGCGTCGGGCGGCACGATCGACAATATCGACTTCATGAAAACCGCGCTGGTCGAAAGCCAACGTGGCCGCCTCAAGGAGATCGAGGCCGGCCGCCAGATCGTTGTCGGCGTCAACCGTTACGAAACCACCGAGGTCTCGCCGTTGTCGGGTGGCGATGGCTCGATCATGGCTCAGGATCATGGCGCCGAAAGCCGCCAGATCGCGAAACTGAAAGCCTGGCGCGCCAGGCGCAGCGAAGAGGCCGTGGCCAACGCCATTGGCGAGCTGCGCGCGGCGGCTGCCTCGGGCGCGAACATCATGCCGCCCTCGATCGCGGCCGCGAAAGCGGGGGTCACCGTGGGCGAGTGGGGCGCGGCTCTGCGCGAGACGTTTGGCGAATATCGTGGCCCCACGGGCGTCGCCGTCATCATCCAGACCGATGGCGAGGAAGACCTCGAGCAGGTGAAGGGCGAAGTTGAGCGGGTTTCGAAGAAGCTCGGCCGCACGCTCACTTACGTTGTCGGCAAGCCCGGCCTTGATGGTCACTCCAACGGCTCCGAACAGATCGCGGCGCGCGCCCGTCAGGCCGGCATGAACGTGGTCTATGAGGGCATCCGCTTCACGCCGGAAGAAATCGTGCAGCAGGCCATCGACTCGCAAGCGCACGTCGTCGGCCTGTCGATCCTGTCAGGCTCGCATCTCGACCTGGTGAAAGACACGCTGGGCATTCTCCGCGCCAAGGGGCTCGATATTCCCGTTGTCGTCGGCGGGATCATTCCCGAGGCCGACGCGCTGGCGCTGAAACAGATGGGCGTCCGCCGCGTCTACACGCCGAAGGACTACAAGATCACGCAGATCATGGGTGATGTTGTGAAGGTGGTGGAAGAAACGCTGACGAAGGCGGCGGAGTAGGCCGTTTTTCAATTTCCCGAGGTCGTGCTATGCTTTGCGCATGAGCAAGCACATCACCATTCCGGACGATCTGGTGGAGCTTCTAGAGCGTCAGCGGCAGGCTGAAGGCTTGCCTTCAGTGGATGCTACTGCTGAGCGGCTTCTCCGGACACAGTTGGAGAAGTATAGTGTGTCGCCGTATTCCGTCGCCGAACTGCGATCGTTGATTGATGAGGCGGATGCGAGCGGACCGGCCGAGGCGTGGGATGCGTCAGCGGTCCGCGCTGAGGTCTTGCGTCGTCATGCGGCGCGCAAGGCCGGATAGGCGTGCGAATTCTCCGACGTCCCAAATTCGTCGATGACATCACGGACGCTTATGCCTGGATCGCTGGCGAAAGCCCACGCACTGCGCATCGGCTGCTCGATGAAATCGAAGCTGTTGTTGGTTTGCTGCAGGAGTATCCCGAGATCGGGCGTCAGCGCGACGAGCTGAGGCCCGGTGTTCGTTCCTTCCGGATCGATCGTTTCCGGCATGTCGTGTTTTATCGGCTTGAGAGCGATGTGGTGATCCTGCTGCGCCTTATCCACGGCGCGCGCGATATGGACAGGCAGGAAGTTGATTAGGGCGCGACACGACAGATCGTCTTACGGCGCAAGCAGTTTCTCCAGCGCATCCGCCACCGCCACCATGCCCTTGGCGTTGGGGTGGAGCGGCGCGCCTGATTTGTCCCAGACCGGGTAGCCGTGCATCCACGGATCGGCGGAGCAGGCGTTGTGATCGACGGAGAGCGCGGAGGCTTTCACAATGTCGGCGGCGTTGTCTGCGGCGGCCTTGGCCGTGATGGCGGCGAGGCGGCGGGCGACTTCGCGGCTGTCGTTCGCGTCGAAGTCGAACAGGCGCGCGGCTTCGCAATCGCCTGTCGCGGGCAGGATGGTGAGATAGTCGACGAAGACGAGGCGCGCTTCGGGCGACCGGCGGCGGATCTCCTTCGCGATCGCATCCATGCTGGCGGCCAGCGTGGCGTAGTCGGCCTCCGTGGGCATCGGCACGGGCGGGCACTTTTCCTTGTCCCAGTTTTGCGCGGCCAGCATGTTGCAGCCCGCTGCGGTGAGGCGGCTGATATAGAGGATGTCGTTGCCGCCGATGGTGACGGTGACGAGGCGCGTGTCGGGCGTGAGCGCGTCGAGCTGGGGCGGGAGGGAGTTGCCCTGCGGGACGGCGCGGCGGCCGGTGAGGTGGGCGGTGGTGGCGCCGCTGCAGCTGACATCGGTGAGGGCGAGGTTGAGGCGGCCAGCGAGCAGGTGGGCGTAGTTGCCGGTAGAGCGCGCGCAGGGCGTGGGCGGGTCTTCGTAATAGGTGGGGATGCCGGGGCCGGCGGCGAAGGACGACCCCATGGCGACGTATGTCGCGCCGGGCTCAAGGCGCGGCGCGGTGGTCGCGCACGCCGACAGCGCGAGCGCAGCGAAGATCAGCGGCAGCGCGCGTGACAGGGCTCTGGCCGGCTTCGCCATGATCAGCCGCCGCGTGAGCGGAGGATCAGGTGGATCGTCGACTCTTTCTGGATGTTGTAGTCGGCCAGGGTGCGGCCATCCTCCAGCTGCTTGCCGGCGAAGATCAGGCGCTGTTGTTCGGGCGGGATGCCTTCCTTGTCCGCGATCATCACCTTGATCGCTTCGATGGTGTCGGCGGGCGCGACGTCGAGGACGATGGTCTTGCCGGTCAGCGTCTTGATGTAGAGGTCCATCGCGTGAGCGCTTGCCGGCAGGAAGGCCACGGCGAGGGCCAGGACGGCGAGGAATTTGCGGATGCTCATGTGATCCTCCAGCTTGGTGCGACAATCCTTGCGAGGGGTGTTGGGGTCAAGCGCGAAGCTGCGCGATGGGTGAGGTGGTGACGGAGGCGCCGCCTCGCGTTATGCAGCGCGCATGACAATCGAACCCGTGACTCTCGAGAATGCGTTTGTCCGGCTGGAGCCGCTGGAGGAGCGGCATCGCGAGCCGTTGCGGGTGGCGGGCAATGATCCGGACCTGTGGCGGTTTGCGAATGTGAACCTCAACAATTCGGATTTCGATGCGTGGATCGATCATCGTTCGGCGGAGATGAAGCGGGCAGGCGAGATGACGTATGCGGTGTTCGACAAGGTGTCGGGCGCCTATGCGGGATCGACGAGCCTTCTGGCTTATGTGCCGGCGCACAAGCGGGTGGAGATCGGCTGGACCTGGTATGGCAAGCCGTTCTGGGCGGGGGCGGTGAACCCGTCGTGCAAGCGGATGCTGCTGGCGCACGGCTTCGAGGTGCTGGGGCTCAACCGCATTGAGCTGAAGGCGGATGCGCGCAACGAACGGTCGTGCAAGGCGATGGCGCGGTTCGGCGCGACGTTCGAGGGCGTGCATCGCGCGCACATGATCCGGCCGGATGGTCGGCTGCGCGACACGGCCTGGTTCAGCGTGATCCGGGAGGAATGGCCCCGCGTGCGCGACGGGCTGGATGTGCGGCTGGCGGGGTTCAGCCTGCCTGCATGATCCGTGAAGTTGCGGGCGTGCGGGCAACGGCGTAGGGCGCGGGCATGAGCACGCCGCAGATCACATTCGATGATTTCCTGAAGGTCGATATTCGTGTCGGCGTGATTGTCGGCGCGGAGCCGTTTCCGGAGGCGCGTAAGCCGGCGATCAAGCTGCGCATCGATTTCGGAGCGGAGATCGGCGAGAAGAAATCCTCGGCGCAGATCACGAAGCACTATTCGCCGGAGCAGCTGGTGGGCAAGCGGGTGCTGGCGGTGGTGAATTTTCCGCCGCGCCAGATCGGCAAATTCATGTCCGAAGTGCTGACGCTGGGCGTGCCGGATGAGGCGGGCGAGGTGGTGCTGATCGCGCCGGACCTGGCGACGCCGGTGGGCGGGCGACTTTTCTAGCTGCCTATTTCTTTTTCACCGGCTGGGCCGGTTTGCGGCTTGAGCAGGCGTTGGCGGCGCGGTGGACCAGGCGGAGGTCGACCAGCAGGGACTGCCAGCGCGGGGCTCCGATGGTGTCGAGCAGCTCGGTCTGGACGCGGCTCCAGGCGGGGGTGGCCATGTCGAGGCGCTTGCGGCCCATGGGCGTGAGGCTGAGCACGCGCTGGCGGCGATCCTCTCCACGTTCGACGGCGACGAGGCCCTCGTCCGTGAGCGGACGTATCGCGCGGGGAATGCCTGAGGCGTCCATTCCGAGGGTGTCCGCAAGGGCGCCGACGGTCATGGAGCCCATGTTCCCCAGCGTCATCATCAGATTGAACTGATGTCCCGTGAGTCCGAAGGGGACGAGCGCTGGGTCATACGCGGCGACGACAGCGCGTGAGGCGCGTGAGACGTGGCGAAGAATGCAGGCGTCTGGCGAGGCGCCGCCCGGAAGCGAGCGTAGCTCCGCTATAGCCTGGTCCGTGCCGACTTTGCGTGCGGCTTGGTGGTCCGGCATTGCAATTTCCGTTATCGCCTTGCGGCGATCCTGATCCCACTGAATCGGTAACTGCGCGCGACCGGCCCGTCAACGCCGCCCGGCCAGCCAGACGCCGGCCAGGACCAGCGCACATCCCGCCAGCTGCATAACCGTCAGGGCTTCCTTGAAGCTGACCCAGGCGATCAGGGCTGCGGTGACGGGCTGGATCAGGAGTAGCAATCCGGCGACGGCGGCGGGCGTGCGGCCGACACCGGCCACGATGAGACCTTGCCCGATGACGTGGGCGACAACCGCGAGGGCGAGGGGCCAGAGGAACCAACTGGCATCCGGCGGAATGAGAGTTTCCTGCTGGACGAGGCTCGCCAGCGCGGAGACGATCAGCGTGGCGGCGGTGGACCAGAACAGTACCTGCAGTGCACCCGCATCGCGCCGGGCGAGCTTGGCGAAAAACAGATAGAGGCCGACCATCACGGCTGCGAGCAGGGCGAGAAGATCGCCGGGCAGGGTGGCGGGGCCGCCTGCCTGAGCGCCGCGTGAGAGCAGGAAGGCGCCGACGAGTGCAATGCCCAGCGCGACGAGCCAGATGCGCGCCGGCTTCTCGCGCAGCACCACCCACGCGACGAGGCCGACCGCGGCATTGCCGAGGTTCACGAGGAAGGTGGCGTTGGCGACCGACGTCATCATCAGCGAGGCGTGCCAGAAAGCGATGTCGAGGCCGAAGAAGACACCGGCGAGCAGCGCCATGGGAGAGGGACGCCCGATCGTGCCGCCCTGCATCTTGATCATGATGATCATCAGCGGGAGCGAGAAGGCGAAGCGCCAGAAGCCGGTCGCCTGTGGCTCGAACTCCGATAGGCGCAGGCCGATGGGTGCAAAGCCGATGGCGATGGCGCCGGCCACCAGCATCATTGGGCCGACCCAGTTTGGTGACTGCACGGCAGGGGCGTTGGGCGTGTTCAAGTAGGCAATCCGATGCGGGCGCGTATCTGCACAGGCGATACGCCCGCTTCGCGCAGGGCCGCAAGGGTCAGCGACTTGTCGCGCTTGGCGTAGCGCTTGCCGTCTGGC
This sequence comes from Hyphomonadaceae bacterium, assembly GCA_030158285.1. Lineage (GTDB taxonomy): Bacteria > Pseudomonadota > Alphaproteobacteria > Caulobacterales > Hyphomonadaceae > UBA7672. Next base: position 5,986 of record JAOATF010000120.1, read on the forward strand.
CCGGTGAGCAGCGCGTGATGACGATAGACCGGCGTTGGCAGGCCGAGCAGTTTCTGAAGCAGCACGTGGACGTGCGTGGCGCTGCGCAAATCCTCGCCGCGAATCACATGCGTGATGTTCTGCAGCGCATCGTCGTGCACGACGCAGAGATGATAACTCGCCGGCGTGTCCTTGCGCGCGAGGATGACGTCGCCGTGGATTTGCGGTCGTACAGGGACCGCGCGTTCTGTGTTCGTTGCTTCATCGCGCTCGACGAAAACCAGTCGCGGGAATTCTTCGCCTAGCAGGTCCTGTGAATATCTGAGCGACAGACGCCACGCGAAAGAATCGCCACGCGCAAGACGCGCCTGCTCTTCGTCTTGGCTCATCGGTTGGGCGGGACCGACGTAGACGATGCCGTCTGCGCCTTCGCCCGGAGCGTGCGGTGCGGAGGCCGCCTGCTCTGCGATTTCGCGGCGCGTGAGGAAGCAGCGATAGAGGACGCCGAGGCTGCGCAGCTTCTCGATGGCGGCGGCGTAGTCGGCGAAGTGATCGGACTGGCGGCGCACGGGCGTTGGCCAGTCGAGGCCGAGCCAGGCCAGATCCGCGTAGATGCCCGCCTCGAATTCGGGGCGGCAGCGCGTGGTGTCGATGTCTTCGATGCGGAGGAGGAGGTCGCCGCCGGCGAAACGCGAAGCGTCGTGGGCGAGCAGGGCAGACCAGGCGTGGCCGAGATGGAGGCGGCCTGTTGGGCTCGGCGCGAAACGCGTGGTGAAGCGCATCGTGCCGAGCCCGGTAGGCTTACGTCGAGTGTTCGACCTTGAGGCCGAGATCCTTGATGGCCTGGGCAGGCGAGCCCATGCCGGCAGCCATCAGCGTGCCCATCAGGCTCGAGAACGGCATTGCCTTGGACGGCTGCACTGCAACGCGCAGCTTGCCACCCGCTTCAAGGAAGTTGGCAACCGGGGCCATCAGGGCCGCGACTTCCGGCATGCCGGTCGTCTGCGGATCGGACAGTTGCTTGACCATGCCAACGACCATGCTGCGGACCTGGTCCGCCGTCATGACGTCTGGGCCCATGCCGGTCTCAGGCGCCGTCTCGCCGATGATGCCGTAGACCTTGGCGAGGCCGCCATTGTCCTTGACGTTCAGGTCGATCAGCTTGAGCGACGAGTCCGTCTGGAACACGCCCGCGATCGCCATCGGGTTGGCCTCTTCCGGGTTCTTCTCCGGGATGAGGTCCGACACGGCCTTGAAGGTCGGGAAGGCGCCTTCGTACTTCGCGCTGATGTCGAACAGCGTGGCGCTGTTGAGGGCGAAGTTCAGCTTGGTGTCGCCATTGCCGGCGTTCCAGTTCCAGCCCGCCTCGGTGTCGAGCGTGATCTTGGAGAGGCCATGCTTTTCGAGCATCGCCTTGGCCTGCTGGATTTCAGCAAGTTGCTGGGCGGCGTACTCGTCCGGCGTTTCGCCAGCGCCGACCTGCGAGAATTGCGCGCCGAGATCCATGATCGCGCCGAGGTCGAGCGAGACTTTCTTGGCGCTGCCCTGCAGGTTGGTCGGGATGAACCAGTGCCAGCCACGCAGATCGGCCATGCCTTCGGCGACGGAGTAAATCTCCTTGCCGGCCATCTTGAAGCTCTCGCCCTCCGTGCGCCACAGGCCAAGACCCATGAGGTTGGCTTCGGTGCGCGGGGGAACCTGGCCCTTGGCGAGGAAGCCGAACAGTTTCTCGAGACGCAGGTCTTCCAGCGTCATCAGGCCCATCGTGTAGTTCATGTCGACCGGCGTCGGGGCGCCGACGTCTGCCTTGGCGGAGTAGACCATGTCGCGCATGAACATGCCGTCGACGTCGCCGCCGCGCAGGCCGCGCGCGCCGAGCGTCTTGACGAGAATGTCGGCGTCAATTTTCTGGCCCATCTCGGTCATGCCGATGCCGACCTTGAAGTCGAAATAGGCAGCCGTGTCGATGCCGTAGGACGCGCCGATGGCGGCGAGGTTCTGCAGCACCGGCATCATCGTGCTCATCGGATCGTACGGATCGGCGCTGGGCGTGGCCGCCGGAGGCGCGACGTACGGCTTCAGCATCACGTCATCGATGATCACGCGGCCGATCGAGACATCATAGCGGTCGATCTTCGTCGCGTAGAACGAGCTGTCGAAATGGAAATCAGGCTCGGTCGCGGGCGGCCAGCCTTCCGGCGCGGGCTCCGCCGGATCGGCCGGCTGGAACTTGGTCGGGTTGGCGGGGACCGGCGCGGGCTCCGCGGGATCGACCGGCGGTTCGGTCATGCTGCCCGGCATCTGCTGGTTGATCGCGTCTGCGAGGCCGAACACCGAGACGTTCTTCGCATCGATGCGCTTGGCGAGCTTGGCGGTTTCCGTCAGGCGCTGGCCGGTGAAGCGGGCCTTGAGCAGGTCAGCGTCGAAATCCCAGAGGCGAAGTTCGGCAACCTGCACGCCGACGGTCGGCATGTCGCGCGGGACGATCTTGAGATCGGTGACCAGCGTGGAGTTGGTGGCGGCGTCGAAGGAGAGCGCGCCCCAGGTCAGCTGCACTTCGGGCGGCAGCAGCGACTTGATCGCATCGAGGTTGGCGGCCGTGGTCGTCGTGCCCTTCAGCGTCTCGCCGGCGAGCTTCGTGACGTGGGCCTCGATCGCCTTCGGATCGACATCGATGGCGCTGACGGCGCCCGAACCCTGACTACACCCGGAAACAACAAGGCTGGCGCCAAATGCCAGCGCAGTTAGTGCCCCACCAAACCTACGCATACGTCCCTCCTGAGCCTGGAGGGTCACATAGCCATTCCTGCAGCCTCTGGCGAGCGCCTGAAGCTGTTCCGGGGATGGATTATTTTGCTGTCACGGAAGCTAGTTCTGCGTTCCCCGCAGGGTGTCCCACGAGCGCGAGGTGTTCAGCATGGCGCGGAAATACTCTCGGTTCGAATCGAGCAGGGCCTTGGGCAGGTCGGAACCTGCAACTGCATCGACCTCGTCGAACTTGCCCTGGACGCCGAGCGCCATGATCAGGTTCTGCGTCACCCGGCTGTCGGCGCCGGGCTGGGACGCGGCCTGACGCAGGGTCTGTTCAGCCAGCCCCGGCTTGCCTTCGAGGATGTAGGAGAGTCCCAGGTTGGACAGGATCTTGGGATTGTCCGGGGAAAGCGCGAGGGCCTTGCGGTAATAGTCCTGAGCCGCGCCGTGCTGGTCGAGCGTGTCCATGGTGACGCCGATGACGGACAGCAGGCGCCAGTCGTTCTGGCCGGCGACTTCGGCGCGGGCGAGGGCGTAGGCGGCGTCTTCCGCCTTGCCGGCGTCGAGCGAGGACTGCGCGTAGATCAGCGTGAGATCGACATCGCCCTGCTTCAGCGTGAGGGCCTGCTGGGCGACCTCGGTGGCGCGTGGCGAGGAGCCGATGGCGCGCAGGACACGGGCGTATTTCAGCGAGGCTTCGTATTCATTGGGGTTCTTGTCGTATTCCTGCGCCCAGAACTTGGCCTGGGTCAGCAGGTCCTGCTTGTCCGCAAGCGCGCGATCGGCGGCGGTTGCGGGCAGGAGCGGGCTCGTCGCCTGGTTGATGGCGGAGAGTTCCTGCGGGGTGGGCGGCGCGGCCGTGATGCAGCCGGACAGCAGGGCGGCAAGGCCGGCGGAAGCGATGAGGCGGGTGGCGGTCATGGGCGGTTCCCGGGTAATACGGGAAGCTTGCTGCGCGCCGGATCAAGGATTCGTTAAGGGGGTCTGGCGCTTTCGAGGACCGGATTACCCATGCACCCTGCCTTCCATGCCCATCCTGACACCGCTGTTCCGCTGGTCCTGGTGACCGCGAAAGGGCTGGGGCCGTGGACAAAGGAGCAGCCGGACCGGGTGAAACGGCTGGTCGACGCGGCCGGGTTCCGGGGCGACGCTGGAAAAGTCCTTCTGCTTCATGGCGATGACGGTTCGCTGGCGTCCGTTCTGGCCGGGCTGGGTGAGGGGACGGATGGGCTGGTGCTGGCTAGCCTGCCGGGGGTCCTGCCGGCGGGGGATTATGTGCTGGCGGAAGTTCCCGAGGGGATGGACGGGGTGACGCTGGCGGTCGGTTGGGCCGACGGGGCGTACCGGTTCACGAAGTACAAGTCGGCGGACAGGCCGCGACGGCTGATGCTGCCGAAGTCGGTGGATCAGGTGGAGGTGGACCGGCAGGCCGAGGCCATCGACTGGCTGCGGGACCTCGTGAACACGCCGCCTTGTGACCTCGGGCCGGTGGAGATTGCCTCGGAAGCGATGGCGCTGGCGGCGGAATTTGGCGCCAGCATCGAGATCACGGAGGGAGCGGCGCTGGAGCGCGGGTTCCCGATGGTTCACGCGGTGGGCAAGGGCGCTGGCGCGACGCACCGGCCGCGCTTCATCGAACTGCGCTGGGGTAAGGAGAGCGATCCCAGGATCGCGCTGGTCGGCAAGGGTGTGGCGTTCGACACCGGTGGCCTCGACATCAAGACGAGCGGTATGGCGCTGATGAAGAAGGACATGGGCGGGGCGGCCCATGCGCTGGCGCTGGCGCGACTGGTGATGAGCGCGGGACTGCCGGTGCGGCTGATCTGCTGCGTGCCGACGGTTGAAAATGCGATTGGTCCCGATGCGTTCCGGCCGAGCGATATCCTGAAGTCACGCAAGGGGCTGACCGTCGAAGTGGAAGACACGGATGCGGAGGGGCGGCTGATCCTCGCCGATGCGCTGACGCGGGCGAGCGAGCACGATCCGGAACTCATCATCGACTTCGCGACACTGACCGGCGCGGCGCGTGTGGCGCTGGGGCCGGACTTGGCTCCTCTTTATACAGACGACGACCAGCTGGCGGGCGACATCCTTGCGGCGGCGAAGGTTGTTGGCGATCCGGTGTGGCGCATGCCGCTGTGGGCCGGATATGAAGCGGGTCTCAAATCCCCGATCGCCGACATGAAGAACCTTGGCGATGGTCCGATGGGTGGTTCCATCACTGCAGCCTTGTTCCTCAAGGCTTTCGTGAACGCGCCGAGCTGGGCGCACTTCGATATCTGGGCGTGGCGACCGGCGCGTTATGGACGCCCCGCGGCTGCTGCTGCGTGCGGTCTTCGCGCGGTGTGGGAAATGTTGAAAAAACGATATGTTTGATCGGCTCGGGTTTCACTTGCCGAACGGATAAAAACGCGCGACTCTCTATCGGGGCCGGCTGACTTGGAGCTGACATGGATCGCGATTCCGCGCTTGCCCTGCTTAAGGACGTTCTTGCCGAAACTGTTCGTGCTGACGGTCCTGATCTCAACGTAAGACAGTCTGCCATTCTCCTGCGTGTTGCGCTGGAACCTGGTCCGCACACTGTGCGTGGCCTTGCCGAAGCGCTGCAACTCGGGAAGCCGGCAGTCAGCCGCGCGCTCGATGCGCTGGAAGGCCTCGGGCTCGCTGCCCGCATGCCGGACCAGAGCGATCGGCGTAGCGTTCTTGTCCAGGTGACGGCGCGTGGCCGCATTGTCCTGGCCGGACTTGGGGACCGCGTTCTCGCGTGCGAGCGTGCGATCACCAAGAACGGTGTGACCATGCCGACCCTCGTGTGGCCGAGCCTGGCTGCAACGGGGAATGACTCAAACTCGCATGCCGCCTGACCGCTGGGCTCAAGAACCCCGCCTCACTCCGAAATCCGTAACAACCGAAGGCGACGCCATGCGCGTCGCCGCCGGCTCGGCCGCCCTGCGGCTGAAGCCGGACGGTTCGGCGGAACAGGTGAACCAGGCGTTGTTCGGCGAGCCTGTGCGGGTGTTCGAACAGGACGGTGACTGGGCCTATGTCCAGCTTGGGCTGGACCGGTATGTCGGTTGGATGCGTCTTGCGAGCCTTGGCGCTCGTGGTCGCGAGCCGACGCACCGGGTGCGGGTTTTGCGCACGTTCATCTACGAGCGGCCGGACATGAAAAGCCGGCCGTCTCGCGCTGCGTCCATGAATGCGCGGATCGCGCTGGGCGATGTCGTCGGGAATTTTGCCGAGGTTGAGGGCGGCGGCTGGGTGTTTTCCCGGCATGTCTCGCCGCTTGACGCGGCAGAGACGGATTTCGTGGCTGTCGCGCAGAAGTTTGTCGGCTCGCCCTATCTGTGGGGCGGGCGGGAGAGCGCGGGGATCGATTGCTCGGGCCTCGTGCAGGTGTCGCTGCAGGCGACCGGGATTTTTCCGCTGCGCGATTCCGACATGCAGGAGCAGACGCTCGGGCTGGCGGTGGAGACCGATCCGGAGTTTGAAAATCTGGAACGCGGCGATCTGATTTTCTGGAAGGGACATGTGGGGATCATGGCCTCAGCTGACCTGCTGCTGCATGCGAGCGCGCGGGACATGCATGTCGAGGTCGAGCCGCTGTTGCAGGCGGTGGATCGCATTCGCCCGATTGCGGGGGATGTGCGGAGCGTGAAGCGGTTCGGATAAGCGGGCGCGATCCGCGCGGTGAGGCCGCGGGGTGCAGGTTTTGCTGTTGGCCTGAGTCAGGTCAGGCGAATTCCAAGCAGCATTCACCGCTCATTCCGGCGAACGCCGGAATC
>JAOATF010000121.1 GCA_030158285.1 Hyphomonadaceae bacterium
CGAAGTTCGTCTACACCGAATACCGGATGGTGGACGGCAAGTTCGAGGAAGTGTCGCGGCAGGAAGTCACGCCCACGGCCGGCTATCGCACCGTGTGGTCGCCGCCAGAGGGGCCGCATTCGATCAGCAATGTCGGCGGCGTGCCGGTGCAGTTCAAGCGCATGGAGATCAAGCCGGAAAGCTGTGCGCGCTGATGGCGGGTGCGACGGCGATTGGCGTGTTGTTGCAGCAGGCAGCGCAGTACCTGGCAAAGGGCGACGCACGCGCGGCAGAGGCGTCGCTGCGTGCGGCTCTGGCGCAGGCGTCGGGACATCCGGATACGTTGTTCATGCTCGGCGCTGCGCTTGCCATGCGCGGCGATCACGCTGGCGCGCTGGCGCAGTATGATGCCGCGCTGAAGGCGAAGCCGACGCATGCGCAGGCAATGGCGCAGAAGGCGCGAAGCCTCGATGCGCTCGATCGGCGGGAGGAGGCTGTTGCGGCAGCGGATGCCGCGGGCAGGTTGGCGGTGGATTCGTGGTCGCTGGATACGGCGGGTGTGGTGATGACGCGCGCTGGCCTGCACGCGAAAGCGGCCGAGCTGTATGGACGTGCAGCCAAAGGCGCCAACGTTCCCGGTTATAACTACAATCTGGGATCGGCGCTGGTTTTCCTGGGGCGGTTCGACGAGGCGCGCGCGGCATTCCGGCAGTGTCTCGCGCGCGATCCCGGCCACGGTCCGGCCTGGGCGGGCCTTGTCCAGATCACGCGGCAGACGCGCGAGCAGAATGACATCCCGCGCCTGACCGAAATCGCACGTCGCTCTGCTGGCGATGCAGAGGCTGTCTACACGCTGGGCCATGCCATCGCGAAAGCGCACGAGGATATGGGCGAGCCCTCGCAGGCGATGGAGTGGCTGGCGCGCGCCAAGGCCGGCATGCGCGGGCGTATCGATGCAGCAGGTGATGCGGCTGTGTTCGCCGCGGCGGAACGGAGTGTCGGCGTCACCGGGCAGAGCAGCGCCGAAGGAGCGCCGGCGTTTGTCGTGGGTTTGCCGCGCTCGGGCACCACGCTGGTCGAGCGCATTCTGTCGAGCCATAGCCAGATGGCGTCGGCGGGTGAGCTGAACGATTTTGCCAACGTGCTGAAAGCAGCCACGGGTATCCGGAGCAAGCGGTTGGCAAGCGGCGAACTGATCTATGCGGCAGCGAGCATCGATCTCAAGGCTGCGGGACGCGCCTATCTGGATCGCGTGGAGCGCGCCATGGGTATTCACGGACGCTTCGTCGACAAGCTGCCGGACAATGTGTTGCTTGCGCCGCTGATCCTGCGTGCCTTGCCGCAGGCGAAGGTGATCTGCCTGCGGCGACATCCGGCGGATGTGGTGCTGGGGAATTACCGGCAGGGGTTCGATCCGAATGCCGCCGACGTGGCTTACGCGTTCGATCTTGAAGAGACGGCCCGCCATGTCGTGCGGTTCGAGGCGCTGCTGAGCCACTACCGCGCGGCATTGCCGCCCGAGCGGTTCATGGTTCTCACCTACGAAAATCTCGTCGGCGATTTCGAGGCAGAGGTCCGCCGCATGCTGGACTTCTGCGGCCTCCCGTTCGAGGAGGCGTGCATCCGCTTCGAGGACAACGCCGCGCCGGTTGCAACCGCCAGCGCCGTGCAGGTGCGCGAGCCGATCAACGCCCGGTCGATTGGCCGCTGGCGGCGCTATCGCCCGGAGCTTGATCCCGCCCTGCGCATACTCGTTGAGGGCGGGGCGATGAACGAAGATGAACTCGCCTAGGGCGTCTTCGCGAAGGTCTCGCCCGTTCCCGGCATGAAGACAGGTGGCAACGGACCCACCACGCCTTGCAGGAACGTGACCTTCGTCTCGATGGTCAGCGACTGACGCACGGCGAGGGCAGCCTGCAGTGCGGCATAGTCCGGCCCGTCGCCACCCATCGCGGCGGCGTCCCGCGTGGCGGCCCAGTGCTCGATGCTGGCATAGCGCGTGGTCAGATAGACCTCGTCATAGTCGGGTGAGGCTTCCTTGCCATCGGGCGGGGGGATTACCTGCCACATGCCGACAATGCGGGCGCCGATCTTTTCGAAGTAGGGCCAGATGCCTTCCTGAGACGCCTTCAGGAATTGCGGGAATGTACCCTTCCTGATCTTCCAGTAGCGGATGGTGGTGATTTCCTGTCCGGCCAGCGGGGAGAGATTGCGTACGGGGCCGCGCGTCTGCGGGCCATCGCGGTTCATCTGGATCGGATTGTTGTTGGGTGGAAGCTGCGTCGGCGGTTGCGCGATGGCGGTGGTGCAGGCCGCCATGCAACCAGAAAGCGCGATACAGGCGGCGACGAGCTTGAGGCGCATGCGAAACTCCCGGGTGCTGGCCAAAGCGTAGTCGCTGTTACGCCAGCGCGCCAAGCTCGCGTTTGCTGAACTCTGCGCGAGCGGGTTGCCGCAGCGCGGCGTTGGCTTGCATGATCGGCGGGCGACCTCATCTATGTGCGAGGCGTGCAGGCATCAACGACACCTTAATGGCGCGCCTGCATACTCACGTCTCCTTACTCCAGCCGGCCAGCATCCATGAACCTGTTCGAAGGCCTCAAGAGCGACTGGATCTACATCAACGGCTTCCGCCGCATCATCGGCGCGATCGGCAAGATCGATCCGGAGGCCGAATACACGATCGCCGATGCGATCGAGGAAGCGGTCGACGATCATTCCGAACGCACTTTCATCTCGTTCGAAGGCAAGGACATCACCTATGCCGACTTCGAAGCGCGGGCGAACCGCTTCGCGCACTGGGGCCAGTCGGTCGGCCTGAAGGCGGGCGACACGGTCGCGCTCTTCATGGAGAACCGGCCGGACTACATCGCCTTCTGGACCGGCATGGCCAAGATCGCGGTGCGCATCGCGCTGATCAATTACAACCTCACGGGCGCGGGTCTCGCGCATTGCATCAAGGTGGCGGACTGCAAGGCCATCGTGATGAACCCGGAACTGGCCGCGAACTACGCGTCGGCAAAAGATCAGGTGCAGCTGCCGTTGGGCGCCTTCGTTCTCGGCGGCGCGGTGAACGGGCTCGTGCAGATCGACAGGGCGGTGGACCAGATGGGTCCGGGCCGGCCGGACCGGTCGGTGCGCGCGGGTGTCAAGGGCGGCGATGTGGCGCTCTACATCTACACGTCCGGCACAACGGGCTTGCCCAAGGCGGCGAAGATCACGGGCGTGCGGGCGCAGGGCCTGATGCGCGTGTTCAAGGACGCGACCGAGGCCAACCACAATGAACGTATCCTGCTCACCTTGCCGCTCTATCACGCGACGGGCGGGATGTGCGGCGTCGGCACGGCGCTGAACGCCGGCGGCTGCATCATCCTGCGGCGCAAATTCTCCGCCTCGCACTTCTGGCAGGAAGCGATCGATAATCGTGCGACCATGATGGTCTATATCGGCGAGCTGGGGCGCTATCTGGTGAACCAGCCGCCGAGCCCGCAGGAGCGCAGCCACACGATCCGCAAGGGCTTCGGCAACGGCCTGCGCGCCGATGTGTGGGCCGAGTTCGTGGAGCGGACCGGCATCCACCAGCTGGTCGAGTTCTATGGCTCGACCGAGGGCAATGTGAACTTCTTCAATCTCGATGGGAAAATCGGCGCGGTCGGCCGCATTCCGCGTCTGCTGCGCTCGCGCCTGCCGGCGCGGATCGTGAAGTTCGATGTTGAGACGGAACAGCCGGTGCGCGGGCCAGACGGGCTATGCATTGAAGCGGCGCCTGACGAGCCGGGCGAAGCTGTCGGGCCGATCAATGGCGAACCGCGCCAGCGTTTCGATGGCTACAATGACGAAGCGCAATCGAAGAAGAAGCTGCTGCGCGATGTGTTTGCCAAAGGCGATCTGTGGTTCCGCACGGGTGACCTGATGAAGATGGACGAAGATGGCTACGTCTATTTCGTCGATCGCGTCGGCGACACCTTCCGCTGGAAAGGCGAGAACGTCTCCACCAGCGAGGTGGAGATCGCGCTATCCTCCATGCCCGGCGTGACGCACGCGATTGTCTATGGCGTGGCTGTCCCGGGGCAGGATGGCCGTGCGGGGATGGCGGCGATCACGCCGAAGCACGGCATCGATCCCGCGGCGCTCTATGCGCACATGTCGAAACACGTGCCGGCCTATGCGCGCCCGGTCTTCCTGCGCTTCCAGGACGATGTGGAAATCACCGGCACGCTGAAGGTCCGCAAGGTGGATCTGGTGAAGGACGGGTTCGATCCGGCGACCACGACGGACCTGCTGTTCGTGGTGGACAATGATCATCACACCTATCGGCCAATCGACGCCGACCTGATGCGCCAGATCGTCAGCGGTGGCATACGCTTCTAGCCTTTCTTCGGATTGACCCTGGCAGCTGGAGCGTTGCGGGTGGACGATTGGTTCCTGGAGCTACGTGTTCCGCACTGAATTCAGCACGGAACACGCATTCAGCTCCACAGATCGCCAAGCGCCAGTCCTTCGGCGAAGCCGGGATGATGCGCGCGGGGATAGGCGGCGCCGCGCGCCCAGTCGTCGATCAGGGACGCCACCGCCTGCAGCGACGGCCCCGTGCGGACGCCAGCGTTGGAGAGGCGGTGCACGATCTCGCGCAGGAAGGCCTCGTCGAGATCGACGTTGTCGATCGCCTTGGCCTCCGCGAGACGCCACCCCGCAGCATCGCGGCTGAGCGCGATTGCGGCGGGCGTCTCTGCGCGCCAGACATAGACCGCCATGCGGCCTTCGGCGACACGGGCGCCATGCTCGGCGAGGCAGTTGCGGAATTCGAGCGCCACCGCTTCCAGCTGCTTGCGGCTGGTGATGCGAACGAACGGCGCATCGAGCGCCGGCGCCGGATCACCCGGACGGAATACGTCCGGCGTCAGGTCCTCCAGCGCCCGCGTGAACACCGCACGCGTATCCCCACCCGATCCCCAGCGGCGGGCCAGACGTGCAGCCGCGTTCGGATCGCGTAGCAGGACCGCGAGACGGAAGGCCCGGGCAAGATCCGCAGCTGCGGCTTCGGACGGGACGGCGCGCACGATGGTCGCCATGCGCAGGGCCGGCGGCAGGGCCGCAATCGGCGCAAATGCATCGGGATGAACCACATCCAGATGACGCAGCACCTCGTTGGCGGCCTCGTCGGTCATGACATCCATGAAGATGTCATAGTCCCGGCGGCGCCAGAGTTGCTCTCCCGCCTTGGCAAGAACACGCATCAGACCGGTCGCAAGCGCCCCCGCGACAGCATCCGCCACGACAGCATCGCGCTGGTATTCGACGAGGCGGCGCAGTTCGGACTCTCCGATCGGACGGCGTCCATGTCCTGCCAGCAGGATCGCCGCCGCGTGGCGGCGGGCTGCGGGCAGGGCGAAGAAATCGCCATGCGGCGCGGGCCACAGGCGGGCGATCGGGTCGGCGAACTCGCCGGCCACGAACGCCAGCAAGGGCGTCGCCGTGCGCGCCGCCTGTGGCGCGCGGTTGAACAATTGCGCGACCATGGTCGCGTCTCCTCTCAACATGGTCCCGCGATCCCGCCGGTATGGCGAGGCGCAGGCGGGACGGACGCGCGCGGTTGCGAGCGCTCAGTCCACTTCGGGTTGCGAGATCAGACGCTGCCGGAAACGAGCCCGGGGCGCTGATCGGCCCCTGGGATCACGCGCACTCGGCGCAGACACAGGGGCGACGTGGTGTTCGTCAGTCGCCTCATCGGCTCATGGCTCCAGTCGAGGGGAATGGCCCCCCGATGCGCGACGGTCTGCCGCACAATTCGGGCAGCATTTGGGCGCCGGCGAATTTCGCTCTAGGTTGGAGGCAGTGGGCCATGAAGGACGAACCAAGATGAAACGTGCTGCGATCGTTGTGCTGATGCTGGGCGCGAGCGCCTGCGGCCCGCAGGAAAAGCCGGCGGAGCCCGCCGCAACACCGGCTGTTGAAGCGCCGTCCACGATTGTTGCGCCTTCTGCTGCGCTCGCAGCCGACGAACTGCCTGCGCCGGAGGGCGAGATCACGGTGTCCGGCCTCACCGCCGGCCAGCGCGTGAGCAGCCCGCTGGTGATCGAGGGGTTCGTCAAGAATGACTGGATGTTCGAGGGCGTGTTCCCGGTCGAGATCGCGTCCGATGGCGAGACGCTGGCGCAGAACGCCGGTCAGCAGCAGGCGCCGGACAACTGGACCAATCCGGGCCCGGTGAAATTCCGCACGGAGCTGGTGTTCGACGTCATGAAGGAAACGCCTGCCGTCGTGATCTTCCGGGAAGACATGCCGAAGCCGGTGAGCCCTGACAGCGACGTGGCAGGACCGGGTCGCACGCTGCGTATTCCGGTCGTGCTCGTGCCACCGGCGAAGTAGAGCTTCGCGCTACGGCGTTGCGATCTTCGGCGGGTCGAAGCGGATCGTTGTGGGCGTGGGCTGGCTCTTGAACCAGGCCAGCACGGCTTCGCCGATGCGCGGGTCGGCTTCGTAGATATTGTGGCCGCCATTCTCGACGATGAGGCGCTGGCCCTTTGCAAAGCCGGCGGCGGTCACGGCGGCTTCGGCCGGATAGGTGCGCCCATCGAGCGTGCCCGAGATGAAGAGCGTCGGCACATCGGATTTGAATGGCGCGCGAAAACTCTCGCCGAGATCGATCTGCGGACGAATGCCGGCGACGTGCGGCATCGGGAAATTCAGCGTGTCGCCGAGCAGGCTGGTCGCGAACTCCTTCTCCAGCCGCGCCATGCGTGCGGGCGAGATGCCTGAAGCAAGGTCCATCGCTTCCGGCATGCCGGAGAAGCCCGGCGGTTGTGCGAGAAACTGGCTGTAGAGCAGGCGTCCCGCCTGTGTGGCATCACCGCTGTCGAGGGCTGCGTAGAGCAGGGGCAGGCGGCGCACGGCGGAGGGATCGGCGATCGAGCCGGAAGCGAGCAGCTGCACGCCGAAGGCGTCGAAGGTGATGGTCACGGGTTCTGTCTTGCCGGCCGGCGTGAAGGTCGCCGTCGCTGGCGTTGTGTTGAGACGCGCATGCACGCGACGCATCATGGCGGCGAGATCCGGATAGGCGGCCTTGGCGACGGGATCAGCGTCGATGATCGCCTGAACGCGCGCGAAATAGGCGTCGTTCTCGGACGGCAGTTTCACAGTCTCGTCCAACCCTTCGATGCCGGCCAGCACGGCGCGGTCAACGGATTGCGGGTGATACTTCAGCATCGTCAGGCCGAGATGCGAGCCGTAGCTGATGCCCCAGAGATTGATCTTCGCCACGCCGAGCGCCCGGCGCAGGTCATCGATGTCATGCGCGTTCTGCAGCGTCGTGTAACCGTCGATGTCGACGCCGGAGCTTTCCCACTTGTCGAAGCAGCGGGCGATTTCGGTGCGGTAGAAAGCGACCACGTTCGTGCGTGTCAGCGGGACCTCCGCGCCTGGCGCATCCTGCACCTGGCAAGGCGGCATTGTCCGCGACAGGCCCGTGCCGCGCTGGTCGAAGGCGATGACGTCGCCGACTTCGCGAAGCGCCATGAAGAGCGGGAAGCGCGGACCGCGTGCGGTCTGGATGCCAGAGCCGCCGGGGCCGCCAGCAAGATAGATGATCGGTGGGCCGGGATTGGGCGAGGTCGAGGCGAAGCGGACGAAGGATAGCGTGATCTTGCGCGCGTTCGGGTCGCTGCGATTTTCGGAAACCTCGAACTTGCCGAGCTCGGCCTGGATCTTCGTGCCGTTGCCAGCTGCGAACTCATAAGGCGCATACGTGATCACGGGCGCCGGTGTGGTCGCAAGCGTGGCCGGAGGCGCGGGTTCAACCAGCGCAGGGGTCGCCGTGCAGGCGCTCAGGACGGCCAGAAGCACTGCAAACCTGCGCATGAAAGTCCCCTTTGAAGCTGCCAGACTCTAGGCGAATGATTTATCGATAGTCAATAAGATCGACGGTGAGTAGGCGAACGCCCCGGCTCTGTTAGGAAGAAGCCATGGCAACGCAATTCCGTCCCGAGCGCGCGATACTCGAACTCGACAGCCGCTTCCATACGGAGGTCGCGCCGGCCGACTTTCCTCAACACATACTTCGCTGGCGCAACCAGCGCTGGGCGGACCGCCTCGGACTTGGTGGCCTCAGCGATGCGGCATGGGTCGATCACTTCGGAAAGTTCGCGCCGCTCGCGGGATCGCTCGAGACGCCGCTGGCGCTGGCGTACCATGGTCATCAGTTCCACACCTACAATCCGCAGATCGGAGATGGGCGCGGCTTCCTGTTTGCGCAACTGCGCGACGACAGGAACCGCCTGCTTGATTTCGGCACCAAGGGCTCGGGCCAGACGCCGTGGTCGCGACAGGGCGATGGGCGGCTGACGCTGAAGGGCGGCGTGCGCGAGATCATGGCGGCATCGATGCTGGAGGCGCTGGGCGTCTACACGTCGAAAGCGTTCTCGCTGATCGAGACGGGCGAACACCTCGCGCGCAACGATGAGCCTTCGCCGACGCGATCCTCCGTGCTGGTGCGGCTTTCGCACAGCCATGTGCGGTTCGGCACATTCCAGCGGCTGGCGCATACGGGCGATGCCGAGGGCATGGCGCGGCTGGTTGAGTATTGCGTACGCCATTTCCATCCGGCGGCGGCCGGGCCTGACATGGTGTCGTCGGCGGTAGGCCTGTTACGCGAGACGGTGGCGGTGACGGCGGAGCTGGCGGCGTCATGGATGGCCGCGGGGTTCGTCCACGGCGTGCTCAACTCCGACAACATGGTGGTGACGGGGGAGAGTTTCGACTACGGGCCGTGGCGCTTCCTGCCGTATTCCGACCCGAGCTTCACCGCCGCGTATTTCGACCAGACCGGGCTCTATGCGTTCGGCCGACAGCCTTCTGCCGTGTTGTGGAATCTCGGTCAGCTGGCGCAATGCCTGACCCTGCTGGCGGACGTTCCGGCGCTGGAGGCCGAACTGGGCCGGTATGAACAGCTCTACCGGGCGGCTTTCCCGCGCCGGGTCCTCGCCGTGCTGGGTCTGCAGTCGGCGGGCGAAGAGCAGGCGCTGGAGCTGCTGAAGGCGCTGTTCGGCTGGATGGGGACCACACGGGCAGTCTGGCCCCAGGTGTTCTTCGACTGGTTTGGCGGGGAGGCCAGCGTGGACCGGGCGGGGCAGAGCCCGCTGGCGAAAGTCTATGACGGGCCGGACTTCGCGCCGGTTCGGGCGGCCTTGCTGGCGCATCGGCCGGAGCGGCCGGAACGGTTGGCGCATCCCTATTTCAGCGCGCAACGCCCGGCGAGCCTGCTGATCGAGGAGGTCGAAGAACTCTGGTCGCACATTGCCGAGCGCGACGACTGGGCGCCCTTCGAGTCGCATATGGGGCGGATCGACGAAGCCCGGAAGGCCCTTGCGATGGAACCCGGTTAAGCACGCCTGAACGGCCGATTCAGCCTGAAATCGCGACTAAAAAGCCGTGGGGACCGGAGGAACTCTACGGGTTTGTTAACTGTTGCCGCGCGAGAACGGTATCAAACGTAGAGCAGGCTTGTCGCGTAGATGACGTCCGCACCACTTCCCATGGGATCGGCATCGCCGCCCGAAGTGATCGAACGCTGCTTTGCCAGCGCGACCGAGCATTTCCTGAATGCCGTGACCGAAGCCTTTGCCCTGATCGATCAGGATGGCCGCGTCGTTCGCGCCAACATCGCTTATCGTCGCCTGACCGGTCCGGCCGGCGGAGCGCATGACGCCTCCATCATCGCCTATGTCGAGCAGGAGCGCCGCGAAGCCGTGCGTGAGAGCCTGCGCACGCTGGGCGAGAAGACACCGACGCGCAACATGCAGCTGCGCTTCCGCATCGGACATGAGACGCGACTGATCGACGCCGAACTGTCGTGGCTGGGACCAGAAGGACTGATCTCGTTCGTTGGCCGCGATGTGACGCGGCAGGACTTGCTGGAACGCGAGCGGCAGGAAACGTCTGCGGCGCGCGATGCGGTGGAGCAGGTCGGCGACATTGGACATTGGCGCGCGGGCCGCGATTTCAAGCTGCAGTGCACGATGGGCGCTTCGCGCATTCTCGGTCTCGATCCGGCGGCGCCGCCGCTGGTGATGACCGATCTGGTCGAGATGATCCTGCCGGAGGATCGCAAGATCGCGGTCGATCTGGCGCGTGAAGCGTTCGAGAAGCGCAAGCCGATCAAGCATACGTTCCGCGTGCGCCGGGCCGATGGCACGACGCGCCTGATCCGCGTTGCCGGCGCCGCGTCGATCGATGCGCGTGGGCAGGTTGAGGCCATGCATGGCGTGATCGTCGACAAGACGGACGGCCACACGGCGCTGCAGGCGGCGTTGAACGCCGATTCCACCGTGCGCCGCTTCGTGCAGGCCGCGCCGATGCCGATCGCGATGTGCGACAAGGACATGCGCATCATGATGGCCAGCGCGAGCTGGACCGCCGAGCACAAGCTGACCGCAGAAGACGTTCTGGGGCGCAACATCTACGACGTGCTGCCGTGGGTGCCGGAGAAGTGGCGTGCGATGCACCGGCAGGTGCTGCGTGGCGAGTCGATGAGTCATGACCGCGACCCGTATACGGGGAGCAATGGTCGCGAGCGCTGGCTGAAATGGTCGTCCGCGCCGTGGTATGATGGCGATGGCGAGATCGGCGGCCTGATCTCCGTGCACGAGGACGTCACCAAGTTCGTGCGGGCGCAGCACGAGATTGAATCCTCGAAAGAACGTCTCTCCTTCGGCATGTCGATCACCCAGATGATGATCTGGGAACTCGATTTCGAGATGCGCGAGACGTATCTCGAGGGCGACTGGAAGCACTTCTTCCCGCAGAAGCCGACCTTCGACTCGCTGACCGGCGGCGACGCTTTCATCCATCCCGCCGACCGCGAGATGATGAGTAACAAGTGGCGCACCCACCTGGCCGGTGGCGTGCCGTATACGGCCGAGTATCGCGTCGTGTTCCCGGAAGGGCACGAAGTCTGGCATGCCGCCTCGATCCGTATCCTCAAGACGGTGAAGGGATCGCCCGCGCGCGCTTTTGCCGTGATCCAGGACATCACCGCCCGCAAGCATATCGAGCTGATGGCGATGGAAGCCGAGCAGCGCGCGCTGGTGGCGGCGGCGGCGAAGTCCGACTTCCTGTCCAACATGAGCCACGAGATCCGCACGCCGCTGAACGGCGTTCTGGCGGTTTCCGAAGTGCTCGCCCGCACGCCGCTGGACGAGCGGCAGGGCGAGATGGTGCGCCTGATCTCGACATCGGGCCGCACGCTGCTGCGCGTGATGGACGACCTTGTCGAATTCTCGCGGCTCGAGGGCGACGAGATCCAGTTCGATGTGCGTCCGTTCGAGCTTGAGGAAGCGCTGCGCAATACGTGTGAAGCGGCGCGGACGCGGGCCGAGGCCAAGGGGCTGCGGTTCGAGACGTTCATTTCCGCGAGCTGCGATGGCGTGTTCCGTGGCGATCCGGTGCGGATCGGACAGGTTCTTGGCAACCTGCTCAACAACGCCGTGAAGTTCACCGAGCAGGGCAATATCAGCGTCTCGGCGGGCGTCGAGGAATTGCCGGAGGGCAAGACGCAGCTGCGCCTTGTGGTGACGGATTCGGGCGTCGGCTTCGCGCCGGAAATGGCCGAGCGGATTTTCGAGCGGTTCGAGCAGGCCGATATTTCGACCTCGCGGCGGTTCGGCGGCCTTGGGCTTGGCCTGTCGATCGTGAAGCGCCTCGTCGAGATGATGAACGGCACGGTGCGGGCGGTTTCGAAGGAGGGCGAAGGTTCCTCGTTCGAAGTGCTGGCGCCGATTTCGCGCGATCGCATTGCGGCGCTGGGCGCGATCACGGCGGTGGCGGTCGAGGATTTCGATACCGAGACGGCGATCGAAAATCTCCGCCTGCTGGTGGCCGAAGACAATCCGATGAACCGCCGCGTCGTGGAACTGCTGCTGGCGCAGAGCGGCGTGCACATCACGTTTGCCGAGAACGGCAAGGAAGCGGTCGAGAAATTCTCGACCATGAAGTTCGACCTCGTCCTGATGGACCTGCAGATGCCGATCATGGGCGGCCTTGCGGCGATGCGCGCGATCCGCGCGTGGGAGAAAGACCAGGGCCGCGTGCCGACGCCGATGCTGGCGGTCTCCGCCAACGCGACGGACGAGCACGTCACCGAGGCCAAGGAAGCCGGCGCGGACGACCATGTCGCCAAGCCGATCGTGCGCGAGACGCTGTTCGAGGCGATCGCGCGGCATGCACGTCCGTCAGCTGCAGAAAGCCCGACGCCGCTGGACGATGGCGACTTCGATCTCGACGAGTTCGATATCGCTGTTTGAGGCATGCGGGTGCGGTCTCAGGCGCGCTGCGCGCTGAGGCAGTGGGGAATAGGCAATAGGGAATAGGGTGGCGGGCCGCGTGCGCTGAACGCGAGACCCCCTCCGTCATGCGCGTGAAGAACGC
>JAOATF010000122.1 GCA_030158285.1 Hyphomonadaceae bacterium
GCAAGGAGCCGCACAAGGGCGTCAACCCGGATGAAGTCGTCGCCGTCGGCGCGGCCATCCAGGGCGGCGTGCTGCAGGGCGACGTGAAAGACGTCGTGCTGCTCGACGTGACCCCGCTCTCGCTCGGCATCGAAACGCTGGGCGGCGTGTTCACGCGCCTCATCGATCGCAACACCACGATCCCGACCAAGAAGTCACAAGTCTTCTCGACCGCCGACGACAACCAATCCGCAGTCACCATCCGCGTCCTTCAGGGCGAGCGGGAAATGGCCGCCGACAACAAGCTGATGGGCAACTTCAACCTTGAAGGCATCCCGCCGGCGCCGCGCGGCGTGCCGCAGGTCGAAGTCACCTTCGACATCGACGCCAACGGCATCGTCAACGTGTCGGCCAAGGACAAGGCGACGAACAAAGAGCAGAAGATCACCATCCAGTCGAATGGCGGCCTGACCGAGGCCGAGATCCAGCAGATGGTGAAGGACGCCGAAGCCAACGCCTCCGTCGACAAGGCGCGCCGCGAAGCGGTCGAAGCGAAGAACCAGGCCGAAGGCCTTGTCCACGCCACCGAGAAACAGCTCGTCGAGCATGGCGGCGCGATCAGCGCCCAGCTCAAGTCCGAGATCGAAGGCGCCATCGCCGACCTCAAGGGCGCCCTTGAGAAAGACGACGCCGCCGCGATCAAGACCAAGAGCCAGGCGCTTGCCGGCATCGCCATGAAAATGGGCGAGGAAATCTACGCCAAGGGCCAGGCCGAAGGCGGGCCTGACGCTGGGGGTTCCGCTGGGGCCGGCGGCGACGACGTCGTCGACGCCGACTTCGAAGAGGTCAAGGACGACAAGCGGAACGCCGGATAAACGGTCGCTTCAGGGCCACATACGTTGAAGAATCAGCTGGGCCATGACTGTGCAGGGGCTTTAATCCCCGCCAGTCATGGCCCATCTAGTTTCAGCGCCCATGCCGGTTACAAGGTCAGGGCTGGTTTCAAGGGTTGCTAAGGTTCGCCTGCGAGAACGGTTAATGGCGAAGCAGGTTTGAGCGTGAGGCGGACTGGTATGCGCGTCTTGGTTTTGGTGCGGACGTCACGATGAGCGAGCGCTCGTATTACGATGTACTCGGTGTCGCGAAGGACGCCGACGAGAAGGTCCTCAAATCCGCCTTCCGCAAGAAGGCGATGGAGTACCACCCGGATCGCAATCCGGGCTGCAAGGACTCGGAGGCGAAGTTCAAGGAAATGTCCGAGGCGTACGAGGTCCTCAACGACCCGCAGAAGCGCCAGATCTATGATCGCTTCGGCAAGGCCGGTCTTGCGGGCAATGGCGGCGGCGCCGGTGGCGCACAAGGCCGCCCTGAAGACATCTTCCGCGACGTGTTCGGCGACGTCTTCTCCGAATTCTTCGGCGGCCAGCAGCGCCAGAACCGTGGCGGCCCTGCCCGCGGCGCAGACCTGCGCTATGATTACGAGATCACCCTCGAGGAAGCCTTCCACGGCAAGTCGGCCGAGATTTCGGTGCCGACCACCGAAGCCTGCACGGGCTGCAGCGGCAATGGCGCCGAGCCCGGCACGCAGCCGGAAACCTGCACCACCTGCCAGGGCCACGGCCGCGTACGCATGAGCCAGGGCTTCTTCACCATGGAGCGCACCTGCGGTCGCTGCCAGGGGTCTGGACAAGTCATCAAGACGCCGTGCCGTACGTGCGGCGGCCGTGGCGCCGTGCGCAAGGATCGCACACTCAACGTCACCATCCCGGCCGGCATCGAAGACGGCCAGCGCATCCGCCTCTCCGGCGAAGGCGAGCCGGGCATGAAGAACGGCCCGAAGGGCGACCTCTACATCTTCGTCTCCGTGAAGGAGCACGACATCTTCGAGCGCGACGGCCAGACGCTGTTCGCCCGCACGCCCGTGCCGATGTGCACGGCGGCCCTCGGCGGTGAAATCGAAATGCCCACGATCGACGGCGGCAAGATGCGCGTCTCGATCCCCGAAGGCGCGCAGACCGGCAAGCGCATGCGCCTCAAGACCAAGGGCATGCCCAACCTGCGCGGCGGCGCCAATGGCGACATGGTCGTCGAACTCTTCGTCGAGACGCCCACCAACCTCACGGCGAAGCAGAAGGAACTGCTCCAGCAGTTCGCCCAGGAATGCTGCCCGAGCGGCAAATGCCACCCGGAGAGCCAGGGCTTCTTCAAGAAGGTCAAAAAGTTCTTCGAAGAAGACACGCGCGCCTAGGATCGCGCGCTGACGCGCTCCACCCGGCAGTCGCTGCGAAGCAGCGAATCCCTCCCCTTAGCCGCCCTCTCGATGAGGTCACCCTCGGCCTTGTGCCGAGGGTCTCGGTTGCCTCCAGTGCGGGGCAGCAAACATTCCCACCGAACCAGCAACCGCGATTCTCGGGACAAGCCCGAGAATGACCCCGCTTGAAGTTGCCACCCGCGCCACACACGCCGAAAACGAGGGAAACTCGCTGTACAAATCCAAGGGAAACAGAGGCGCCTGTTTCCAATGATCTCAAGCACCTGGCTCCAAAAGATGAGGGAAACAGAGCTTTGGATTCCATGGCATCAGCCGCGGGCTTATACTCCTCCCCGTCGACCCCGCAGGAGGGCAGCTGATCACTGTTCAAACAGCGCGGGGTCG
>JAOATF010000123.1 GCA_030158285.1 Hyphomonadaceae bacterium
CGCGATAAGGAGAACCTAACAGGAACTCCCGCGCCGACGATGTCCACCGTTTCTCTCATCGCGAACAATTTTGGCGACCCCGTGCCGAACGGACGGGCCGCAGAGATCGTGCGCGGCGTGCAGCGGATGTTTGCCGAGCTGGGGCTCGCCTCGCTGACAGAAGTGACGCTGGCGAACGGGCGGCGGGCGGATGTGATGGCGGTGGGCCCGAAGGGCGAGATCGTCATCGTGGAAGTGAAGTCGTGCCAGCAGGATTTCAAGACCGACGTTAAGTGGCCGGAATATGCGCCCTACAGCGACAGGTTCTATTTCGCCGTGGACTGCGATTTTCCAAAGGCGCTGATACCGGAGGAGGTGGGCCTCATGGTGTGCGACGGGTTTGGCGGGGCGGTGCTGCGCGAGAGCGCCGTGACCCCGCTCAATGCGGCGCGGCGCAAGGCGGTGACGCTGTCGTTCGCGCGACTGGCGGCGGCGCGGCTGATGCGGGCTGGCGTCCCTGCCGGTCCGGCGGCATACGAACCCGCCATCGACTAAGCATTCAGTATCCGGATTTCCATGCCTCTGCTTTTCCCCATTGCTCCCAGCCCGCGTGAAGCCCTCGAGACCGAGGGCGGCGCGCGCACGGTTGCCGAGGCGCGGGAGCTGGTGAACGGGCCGGTGGCGCTGGTGACGGACTGGCTGCGGCCGCTGCCGTCCGAGCGCGAGGCGCTGCAGGGCAAGGCGGATGCCGGCGTGGCGCGGGGCTTTGTGCAACTTTACGAAGACGCCAAGGGCCAGCCGGTGATTGCGGTCACCTACTGGAAGCCTGGCGCGGAGGCGGCCCCGCCGCTGGCGCCGCCGCGGGCTGCGCCGAAGGCGGCGGAACCTGCCGAGGACCACACCGACGATCTCTATTTCGCCAAGGCCGGCGTGCGGGGCAAGCGCAAGCGCAAGGCCGGCGACCCCAACCAGATGGACCTGTTCGGGAAGGGTCCGCGGGTGGAGACGGTGGAGGAGGACACAGACCCTTCTCCGGACGCGGATTAAATCTCTCATCTCTGCGGCTTCACCTTGGCGGCGCGCCGTGCGTACAAGGCCTCTGGTCCGCGATCGGCGCGGGCGGCTGGCGGAACCATGCGATCCGACGACGGCATCAGGGAGCAGGGCAAGGCGGCCAGCGATACGCTGGGCGAGGCCGAGCGCACGCGCTTTGCCGACCTGCTGGTGCGGGTGGCCGAGCGGCAGGATCGCGCCGCCTATTCCGAACTGTTCGCCTACTATGCGCCGCGGGTGAAATCCTACCTGATGCGGCTGGGCGCGGATAATGCGCAGGCCGAGGAGATCGCGCAGGACGTGATGGTGACGGTCTGGCGCAAGGCGGCGCTGTTCGATCGCGCGCAGGCCTCGGTCTCGACCTGGATCTTCCGGGTGGCGCGCAATCGCCGGATCGACCTCTTCCGGCGGGCCAAGCGGCCTGAACTCGATCCCGAGGAGGAGATGATCCTGCCTGCGGGCGTGGCCGCGCCGGATGCACAAGTCGAGGCGCTGGAGACGGAGGCGAGAGTCCGTGCGGCGATGAGGGATTTGCCGGAGGAGCAGCTGAGCCTGCTGCGGCTGGCTTTCTATGACGGCCTGTCGCACCGGGAGATTGCGGACAAGCTGGATGTGCCGCTGGGGACGGTGAAATCGCGGATAAGGCTGGCGTTTGCGAAGATGAAGGCGCGGCTGGGCGATGATGGGTGATCTGGGCGCTGATCCGCTCTCGCGGATGGCGCGTATTGTGCGGTTGCAGGGGCAGGACGGACTGACGGATTGAGCGATGATCAGGGTTAGCCGGGAACAGGAGCTTGATGACGCAACGCGCGCCGCGCTGGCCTCTGGCCGCGCGCATCCGGCGCTTGGCCTGTTCATCGATACCCTCATGGAGATGAGGGGCATCAGCGAGCACGAGGGCGAGGCGCTGGCGGGCGCAGCCCTTGAGGCGGAGACGCCGGCGGCGATGTCGCCGCAGGCGCTCGACATGGTGTTTGCCGCGATCGAGCGGGGCGGGAGCAAGGCGCCGCGCACGCTGGTCTATCCCGAGCTTTCCGGACTGCCTGTGGCGCTGCGCGAGAGGGTGCGCGAGGCGGAGGGCAAGCAGGGGTGGGGCGTATCGGGCCCCGGCATCCGCCGCCTCGACCTGTCGCGCGAGGGCGGGCTGAAGCTGGAGATCATCCGGCTCGATGCCGGCAAGGCGGTGCCCTGGCACACGCACAAGGGCCGCGAGCTGACGCTGTGCGTGCACGGCGAATACGCTGACGGGCTGGCGACCTATGGCCCGGGCGATTTCTCGATCACCGACGGCACGATCCGCCACCAGCCCAAGGCGTCGGGCGCCGGTCCGGCCTATGCGCTGGCGGTGACGGATGCCGGCCTGAAGTTCGAGGGCCTGCTGGGCGCGCTGCAGCGGCTGGTCGGGCAGTAGGCGCACGCGCGCGCGTGCTTCGTCCTTCGACAGGCTCAGGATGAGGGGACGGCCTTCGGCCGGCTCAGCATGAGCGCTACCTGACTGCCTGCGCTGAACTCAGGGAGCGCCCGTCGAAGGACGAGCGCGGGCTCACAAACACCAAAAGCTCCACTGCCGTGCGGCATGGAGGTTCGCTGTCGTCTTGG
>JAOATF010000124.1 GCA_030158285.1 Hyphomonadaceae bacterium
CTCCACCACGAACGTATCGCCCTCCCACCAGCCGACGCTGTCTCCGGTCCATCGCTGCAGCACGCGCGGCCCATGCGCTTCCGATGCTTCCCGCGCGCTGCCAAAAACCGGCACGATCCGCGTCTCGTCCATCATCTCCACGGAAATCATGACATGACCGGGCGTCTGCACGATCTCGTAGGCGTCGTTATAGCCCTGGCTCGTCATCGGCGGCGCGGCCGCGTTGGCGGCCATCAGGCACCGATCGCGATTGGGCAGGCTGTCGACGCCCTCCGTGAAATCGGGCTGCGGCTTCCCGTTCATGTAGTTTCCGTACTTCTGACGCCACGCGAGCGCGGTCGCGCGATCGCGCAAGGGCAGAAGATCCTCGATAGGATTTTCAAACGGCACGCGCTGAACAGCGCCGTCGACGATCTGCGAGATATTGACCCGTACCCCGCCATTGCTCCACACGCCGCCAATATCCGCATGCCCGTCGGATGCGCGCGACGGAACGTAGTCGTCTTCCTGGGCGAACCCCGGCGCGGAAGACAGCAGCGCTGCTACGCAGGCGACGAGCGCAAGGCGCATCAGCGCACCACATCTCCGTTCACCGTCACGCGCCGCATATGCCGCCGTGCGCCGTGATAGTCGTTCAGCGCGTAATGCCAGACGCAGCGATTGTCCCACATCGCAATCGAGCCCGGCTGCCAGCGGAAGCGGCAGGTGTAGACTTCACGTCGGCACACCTCGAAGAGATACTCCAGCAGTGGCCGGCTCTCCTTCTTCGTCCACCCCGCGAAACGCAGCGTGAATGCCGGGTTGATGTAGAGCCCCTTGCGCCCCGTCTCCGGATGCGTGCGCACAACCGGATGCTCGTACTCCGGCACCTCGTCGCCCACGACTTCGGAATCCATCGAGGCCCGCTTCTTCGAGGACGCGCCGCCCGCGCCATACTCCTCCGCCGCCGAATGGATCGCGCGCAGACCTTCCAGCGTCGCCTTCAGTCCCGGCGACAGCGCATCCCACGCCGCATACTGGCTCGCGAACAGTGTATCGCCGCCCACCTCAGGCACCTCGATCGCATGCAGGATCGACCCCAGCGCCGGCACCTCCAGAAAGCTCATGTCAGAATGCCAGCCGCCGCCGAAATTGATCCGCTCGGTCGGCTCCTTGATGATCTCCAGGATCTCCGGATGCCCCGCCATGCTCTTCACATAAGGGTGGATGTTCAGCGTGCCCCACCGCCGCCCGAACGCCAGATGCTGCTCAGGCGTCAGCGTCTGGTCGCGGAAGAAGATCACGTGATGCTTGAGGAAGGCCGTGTGCAGGTCGTCGAACTGCGCATTGCTCATCGGCTGCGACAGGTCGAGCCCGTGGATCTCCGCCCCCAGATGCGGCGCCAGCGGCTTCACGGTGATGGTCTTGTAAGCGGCTTCGGCCATGGCGCGTCCCTCGGGTTTGACCCCGATAGAAGACCGCTCCCGCCCGCTCGGCAAGGCGCCCCGCCCAAAGTTGGCAGGGCGTGAAGCCAGGCATCAGCCCTTCTTCAGCAAGTCCCGGAAATCTGCCGGCTGCATCGGCCTGTGCAGCAGGAAGCCCTGCGCCTCATCGACCTTCAGCCAGGTCATGAGATCCCACATCTCCTGCGTCTCGACGCCTTCAGCGACAACCCGCAGGCCATAATCCCGCGCCAGCCGCACGCAGCTCACCAGGGCCGCCTTCGCATACGCCTCGTCCATCGCCAGGCGCGTGAACCCCGGGTCGATCTTCACTTCGGTGAAGGGGTAGTTGCGCAGCCGGTCGATATTGCTCGGCCCAGCGCCAAAGTCGTCGATCGCCAGTCCAAAGCCGTGCGCGCGCAGCCGCGTCATCGTTTCGAACGCATGCGCGCCATACTCCAGCACGCGCGATTCCGTCACCTCAAGCGTGAACTGGCCGCAGCCGAGGCCAGCCTCAGTGATCGCCACCGCCATCTGGTCCGCGAACTCCACGCGCTCCAGCGACAATGGGCTGATGTTGATGGAGCAGGGCAGGCCGTCGAATTCGGCGACATGCTTCGCCACCTGTCGCGCCATCACGAATGTCAGCGCGTCGATGCGCTGGCTACGCTCGGCCAGCTCTACATAGGCCGCGGGCGAAACGAGCCCGGATGTCGGCGTTGCGATACGCGCGAGCGCCTCGGCGCCGACAATGCGGCGCGTCGCCAGTGAAACCTTGCCGTGGAAGAAGGGGTGCAGGCCGCCGCGCTCGATGGCGGCTTCCAGCAGGCTGGCGCTCGCAGCGGGCGCCCGCCGCGTCGTGTCGCCTGCCATCTCCGGAACGCTGGGAATCATCGCGCCGATATACCTGCTCGCCCCGCGACAGGAGGCCGCCGGCACATGGCAA
Source organism: Hyphomonadaceae bacterium (assembly GCA_030158285.1). GTDB lineage: Bacteria > Pseudomonadota > Alphaproteobacteria > Caulobacterales > Hyphomonadaceae > UBA7672. The sequence goes on from JAOATF010000124.1 coordinate 2,368, forward strand.
GAATACGACACGGAAGAGTCTCAAAACAGCTAACCGGCGCGATGCAATCCGTTGCACCGCGCCTGAAATCAGCCGTTTCATCAGCCCGTCAGGACTATTTCGCGTCCGACAGGAGCTGGTTTGCGAAGTCCCAGTTCACCAGCTGGCTGATGAAGGTTTCGATGTATTTCGGGCGGGCGTTCTGGGTGTCGAGGTAGTAGGCGTGCTCCCAGACGTCCATGGTTAGCAGCGGGGTAACCCCGTTGTCCGTCAGCGGCGTTTCCGCGTTCGGCGTCTTGGTGACGGCCAGCTTGCCGTCCTTGAGGATCAGCCAGGCCCAGCCCGAGCCGAACTGCGTCGCGCCGGCTTCCGCAAACAGGCGCTTGAACTCGTCCAGCGAGCCGAAATCCTTGTTGATCCGGTCGGCGACCAGACCGGTCGGGGCGCCGCCGCCACCGGGCTTCATCGAGTGCCAGTAGAAGGTGTGGTTCCAGACCTGGCCCGAATTGTTGAAGATCGCGGCCTTCTTGTCGGTCCAGCTCTGCTTGACGACTTCCTCGAGGGATGCGTTCTCCAGCGGCGTACCGGCGACCAGCTTGTTCAGATTGTCCACATAGGCCTGATGGTGCTTGCCATAGTGGAAGTTCAGGGTGTTCTCCGAGATGTGCGGCGCAAGCGCGTCGCGTGCATACGGCAGGGCGGGAAGCGTGAAAGCCATGAGATACCCTCTCTGTTCTGTTATGTCGTTTCTGGCTGTGCAGCCCCTGAGATAGGGCCGTTTTTCTGATTTTGAACATGAGCGATACGGCCAATCCGCCAAGTCTTGCAAGCACTGACGATTTTGACGCCCGCCTGAAGCGGACGGACGAGGATCGCTGGCTGGCCACCCGCTATGCCCCCAGGGAGGGCAGGGAGCGGCTTGTGGCGCTTTACCTGCTGAATCAGGAGCTCCACCGCACCCTGCACACCAGCGAGGCCATGCTGGGCAAGATCCGCCTCCAATGGTGGCGCGAGACGGTCGGCCAGATCGCCGGGCCGGGCCCCGTCCGCCGCCACGACCTCGCCGAGGAACTGGCCCGCATCACCCGGATGCGACCCGATCTTATCGCCCCGGTGAACGCCCTGATCGACCGCTTCGACGACATCCTCGACGACCACCTGCATGCGGGCGGTCACCAGCCCGGCGGCGACCACGAAACCCGTCACCTCGCCGTCGAAGGCGCCATGATGAAGCTGGCTGGCCTCGCTCTCGATCCCGCTGCATCGCCCCAGCATCTCGCAGCGCTCGCCGCTGTCGGCGAAGCCCGCATCGCGGTGGCCGCAGACCTAGCCGATGCAGGCAGCCGCTGGACGGCCGCGACCAAGGCCGCGCGACAGGTTCCGTCCGTCCTCTGGCCCGCGCTCCTCCACCTCAGCCTGCCGGGCGAGGGGGCGACACCGTTCCAGCGCCGCTGGCGCATGTTCCGCGCCTCGCTCAGCCGGAAGCTCTAGCAGGGCTGGCCAAACGCCCCACGAGCCTGTTTGTTGGCCTTAGACGAATCGCGCCGGGGGCGGCCCAGTGAACAACCTTTTCAATCTGGCCAGCTGGGGGCGTGCGCTCACACAACCGCTGGTCCTTGTCGGACTCGCGGTCGACCTGTTCCCGATCTATGGCGTCTTCGCCTTCGGCTGGAATGCTGTCCCGCTGGTGATGCTCTACTGGATGGAAAACATCATCGCAGGCGTGTTGACGGTCCCGCGCATTTTCATCTCCGGCGCCACATTCGGCACGGCCGGGGTTCTCCTCGGCGCCTTCATGTCGGTGTTCTTCGTGTTTCACTACGGCCTGTTCTGTGCCGTCCACGGAACATTCCTGATGGTCTTCATTTCGTTCGGCAATGGCACGATGACCGAACAGCCGCCGATCATGATGGATGTGTTCGCCATGTTCCAGTACGGCCTCACCAGCGCGCCGCACATGGATCTTTTCATCTACGCGATCATCGCTTTCCAGTTGATCGTGATGATCTGGGAATTCGGCATCAAGGGTGAATGGAAAGAGACCAACCCGATGGCCGAGATGTTTGCGCCGTACGGCCGCATCATCGTCCTGCACCTTGCGATCTTCGGTGGCGCCTTCGCACTGTTCGCGCTGGGCCAGCCCATGATCGGCGTCCTCGCGCTGATCCTGTTCCGCGCCGTCTACGGCATCATCACCAACTCGAACGCCTTCAAGTTCGACAGCGATTTCGACAAGTCGATGCAGGCGATGAAAGGCCGCGAAGCCTTCATAAAGCAGATGCGCGGCGAGAAGATCGACTAGCGGGTTTCCGTCGCCACCATTGTGTCCCGCGCCTCGGCCTTGGCTTCCGCCTCCGTAGGCGCCGCCATCGCGACCTCCGGCTCTGGCGCAGCCTTCTTTCCGCCCTTGCCACGCGCAGGCTTGGGCTCGTCGAATTCCTTCCAGGTGTAGGCAAACGCCTTCCGGTCAGGCAGCGGGTTGCGCCGCTTCAGTTCGACGAGATCGCGAAAGTCGTAATCCGAATCCAGCCCATAGCCGCTTTTCCCGCCCATCCGCACGGCAGCGTACATGATGTAGCGCCGCACGAATCCCACGCCGACCAGATGCAGCGCGCGCCGAAATGTCCGGTCCGCCAGCCTGCGACCCGTCTCGTCGCCCGGCGTGCCCAGCGTATAGAGCCAGTCGTGCACCACCGCCGCTTCCGAATGCCGCCCGAACGGCGAGATGATCCCCTGCGCAAATCCTGGGATCGATGCGAAGTCGGTGACATACCCCTCCGGCACCACCACCGCGATCTTCTTGCGCTTCGACAAGTAAGCCACGAACCCGAAATTCGCGGCCAGCGCCGCAATGCGCCGGTTCTGCCGGTTCTCCTCGGGGATCAGGATGATCGCCAGCGCCGTGATCGGTCCCTCGCGCCCCTGCGAGAACAGCACATCGGCGCCCTGATAGACCGCCAGGTCTTCGACCACCGACGCTTCCGCGTCTGCGGCTGCCTCGGGATAATATCCCGCCGCCGCAACTTCCGCCGCAGGCGGCGCACTCGCTACGGCTCCCGCCGTCAACCGCGCCAGCTGCTGGCTGATCGACACGGAGGAGCGGCCCAGCTTCCGGCCGAGATGTTCCTTCGGCGTAAGATTCTTGCGGCCCATCGTGGTCTCCGATTCAGTCCGCAGCCTAGCTCCGGACAGGCTCGGCAGCCACCTGCTGGCGCAGCCATCCCTCGATATCGTTCAACGCGCGCAGCGATATTTCCCGCTTGCGCGCACGTCCCTTGTCCGCGCCTTTGAGTTTCTTGCCGTCGGGGCCCTTGAACTCGATCGGCCCGATATCCGGGAACAAGCCGTAGTTCACGTTCATCGGCTGGAACGACCGCGCCGTGGAGTCCTCGATCTGCCCGGCGACATGCCCGCCCGTGATGTGCGCCACCAAGGCGCCCAGCGCCGTCGTCACCGGCGGCGCCTCAACCGTCCGGCCCAGCCGTTCCGCCGCCGCCATGCGACCCGCCACCAGACCCATGGCGGCGCTCTCGACATAGCCTTCCACGCCCGTCACCTGACCTGCGAACCGCACGCGGGGATCCGCCTTCAGCCGCAGCTGGCCATCGAGCAGGGCAGGGGAGTTGATGAACGTGTTGCGGTGAATGCCACCCAGTCGCGCGAACTGCGCATCTTCCAGTCCCGGGATCATCCGGAACACATCGGTTTGCGCCCCATGCTTCAGCTTGGTCTGGAAGCCCACCATGTTCCACAGCGTGCCAAGCTTGTTATCCTGGCGCAGCTGCACAACTGCCCACGGCTTCACCGTCGGATTGTTCGCGTTGGTCAGCCCCACAGGCTTCATCGGCCCGAAGCGCAGCGTCTCCGCCCCGCGCTCCGCCATCACCTCGATCGGCAGGCAGCCTTCGAAGTAGGGCGTGCCCTCCCACTCCTTGAACTCTGTCTTCGGCGCCGCCATCAGCGCCGCAAGAAACGCCTCATACTGCTCCTTGCTCATCGGACAGTTGATGTACGCCTCGGCGCCATCGCCGCCCGGCCCGGGCTTGTCGTAGCGCGACTGCTTCCACGCCTTGCTCATGTCGATCGATTCAAAATGCACGATCGGCGCGATAGCGTCGAAGAACGCCAGCGAGTCCTCGCCCGTCTTGCTCAGGATCGCCTTCGCGAGATTGTCAGACGTCAGCGGCCCCGTCGCGATGATCACGCTGCCCCACGCTTCCGGCGGCCATCCATCCACTTCGCCACGCTCGATCGTCACCAGCGGATGCGTTTTCAGCGCGGCGGTAACGTCCGCCGAGAACCCATCCCGATCCACCGCCAGCGCCGATCCCGCCGGCACGCGATGCCGGTCGCCCATCGAGATGATCAGGCCACCCGCGCGCCGCATCTCCTCGTGCAGCAGCCCGACAGCATTGTACTCCCAGTCATCCGACCGGAACGAGTTGGAGCACACCAGCTCCGCCAACCCGTCCGTATGGTGAGCATCCGTCTTCCGCACCGGCCGCATCTCGTGGATCACCACGGGCACGCCAAGGCTCGCTGCCTGCCAGGCCGCCTCCGAGCCCGCCATGCCGCCGCCGATGATGTGTATGGGTTCGATTGTCATGGGGGCGATATAGGCTAACCTGCAGCCACTTTGCGAGGGGGGACGAAACATGCCTGTTTTCAGGAATCTGGCAGCCTGCTTGGTCGCAACTCTTGCCGTTGTGGCCTCCGCCTACGCCGATCTCCCCGCCTTCAACCGCGCCGTCCAGCAGAGCGACTTCCAGGCTGCGGCCAAGGCCGCCTGCTCCACATGGGGAACCATCGACCGCAAGCGGCCCGAAATCGCCATCATCGCCCGCGAATTCGCATGGATGGCGATGCTGGCCAACCGCCCGGTCGACGCCAACACCTACACCACCTTCCTCACCAGCACGCCCGGGCTCAACGACACGACGCCTCTCACCACGAACGTCCTTCACACGTGGGCCGGCTTCAGTCTCAACGATACGCCGGAAACCCGCGCAGTATTCATCGCCGCCCTGCGGGCCAGCGCGGCAGGTCCGGGCGTTGATCTTGTCGCTCTCGCTGCCGCGAACGAACTCGCCGCCACGGGCGATGAAGCCGCGATGACCATCGTTGACGACCTGCGCGGCCGTCGCGCGTCGCTGGTGAAGCAGCGGCACGCCGAACTCATCGCCATCATCAATGCCTTCGGCGAGAAGCGCGAAGCAAAGCCCTACCTGACGATGATCCAGCTCGATCAGGCGCTCCACAGCGAAGCCATGAACCCAGCCTGGGCCGATCTCCGCGACCAGTTGTTCGAGCTGCACGATCAGGCGTGGGCGTGGCGCGTTGTGATGGAGTCCGTTCTCCGCGGCTCCCGCACCCCTTATCCACTTGCGGACGCTCAGCATCGGGAAGACATGTCGCTTCGCTATCCGGGCGCTCCCGGCGCCGCGCCGCCGTGCCCCGGCGCGATCACAATGAAGCCCGAAGTAAAGTTCCCGTTCCGCGAGCGCAAGGATTCAACCACCGGTGCGGTTATCGTGGACATGGGCATCGATGCGCTGGGCAAGACAGTCAACCCGCGCATCATCGCCGCCGTGCCGCCTGACTCCGGGTTCAACGACGCCGTTCTTGAGGCCGCCCGCCAATGGACCTTCGGTGCGCTTCCCGGCGCCAACGCCGGCACGTGCACGCTCGCCCGCAACCATCATGCCGTAACCGTCCAGTTCGGTTTCGAGGGCGTGCCGCAGTAAGCCCTGAGAGTCGGAGCGAGTTGCTGCGCCGCACACATTGTCTTGCGCCTCGCGTCGGCTAATCTCCCTGCGTTCTTGAGGGGGACGTTGCATGCAAAAACGCCATCTGTTGCGGGCCATGCTGATTGCGCTGGCGACCGTGTCGCTGCCGTCAGCCGCGTTCGCCGACATCGCCGCCTTCAACGCCGCCGTGAAGGCCGGTGACTACAAGACCGCCGCCGCCGAAGCGAAAGTCATCTGGTCGACCTGGGACAAGGCGGATCAGGACACCGCCGTCCTCGCGCGCGAATTCGGCTTCGCGAGCTATGTGTCCGGCGACTTTGCCGGCGCGCAGATGTTCGGACAGTTCCTGAAGGACAACGGCGCCACGCTGGCCAAGCCGGACGACCAGCCCGCCACGTCGCGCGTGCTGTTGTCCGCCGCCAGCTTCCGCCTCAAGTCAGATGACAACACGCGCAAGGACCTGCTGGAATCGCTGAAGGTAAGGGAGGCAGCGCCCGGCCTCGACACCACCTCGCTCCTCGCCTCCGAAGCGCTTTACAAGTCCGACTGGGCCGCAGGCCGCTTCGGCGCCGCAAGCGAGAGCGGCATGCTGGCCTACCGCATCATCTCGCGCGGCAACGAAGTGCTGGCGCCCCGCGCGCTCGAGGCCCGCTCGACAGCTGCGGCTGCTGGCTTCCTCGGCGGCCGCGACCAGCAGGACTACGGGCAGATGATGGACGCACATGACGCCATCATTGTCGCCATCGACGCCGCGAAAGACCCCAAGCGCCGCCAGTCGCTCGTCAATCTCAGCTTCAATATGGAGGCGTGGGGCAACGCCACCTATCAGTTCTTCGACTCCGCCGAACAGATCGGCTCGTCCATCCCGATGAAGATCAAGCGCCGTGATTTCACGCGCCCGCAATACACCTACTTCCCGGATGAGCCCGGCCCCACCGCCGACAGCTATTGCAATCTCGATATCAACGAACGCGCGATCAACTATCCGCAGTCCAGCGCCTTCAGCGGCATTGTCGGATCGGTCATCGTCAAGATGGACATCGACGCCGAAGGCCGCATTTCGAATGTCGAGTCGCTTGCTTCCGTTCCCGCACGTCAGTTCTCCGGGGCTGTGGAAGACGCTGCTCCGCGCCTTAAAGCCACGCGCTCCGGCGGGGCGCCCGGCTGCTCCGTCGCACGGGAAAACTACATCATGACCTTCGTCTTCCGCATTCTCTGACCCGTCCGCCCGGCCTGTGATTCCCGTTAGCGCGCGCCGCCGGATAGGGTAGATTGCGCCTATGCCGTTCCGACGTTTCCGGACAATCACCGCGCTCGCTGTGCTGGCCAGCATGGCGCCCGCCGCCCATGCCGATATCCGCGCCTTCAACGCCGCCGTTCAATCCGGCGATTACCGCGCAGCCGTTACGGAAGCTGGCGCGACATGGCCAACGCTGGATCGTACCGCGCCCGATACCGCCGCCGTCGCGCGGGAATTCGCATGGATATCCATGCTCGCCGGCGATCCGTCGTCGGCGCTGGTCTACACCCGCTTCCTGATGGAGCAGGGGCCCAGCCTGCCAACGCCTGATCCCACCCCCGCGATCTCCCGCGTGCTGCACGACTGGGCGAGCCTCGCCGCTGCCAGCTCGGTGACTTCGCGCGCGCGCCTGATGGATTCGCTGCGCGTGCGCGCCACCATCGCTGGGCGCGATCTCATCTCCGCCCGCGCGGCGCACGCCCTGGCCGCCGAAGCCTGGTCCGCCAGCGACTGGCCGCAGACTGAAGCCGCCGCCATCATGGCTGTCCGCTTCTTCGACGATCTCGGCGCCGCGCAATCACCCGCGCGCTATCATGTCCGGCGCCTGCAAACGCTCTCCAATTTCATGCGCACGAAATCGGTCGATGCCTACGCCGCCCTCTACGACATGGCTGGCGAGCTTCACGATCTCATCGCCGCCTCGCCGGATGCAACAACGCGCGAACGTCTCGCTACCGAGTATCACGAGGCCGTCGCATGGGGCGATGCGGTCTACGGCGCCATCGCCTCCAGCCGCCGCCCGCTTCCCGCCCGCCGCTTCTCGACCTCCGCGGTTAGCCCCTCCATGGCGGAACTCCTGTTTCCCGCCCCGGGAGACGCCACGCTCCCCCGCTGCCGCCTCACGCTGGCGCGCGGCGCAGAGAACCCCGGCTTCCCGTTCGTCTCCCGCTTCAAGGATTTCAGTGGCGAGGTCATCGTCGCCCTCGACGTGCAGCCCAATGGCGGCTTCTCCAACGCCCGCGTCCTCGCTGCCGCCCCCGCCCCGGACTTCGCCGAGGCCACGCTGGATGTCGTCCGCTCCTGGCGCTGGCGCATCGACGGCGCCGTCCAGCCGCCCGCCTGCCGCATGCCGCAGGTCCAGATCATGACCTTCGAGTTCGCGCTCGGCCGCTGACATGGGCCGCTAACACGGGCGTCAACCGCCCGGTGGTTGCCGCCCGTCCACAATTCCACTACGGCCACACGTGCTGCTTGGAGGCCCATGTGTCCGCGAATCCTGCCGGAAAAGTTCCTGTTATCGGGGTTTGGCGCGAGGCCTGGGCGTTCGCAGCCCGGAACTGGCGCATGTTCGTTCCAGCTGCGCTGGCAACCGCCGTGATTGCCCAGATCGGACGCGCGGCAACGTCCATGCTGGGCGGACCGCAAGCCAGTTCAGCTGCCGTTCTGGATTTCGCCGTTGCAATTCCGATGATCATCGGCGGGTTGATGTTCTCAGCCGCCGTCCTGCGAAAGGCCGTGCGCGACGAATTCATCGGGCCGATCGGCCTGACGCTGGGCCGCGATGAGATGCGCCTTCTCGGCGTCGGCGCTTCAGCCACGCTCCTCAGCATTCCAATTTTCCTTGTGCTGATGATGGTGCTGTCAGCGACCGTGATGCGCTCTCTCGCGAGTTCGCCCGAGGCGCTTGAGGCCCTGGCCGCAGATCCGGATGCGATGCTGAAAGCCATTGTCGAAGCTCTCGGCCCAGTCGGCATCGGCGTAATGGCGCTTCTGTTCCTGATCGTGTTCAGCATTGCCACGGGTTTCGTCGCCCTGGCCAACGCCGCAACGACCGGCGCGAAGCGGATAATGCTGTTCCAGGCCTGGAGCTGGATCGGCGGAAACGTCTCACGAGTGCTGCTGGCCTTCGTGCTTACCGCAGCGCCGGTGATCATCGTCAACGCGATCATCGCCGAGACAATCGCAACGGTGTTCTTCAGCCTGGCGGGCGACTCGGCGAGCCTGCTGCCCTACCTTCTGGTCCTGACCCTGATCACGTTTCTCAATGCGCTGTTCAGCCTCCCGTCCATCGCCCTCGGCGCCATCCTCTACAAGGGCCTCCGCCCCGCGGACGTCGTCGCGAATTAGGGCGCGCGAAGTAGAGCAGGCTACTCCGCCGCCTGCTGCGTCGGCTTCTTCGCCTTCGCGCCAGCCTTGGTCGCAGCCGGCTTGGCCTTGCCCCGCTTCGCCTGACGCGCCCGGCGTTCTTCCTGCCGCTTGAACGTCTCGACCAGGAAGCGCCCCGTATGGCTCTTCTTGTTCTTCGCGACATCTTCCGGCGTGCCGACAGCCACGACTTCGCCGCCGCCATCGCCGCCATCCGGGCCCATGTCGACGATCCAGTCGGCAACCTTGATGACGTCCAGATTGTGCTCGATCACGACAATCGTATTGCCCGCGTCGACCAACTCCTGCAGCACTTCCATCAGCGTCCGCACATCGTCGAAGTGCAGACCCGTTGTCGGCTCGTCGAGGATATACATCGTCCGGCCGGTCGCCCGCTTCGACAGTTCCTTGGCCAGCTTCACCCGCTGCGCCTCGCCACCCGAAAGGGTCGTCGCCTGCTGGCCCACCTTCACGTAACCAAGGCCGACTCGCGCCAGCGTTTCCATCTTGCCGCGAATGCCCGGCACGGCGCCGAAGAACACACGCGCCTCTTCAACCGTCATGTCCAGCACGTCGGCGATGGACTTGCCCTTGTAGAGCACTTCCAGCGTCTCACGGTTGTAACGTTTGCCCTTGCAGACATCGCACGTGACATACACGTCCGGCAGGAAGTGCATCTCGATCTTCACGACGCCATCGCCCTGGCACGC
>JAOATF010000125.1 GCA_030158285.1 Hyphomonadaceae bacterium
CGATCTCGCGCTCGGCGCGCTGCTTGGCGGAGAGGGCGCCGCGGGCGAGGTCTTCACGCCCCTTTTCCACGGCGAGCTCGGCCTTGGCAGTCCAGTCAAGGCGGGACTGCTCGAGCGTGGTGATGTCACGCTCGTACTCCTTCTTGTCCGCCATCGAGCGGGCCGCAGCGGAGCGGACCTCAACGAGGCAGTCTTCCATTTCCTGGATGATCAGCCGCGCGATCTTCTCGGGATCCTCGGCCTTGTCGAGCATCGCGTTGATGTTCGAGTTGATGATGTCGGACAGTCGGGAGAAAACGCCCATATCAGAACCTTTCGTCGTAATCTTCTCGGGGGATGGTCTTCTTGTCGGTAGTCTTCGTGTGCCGATGAAGTCGTGTGGTGGGAGGTCAGAAGAGGATGCGCGCGATCAGGAAGCCGGCGATAAAGAAGCCCCAGCTTTCGAACGGTCTCCGACCCATCCAGCTTCCAAAACGTCCCAGTGGGCTGGGCTTCTCGTAGGGATCGCGGTGGTCGGAGTAGCGCATCTTTAGCTCCTGTGGTCGCCGGTGTGTTCCCAGCGTACAGAGTTGATTGCAACGGGCGTGCCAAGTTTCTGGTAACTATTAGACGCCTTGTTTTATCTCGGTTTTCGAAGTTCAGGGCTGTGGACAGGTAAGAAATTTGGTGAAAACCGCCACGCTCTTATTGGCAAATTAAGCCGCGTGATGGTAATTCTCGCCACATGGCCTCACCCTCTCCTCCCGACCTGATCGGACAGTCCGCGACCTGGCTGGAAAGCCTGGAGCGCGTGTCGATCGCGGCGCTGGTCGAGCGGCCAATCCTGGTGATCGGGGAGCGGGGAACCGGCAAGGAGCTGATCGCCGAGCGCCTGCACTACCTGTCGCCCCGCTGGGACAAGCCGTTCGTGAAGGTGAATTGCGGGGCGCTGTCGCAGGACCTGCTGGATTCAGAACTGTTCGGGCACGAGGCCGGATCGTTCACCGGCGCCACCAAGCGGCGGCAGGGGCGCTTCGAGCAGGCCGATGGCGGCACGCTGTTTCTCGACGAGATCGCAACCGCCTCGCTGCAGGTGCAGGAGAAGCTGTTGCGCGTGGTGGAATACGGGCAGTTCCAGCGGCTGGGCGGCGAAGACACGATCGAGGTGGATGTCCGCATCGTGGCGGCGACGAACGTCGACCTGCCGGCGCGCGCCAGCGAAGGGCGGTTTCGCGCCGACTTGCTGGACCGGCTGGCGTTCGACGTGATCACGCTGGCGCCGCTGCGGGCGCGGCCGGAGGACATCATCCTGCTGGCGGAGTATTTCGGGCAGCGCATCGCCCGCGAGCTGGAGGGCGATTTCCCCGGCTGGTCGCGCGACGCTCTGGAGGCGATGTGCGGCCATGACTGGCCCGGCAATGTGCGCGAGCTGCGCAATGCCGCGGAGCGGGCGACGTTCCGCACCATGGCGGCGCAGGCCAATGGCGCAGCCCTGGGGCCGGTGACGCTGTCGACCGACATGCTCGATCCGTTCAACTCGCCCTGGCGGCCGGCGAAGGACCTCTCCACCCCACCGGAGCCGGCGCGTGCGGCCCCTGCCCCGGCGGCGGCTTCACCTGTTGCGGCACAAGCGCCGGCGGCACCGCAGGGGCCGACGGATTTCAACGCAACCATCGCCGAGCTTGAGAAGAAGCTGATCGAAGCAGCGCTGGAAACCTGCCGGGGACACCAGAAGAAAGCCGCAGACCATCTGGGCCTCAGCTATCACCAGATGCGCGGGCTTTTGCGCAAGTACGGCTATGGCAAGGACGCCGCGCCGGACGCCGAGCAGTAACGGTTGGCAGTAACCTCTGATTCACGAAATTCATTGGATCCGGCAAGGCTCCCGTAAACCTCCTTTGCTAGGGATGAAGCGAATAGCCGCTGGGAGGCTTTCGCCGGCATGCATCTGCGCCTGCCATTTCTGGGCCTCGACTTCGATCCGCTGAGCGTGGACGAAACCGCTGCCGCCATGGCGTGGCGCGCGCGCAAGCTTGCGCCGTTTGCCTATGTCACGACGCCGAATGTCGATCACATGGTGCGGCTGGATGCAGCGCCGCAGCTCCGCGCGGTCTATGATGGCGCGTGGCTGAATGTGTGCGACAGCCGGATCATCGAGGCGTTCGCTGAAGCTTCCTATCTCACCCTGCCCGCCGCGCCCGGTTCGGACATCACCGCGCGGCTCTTCGCCGACCACATCAAGCCATATGACCGCGTGGTGGTGATCGGTGGATCGCAGGCGGTGATCGATGCGCTGCGGACAAAATTCGGACTGCTGGATCTGCGCTGGCTCGATGCGCCGATGGGACTGCGCGAGGACGCCGAAGCGCGGGCGAAGTGCGTTGCGTTCATTCGCGAGAACCCGGCGCCGTTCGTGTTCCTCGCCGTGGGCTCGCCGCAGCAGGAGATGATTGCGCTCGAGGCGATGCTTTCGGGCAAATGCGCGGGCGTGGCGATCTGCTGTGGCGCATCGCTGGAATTCCTGACGGGGCATGTTGCGCGCGCGCCGGAATGGATGCGGACGCGGCGGCTGGAATGGCTGCACAGGCTGGCCAGCGAGCCGGGCCGGCTGTGGCGGCGCTATCTTGTAGACGGGCCGCGCATCTTCCTGATCTGGTATCGCTGGCGCTCGGCCCCCTACAATCCTTTGACGCCGGCCAATGACATGGCAGTGTCTCCCGCGCTGGGGGACACGCATGAGCACGTCGGAGCGGCTCTATCTGTATTGGGATCCGGCGATCGACGGAGCATTCCGCCGGCGGCTTGAACGCGCGCTGGGCGGACTGAAGGTCGACTGCGCCGATGGCGACGTGGTGGATCCCGATCCCGACAATCCGGGTGTGGTGATGGCGCTGGCGTCAGCTGCGGGCGGATGGGCGCTGCCTGCGCGCGCCGACATCATCGTGCAGGCGGGGCCGGGAGAGTTTCCGGCGGGCACGCAGGCGCTGCGGCTGGACGCCAACGACATCGAAGGCGAGACGCCGCGGTGGGGGCGCTTCCTGGAGAAGCTGCGCGGGACGCTGGGCATGGCGAGCCTTGCCCTGCCGCAGGAAGACATGGCGCTGAAGCTGGACGAGGCGACGCGGCGCGCCGACGAGAGCGCGGCGGCGCTGGCGACGGCGCGGCTGGGCGAGGCCAATGCGATCCGCGAGCGCGATCGGTTGCGCGCGGATCTTGTTGCGGCGCGGGGCGAGCTTGAGACGCTGAAGGGTGACAATGCGCGGCTGACCGAGATCAACGCGGCGGGCGCCTTCGCGATTGGTCAGGCGCCGGAAGACGTGCGGCCGATGATTGCCGCGGGACGCGAGCACGCAGCAAGAGCGCAACTGGCGGCGGCGCGGGCGGCGGAAGCGGCGGCGATGTATCCGGGCGTGATCGCGTGGGCAGGCGTGGCGAGCTATTCCGGCGAATGCCGCAACGGGAAGCCGCACGGCTTCGGCGTGATGGCGTTCAACACGGGCCGGGACGACGGCGCGCATTACCGGGGCGAGTTCGACAACGGCCAGCGCGCCGGACTTGGCATTGGCGACTCGGGCGACGGGCTGGTGTGGTCTGGCAACTGGAAGAATGACGAGGCGTGCGGTGATGGCGTGCTGGAAGCGCCTGATGGCCGGCGCTTCGAGGGCAGCGTGAAGCCGGACGCGGATGGCGCGCCGAAGCCGGATCGCGGATGGACGTGGGGCACGCAACCAGCGAAGCGCGTCAAGGTGCATGAGCCCGCGCCACGCACCCTGCCCGCGCCGGCGAAATAGCCTAGCCGCCCATCGCCATCATGATCTGGGCGTAGCCCTTGATCATGCGGCCGAGATTGTCGACGGACAGGCGTTCGTTGGTGCCGTGGAAGCCGTTGAGATCCGCATCGTCGTAGATGGCGGGGGCGAAGCGGTAGATCGCGTCCTTGCTGATAGCGGAGGCGTAGCGCGCGTCGGTGGCGCCGATGACGAGGGCGGGCGCGACGGGGACATTACCTCCGTTTGGGCCGCCGCCGGTGGAGCGCGCGACGGCTTCGAGGACGCGGTAGGCTTCGCTGGAGGTGGAGGAGACGGGCGAGGGTTCGGAGCCGATGCCGTCTTCGTACTGGGCGATGGTGAGGCCCTCAATGTGGGACGTGACGTCCTTCACGTGCTGCGTGACGGAGGCAACGCTGTCGTTCGGGTGGATGCGGAAGTTGACGACGGCGCTGGCGCGTTGCGGCAAAACGTTGTCCTTGATCGAGCCGTTCAGCATCGTCGGCGCGGTCGTGGTGCGGACGATGGCGTTGGCGGAAGCGTCGCTGCTGACCTGGCCGGTGATAACGGAGCCGAGCAGCCACTGGTTGGCGAAGGCCATGCGGGTGACAAACGGGAGATCTGCGGAGACGCCCTGGATCATCTCGTTGAAGGGCGGCGCGGAGAGATCTGCCGGCATCTGTTTTTCTTCCAGCGCGACGAGTGCGCGGGCGATGCGCACCGCGCCGCTTTCGCGCGGCGGGCGCGACGAGTGGCCGCCTTCGGTGGTCGCCGTGATCTGGAGGGAGATGTAACCTTTTTCAGCAACGCCGATGAGGGCGGCGGGTTTGCCGGTGAGCGGGAAGTTGCCGAGGACAGCAAAACCTTCGTCGAGCACCATGGCGGGCGTGACGTTGCGCGATTTCAGCAGCGCGAAGATTTCCTGCGCACCCTTGCCCGAGACTTCCTCGTCATGACCGAAGGCGAAGATGATGGTGCGCTTGGGGCTAAAGCCGGATTTGGCGAGGGCGTCGCCCGCTTCGAGGATGGCGATGAGCGAGCCTTTGTCGTCCATCGCGCCGCGGCCCCAGATGTAGCCGTCCGCGACAACGCCGCCGAACGGGCCGTGCGTCCAGTCGGCATCGGTGCCGGGGTTCACGGGCACAACGTCCTGGTGGGCCATGAGGATAACGGGCGGGAGCGAGGGATCGGTTCCGGTCCACGTCATCAGCATGGCGTGGGTGAGGACTTTCTCCATCGTCATGCGCGTGAAGATGGCGGGATAGCGCGCCTGCAGCGCGGCATGGAGATCGATCCACGGCTGGTCTGCGCCGGGCTGCGGATCGCCGGCGGTCGTCGTGACCGTCTGGATGCGGATGGCGGCGCCAAGCATTTCGGCGGCGGCGTTGACATCGACCGCGGGCGGTTCGGGTAGCGTGATGGCGGCCTGCGCATCGGCCTTCGGGCCGAACTGCATCGTGCGCCACATGACAACGCCGACCAGCAACGCGATGGCCAGCGCCACGCCGCCAAGGATTTTCCAGACCAGTTTCATCGTCGCATCCCGCCAGACGTTTCACCCGCGCAGCATCTAAGACAGCGTCAGGCGGGTGCGGTCAACTTGCAGCGCGCAATGAAAAAATGTGGCACATGCGCGCTACGCCTCGTCTATACCGGCGGTGCCACAGCAAGCTGACTATTGAACTCGACCGATCACGGAACGCACCCATGACGCTTCGCCTCTACATGCATCCCCTGTCGTCCTACTGCTGGAAGACGCTGATCGCGCTCTATGACACGGGTGTTCCGTTCGAGCAGGAGATCGTCGACCTGCAGGATCCGGACGCGCGCGAAGCCTTTGTGCGGATGACGCCGCTGGGCAAGTTTCCGGTGATCGTGGACGAGGATGCCGGCAAGGCCTTCCCGGAATCCAGCATCATCATCGAATACCTGGCGACGAAATATCCGTCAGCGGCGAAGCTGCTGCCTGCCGACAAGGACCTTGCGCTGCGCGTGCGCCTGTCCGACCGGTTCTACGATCTTTATGTGCACGACAAGATGCAGCGCATTGTCGGCGACAGGATCAGGCCGGCAGACCAAAGGGATCCAGCGGGCGTTGCGCGCAATCATGCGGAGCTGGAGATCGCGCTGGCGCTGGTGGACCGCGACATGGCGGAAGGCGGCTGGGCCACGGGCCTCACCTTCACGATGGCGGACTGCGCGGCGGCGCCGGCGCTGTACTATGCCAACCAGGTTGCGCCGTTCGGCGACAAGCATCCCGGCGCGGCGCGTTATCTCGACAGGTTGATGGCGCGGCCATCGTTCGCGCGTGTGCTGGAAGAAGCTGCGCCGTATTTCGCGATGTTCCCTAAGGACTAGAGGCGACGGTCAGTCGAGAATGCCGGAGAGGCGCGGGGGCGTGGGGCGCCCCGTGCCTTTCGATGCGCGGTGATTGCCGCCGCCGCTGCCGCCGCCCTGCCCGGCGACGCGCATCAGCGTGAGGAAGACGATGCCGAGATCGACGGCGAGGCTCGCGAAGAGCGCGAGGAACGCCTTGTCGTCGAACACGAACGTCTCGTCGCCCTTGATGTCGACGCCGACGGCGCCGGCGAGCCAGCCGATGAGGCCGAAGAAAGCGGCGCGCGTGGCTTTCGCGCCTTCGAGGAATTCGAAGGGCGGGACGGCGACGTCTTCGACGGCGCGGACTTTTGTGGCGGCGGAGAGAAGCTTTTCGCTGAGTACGACATCCCAGCAATAGCCTGGATCGGCGGCGCGTGCGGGATCGGGCGAGCCGGGACGCGCGGGGTCGGCGCCGACTTCGGAGGCGAGCTGAGTGAGGCGCGCGGCGAAGGTTTCGGCATGGAGGGCGCGCAGGTCGTTGGCTTTGGCGGCGAAGGTGCGGGCGTCTTCATGGACGGAGGTGAACAGCGTGCGGCGCTCGGCGGAAGGGAGTTGCGGCGCGCGGGCGAGCTTTTCGAGGAGTGCGCGGTCAGCTGCGGGCGCGGCGGTGGGGACGGCGCCGCGAGCGAGCGCGTCGGCCTGCAGCCTCAGGTGCGCGCCTTGCTGGGCGATGGGATCGATCCACGCGCCGCGTAGTTCGGCGCTGAGGCTGCGCGCGCGGTCGGCGAAGCTGAAGCGGCTGCGCATCAGCGGGCCTTCGCCGGGCGTCGAGCCGGGACGATTGGCGCAGGTGCGGCCTTCGGCGGCTTCCTGATCTGCTCGGGTAGACGCTGTGTCGGCCGCTTCGCGCATGGCTGTGTCGGCAGCCGACGCGGCGCCGGCGGCGCGTTCGACCGCGCCGGCCATATCGGCCGTGACAGCCACGAACTGCGTGCGGGTGAATTCCTGTCCGGCCAGCTCCTTCCAGAAGAAACCGTAGCCGAAGCCGACCGACCAGACGGCGAACAGGAGGTAGAACACGAAGGAGACGAGCCTCACCCACCAGGGCCGGCCTTGCTCCACCAGGTTGTGCAGCGCCACCACCATCGCGCTGACGACGAAGAGCGTGGTCGCGACGGTGAGGGCAAGTTCGAGGGGCGAGAGTTCGCCGGTTTCCGTGCCTGCGGCGCGCAGGTCCGCGAAGCCGAGGCCGGTCGCCAGTACGGACAGCAGGAAGAAGCCCCACAGAGCGAAGCCAGAGAGGCCGCGCAGCGAGAAGGGCGCTGTCAGCCAGCGCCATGCGCCCCCGCCCGCTCTGCGCCCCACATGTCGGCGTCCCACACCCCGTCCCGCCACGTTTCGCCCCCGCAAGGCGACCAGCCTAGCCTCGGCAAACGGCGCGCGCCCAGCTGATTCTGCCCGGTCGGGCATCGCCGCCGCCGCGAAAGCCGCCATCACGACGTTTTTAGCCAACCTGTGGCTTCCCGGCCCAATCAGGGCGGGGTCGGTCCCAAATTACACCCATCCGGCGGTGGAGCCTGTCGCGTGCGTGCTCTATCCGGGGAGGATGAGCGACACGCCCTATATCGGCCGAATCGTAGACGGTGAGCACCTGCTGCCGGTACGGGTCTATTACGAGGACACGGATTTCACGGGCGTGGTCTACCACGCCGGCTATCTGCGGTTTTTCGAGCGCGGGCGCTCTGAAATGCTGCGTGTCATGGGCGTGCCGCCGGGCCAGCCGGACCACGGGATTTTCGCTGTTACGCGGATCACCATCGACTATCGCGCCCCTGCCCGCATCCACGACGCCCTGCTGGTCAAGACGTCGTTTGCCGGCATGAAGGGCCCCCGCCTTAACTTCCGGCAGACGGTTGAGCGCGAGGGTATGCTGCTGACAGAGGCGGAGGTTGTTGCAGTGGCGATTCACCCCGATGGACGGGCCCGAAAACCTTCCGCTGCGGAATTGGCGCACTGGGCTGCCCATGCAACACCCTCGCGGAATAGCCCCTGAAGCCCCGGGGAATCGCCGGTATTGACCTTCATCTCGCCCAATTTCGTAACCAGAAGCGGTACATCAAGCTGGCGTTAACGGGCATCTCCGCAAGCCTTTGACTGCCCCGAACTTTTCCATGAGGCCCTGAATGCCAGAAGCTGTCGTTCCCGCGCTGCAAGCGACCGAGGATTTCTCCCTGATCGCGCTGTTCCTGCGCGCCGACATTTTCGTCCAGATCGTGATGGGCATCCTTGCCCTGTTCTCGGTCTGGTCGCTGGCCATCGCCTTCGACAAATGGGTCTCGATTTCGGGCGCCCGCGCCCGCGCCAAGAAGTTCGAGCAAGCGTTCTGGTCCGGCCAGCAGATGGACGAGGCCAGCGATCGCGTGACCGACAAGCCCGCCGAAGCCATGGCCCGCGTGTTCAGCGCCGGCGCCCGCGAATGGCGCGAAAGCCGCCGTGGCGCGCCCGGTGACGATGCCAGCAAGGCGATCGTCGAGCGCGCCTCGGCCCAGATGGACGTGGCCGTGAACCGCGAGACGGCGCGGATGGAAGCAGGCCTTTCGACGCTGGCGATCATCGCCTCTTCGGCGCCGTTCATCGGCCTGTTCGGCACCGTCATCGGCATCATGAATTCGTTTCGCGAGATCGCAGCGCAGGGCGAGACCAACCTGACGGTTGTGGCGCCCGGCATCGCGGAGGCGCTGTTCGCCACGGGCCTTGGCCTGTTCGCGGCCATTCCGGCGCTGATCTTCTACAACAAGTTCTCGAGCGACGTGAACGCGTTCTCCGAGCGGCTGTCCAACTTCGCGTCTGAAGTCACCGTGCGCCTGTCGCGCCGGATGCATGAACGGCGGGATGCCTGATCATGGCGATGCTGATCAAGGGATCCGGAGGACGGGGCAAACGGCGCAAGCCGATGGCGGACATCAACGTGACGCCGATGGTCGACGTGATGCTGGTCCTGCTTGTGGTGTTCATGATCACGGCGCCGATGCTGGCGACGGGCGTTTCGGTGACGCTGCCGAAGGTGAAGGCCGAGCAGATGCCGCCTTCAGACCAGCGGCCGCTGGTCGTCACGGTCGACAAGGCCGGGAAGGTTTATGTGGGGCTGGAAGACACGCCGGTCTCGCTGAAGGAACTGGCGCCGATGCTGATGGCGCTTTCGGAAAACAATATAGAGAAGCGCGTCTATGTGCGCGCCGATGAAGCGGTGGCGAGTGGGGAAGTCGTGAAAGTGCTGGCGCTGTTGCAAGCGGCCGGCTTCTCCAACGTTGGCCTGCCCGTCGATCCGAACGTGGCCAGGCACATCCTTCAGGGAGACTGATCCCACCTGATGCGCAGACTCCCGCCCGCTTCCGCCTTTTCGCTGCCATCGGCTTTCATGTCGGTGCTGGTGCATTCGGCCGCGATCATCACGACGCTGATCGCGCTGCCCGCGGCCGTGCCCCTGCCCGTAACGGCGCAGGTCTACGTGCCGGTCGAACTGGTGACGGTGGCGGATACGACCAACCTGACTGAAATCCCGCCGGCCGAGATCAAGCTGGAAGAACTCGTCGAGGCTGCTGCCGCCGAGACCAACGCTGCCCCGCCGCCCGCGCCGCCGCCGGTGGAAGAGGACGCGATCTCGCTCGATCCGCCGAAGGACAAGCTCAAGGATCCGCCCAAGAAGCAGGAAGCAAAACCCGCACCTGCCAAGGCGGAAAGCAATCCATGGGACGCTGTGGACGAGGCGCTCAAGACCGCTGAGGACTTCAAGAAGAAGTCCAAGACGCAGTCCAACGCGGCCAACACGGCGCCGGCAAGCTCCACGCCCGAGGCCCCGCGCCTCAGCGCCGGCGACAAGCGCCGCATGACGGCGTCGATCACCGACATCATCATCTCGCAGCTGGTAGACAAGGGATGCTGGGCCGATCATTCGGACATGGCGGACGCCAAGCGGCTGACGGCAACCTATCGCGTCTGGTTTGGCCGCAATGGCAAGTTCTCGAAGCCGCCGGAACTGATCAATCCATCGCGCAAGCCCGCGAACGATCCGCCGCTGAACACGTACATCGTGCACGCCGAGCGGGCGCTGAACAAATGCAACACGATCGGCTGGTACGTGCCGGAAGACTATTTTCGCCTACCCCAGCCGGCCTTCATCGACATCGAATTCCTGCCCAGCATCGGAGCCAACCAATGACCAGGACGCAAAACGCCATGGTGACTGGATCTCGCGGATTGGGCTCGCGTTTGCTGACGAAGCTGGCCGTTGCGGTGATGGGCGCGGCCGCGCTGTTTGTCGCCGCTCCGCACGCCCCTGCTCACGCCCAGCTGCGCGCGACCGTGGTCGGCGAGCAATACATCCCGCTGCGGATCGCCATCCCCGACTTTGACGGCACGGGGCCCAACGCCGCCGAGATCGCGCGCCAGATCGGCGACGTGGTGCGCGCCGACCTCGGCACGTCCGCGCCGTTCAAGGTGCTCGACAAGGCGGCCTTCATCGAGCGCGATGTCGACATCGCGATGCAGCCGATCTTCGGCAACTGGACTGTCGCCGGTCTCGAAACGCAAGCGCTGGTGGTCGGCAATGTCGTGGTCAACCCGACCACCAATGCGATGACCGTGCAGTTCCGCCTGTGGGACATCTACGGCCAGAAGATGCAGTACGAGGCGGGCTATGAAGTGCCGACGCCGCTCAACTGGCGCCGCCTCGCACACAAGGTCGCCGACGACATCTTCACGCAGCTGACGGGCGACCCGGGCTATTTCGACAGCCGCGTGGTGTTCGTGTCCAAGACGCCGGGCGACGAGCCGTTCAAGGGCCGCCTTGCGATCATGGACCAGGACGGCGCCAATGCCGAATTCCTGCTGTCGGGCTTTACCTCGGTCATCAACCCGCGCTTCTCGCCGACCGACCAGGTGATCCTGTACGGCGCCTATGTGCCGGACCCGCGCTATGCCGGCGCGACGTTGCTGCGCACCTATCTCTATGACATCGCGACCGGCCGGCAGGAGATCCTCGCCGAGGGCAATGGCCAGCTCGACTTCTCGGCGCGCTTCTCGCCGGACGGCAAGTCGATCGTGTTCAACCGCGCCGAGCGGGGCAACACCGACATCTACAAGATCGACCTCGCGACCCGGAAACTGACGCGGCTGACCAGCAATTCCGCGATCGACGTGTCGCCGTCCTATTCCCCGGACGGCAAGCAGATCGTCTTCCAGTCCGACCGGGGCGGCTCCAAGCAGCTCTACATCATGAACGCAGACGGGTCGCAGATGGTCTGCCCGCGTGGCGGCGGGGCGCGGGCCGACGCCTGCCGGATCACGTTCGACCAGCCGGGCTACAGCTTCACCGACCCGGTGTGGTCGCCGCGGGGCGACTGGATCGCCTTCTCCCGCCAGGGCGGCGGGCAGTTCGTGGTCGGCGTGATCCTGAAGGACGGCACCAGCCTGCGGGTCCTGACCGACGGCTATCAGGACGAAAGCCCGACCTGGTCGCCCAATGGCCGGGTGATCGCGTTCGAGCGCACTGCCTCGCGGGCCGCCGGACCGAAGCTCCACAGCATCGACCTTACGGGACGTAATGAGCGCCGTCTGGCCACCCCGCGGGATGCAACCAACCCGACTTGGGGCCCCGTGCTCAAGATGGAATAGACGAAAGTTGGACGAAGCTGCCTGCAGGTAAGTCAGGCCTGCGACTGATCTGCCTCAGGTAGCGGAAAAGATTTCGCGACCCACATTACTTGATTGCAATGTGGTCATGCCTTTGCCACAAAAATCCCGGAAGTATTTTACTGCTTCGGGGGATCGGAACCCAGACGCTGCCTTGCAATTGTATTGCAATTCGCAGGTAATGCCGAGGGATAGGACGTGCGCCTTCTTGGGGGCGCGCCGGGAACAAGGAGACTTTATCTATGCGGACTCTCAGCCTGACGGCTCTCGCTATCGCCGCGCTCGCCACTGCGGCCTGCGCTTCCAACCCGCCTCCGGAGCCGGCGCCCGCCCCGGTCGAAACCGCGGTTGTCACGCCGCCGGTGGTTGTGCCGCCGAAGCCGCCGGTTGTCGTCACGCCGCCGGTCCCGACCGGCCCGGCCGCTGGCTCGAAGGCCGACTTCGCCGTGAAAGCGACGGATCGCGTGTATTTCGGGTACGACGCCTACAATCTCGACACGGACTCGAACAAATCGCTGGCCAGCCAGGTTGCCTGGCTGAAGCAGTTCCCGTCGACCCGCGTTGAAGTGCAGGGCCACGCTGACGAGCGCGGCACCCGCGACTACAACATCGCCCTCGGCGAGCGTCGCGCCCAGGCGGTCAAATCCTATCTGGTTGCTCAAGGCATCGCGGAAACCCGCATCCAGACCATCTCCTTCGGCAAGGACAAGCCGATGGACATGGGCCATGACGAAGCGGCCTGGGCCCGCAACCGCAACGCCTACACCAACGTGATCGTGGAAGCGATTTCGTAACGGCTGGAATGCAGTCTGCCGCCCGGTTCGCCTTATTTTTGGCCCGGGCGGCAGGTAGCTTCATAGCCATGACACACACTCTTTTCGAAGATTCGGGGCACAATTCGCACCGTTCCCGTGCTGGTCACCCGAGGGCTCAGGCCCGGGTCCGCGACATTCACCTTGAAACCGAAAGCCTGATCCGGCCCGTCATCTGGACGCTGGCCTGTCTTGGCGCGTTGCTGGCCGTGGCGGCCGTGGCGCCCCGTGCGGAGGCCCAGGTGTTTTCGTCCCAGCCTTATGTCGCCGCGCCTGACCCGGCGGTGGAACAGCTGCGCATCCGCCTCGAGGCGCTCGAAGGCGACCTGCGCAAGGCCATCGACCAGACCGAGACGCTGGGCGCGCAGCTGGGCGATGCCCGCCGCGTGGCTGACCAGGCCGACGCCGGCCGCCGCCGCGCCGAAGCCGAGATCCAGTTGCTGAAGGATCGCGTCGAGACGCTGGAAGAAGAACTGCAGGGCGTGCCCGCCGCTGCCGGCGGCGCGCCTGTCGCTCCCGTTGGCGGCAATACGCGTAGCGCGGTCAACAATGCCGCCCCCGCCCCGCCGCCGGCCCCGGCCGCACCGGCGCTCGACCAGGCTTCGCTGCCGCAGGACGAGGAGGGCCTGTTCACGGAATCCCATGCGCTGCTGATCGGCGGGAATTTCCCGGGCGCCGAGGAAGCGTTCTCGACCTACCTGTCCAAATATCCGAAGGGCAAGAAGGCCGCCGATGCCCAGTACTATCTGGGTGAATCGCTGCTCTACCAGGACAACTTCCCGGATGCCGCGCAGGCCTATGGCAAGCTGATCAAGGAGTATTCCAGCTCCCCCAACGCGCCGACGGGCCTTGTGAAACTGGCCCGCGCGATGCGGCTGATGGAGAAGCGCACCGAGGCCTGCAAGACGCTGGACCTGATGGGCAAGCAGTTCCCGAAGGCGTCCGCCGTCGCCAAGCAGATGGCCGCGCAGGAACGCCAGCTCGCGAAATGCAGCTAGTTTAACTCAACAGATCGCGACAACGATTCCGCAAGAGGTCATCCGGCGTTATGCCGTACCGAAACCCTGAGTCGGGGAAGACAGCCTTGCGACCCATCCCGCGTGCCCCTGCCCTGATCGCCGCCGCCGTGACCGCGGCGTTGCTTGCCATTCCTGCATTGGCGCAGCCGCCCTCCGCCGAGCGCGTGCGCGGCGGCATGTTCGACGCCTCCGACCCGGCCGGCATTGCGCGCTTCATGGAGCGCACGGGCTATCGCGTGGAGCTGCGCGCCGACGCCAAGGGCGACCCGGTGATCGCGGGACGGTTTTCGGGCGCGGACTACACCATCCAGTTCTACGAGTGCGAAGGTGGCCAGTTCTGCAATTCGGTGCAGTTCCTGACGCAGGCTGCGCGCCCGGCGACGTTCTCGACCGAGGCGGCCAACACCTTCAACGCCAAGTGGCGCTATGCGCGCATCGTCTATGACCAGGCGCAGGTGAAGATGCTGATGGACCTCAACCTCGACGCGGGCGTCACGGCCGACAATCTCGAGGACACGCTCGACATCTGGCGGCAGCTGGTCGACATCTACCAGCGTGAAATCATCGGCAAGAAGTAGCGCGACGGCCTCCTCGCCGCTGACCCAGCGGGCGCTGGAAGCGTTCGGCTTTCTCACCAGCAGCCACGAAACACTCGGTATCGCCGTCTCCGGCGGCTCGGACTCCACGGCGCTGCTGGTGCTGGCGCACAGCTGGGCCCGTCACAGGGGCGGGTTCTGTCGCGCGGTCACCGTGGATCATGGCTTGCGGCCCGAAGCGGCGCAGGAGGCGCGTGTTGTTGCGCGCCTGTGTGGCGAGCTCGGCATCCAGCACGAAACGCTGAAATGGCGGCGTACGGATGATGGGCCCGTAAGCCAGGACGATGCGCGGCGGGCGCGGCACAAGCTGCTGGCGCGGTGGGCGGAGAAGCATGACGTCGACAGCCTTGCGCTCGGCCACACACGCGACGACAGGCTGGAGACCTTCCTGATGCGCGCGCGGCAGGGCTCGGGCTGGTACGGGCTGGCGGGGCCGATGCCGGACGGGTTCTCGCCGGTGTGGCCCGAGGGACGGATGCTGCGGCTGATCCGGCCGCTGCTGGCCTTCGGACGTGAAGAGCTGCGCGAGGAGCTGCGGGAGCGCGGCGTGAGCTGGATCGACGACCCGTCGAATGACGCGAGCCGGTTCGAGCGCGTACGGATGCGCAAGCTGATCGCGCGCATGGATGCACAGGCGCGGGCCAAGGCGTTGCGGGTGATGGACCGGCTGGCGGGTGTGCGCGCAGCCGTGATGACAGAAGCGGAGGGCCTGCTGCGCCACGTCCATCACAGCGAAAGCGACCGCGAGGTGGATATCCTGCTGGAGGCGCGGGACCTTGTGGGGGCCGAGGCGTGGCTGCGGTTCATCGAGGCGCAGGTGATGGCGGCGGGCGGGGGCGAGCGCCCGCCCCGGCGCGATGCGCTGGACAGGCTGCTGGCGCGGATCGCGGCGCGGGATGCTGAACTGGCGCGGGGCGTGACGCTGGCGGGGGCGAAAATCCGGATCCGCGACGGGGCTTTCCTGTGCGTCTCGCAGGCCCCGCCCCGGCGGGGCGCGACCCGCCTGCGCCGCGACTGGGGACGGACGGCGACGCTGCTGCACGCACCGGACCTGCGGTCGCTTTCGGTCTAGCCTCGGCGGCCCGGGGCGGCGGGCTAGCCCCCGGAAATCACGCGGAAGATCGTCCGGGAGGCCCTTCCCGCGCCCGGAACGCGAAAAAGACGCAGGAATGTGACGCCCACTTAACGGTTCAGCACTCGTTTTCGCCCATAACTGCCCCTATCTTCACGGGTCAGTACCCTCAAGAAAGGCTGCGCGAATGAACATGCGCAACATGGCGCTCCTCGGCGTCGTTCTGTTCCTGCTGATCGCCCTGGTGACCGTGATGACCACGTCGTCCGGGACGGCGGGCGCCAAGGAGATTTCCTATTCCGAGTTCCAGAGCGCGGTGGACTCCGGCCGGATCAAGGAAGCCACCATCGAGGGCAACAAGGTCACCACCACGGTTGGCAATGTGAAGGAGTTCGCGGTTTTCCGCGAAATGGAACTCGACTTCGCCAGCCGCCTGCAGGCCAAGGGCGTGGATGTGAAGGTCAAGGACTCCGAGTCCGGCGGCACCATCCTCAGCTACATCATCTCGGCCCTGCCGCTGCTGTTCATCATCGGCCTGTGGTTCTTCCTGATGCGCCAGATGCAGGGCGGCGGCGGACGCGCGATGAGCTTCGGCAAGTCGAAGGCGCGGCTGCTGACGGAAAAGCATGGCCGCGTGACGTTCGATGACGTTGCCGGCGTGGACGAGGCCAAGGAAGAACTCGAAGAGATCGTCGACTTCCTGAAAGACCCGTCCAAGTTCCAGCGCCTCGGCGGCAAGATTCCGAAAGGCGCGCTGCTGGTCGGCCCGCCGGGTACGGGTAAAACGCTGATCGCGCGTGCGGTCGCGGGCGAAGCCAACGTGCCGTTCTTCACCATCTCCGGTTCGGACTTCGTCGAGATGTTCGTCGGCGTCGGCGCAAGCCGCGTGCGCGACATGTTCGAACAGGCGAAACGCTCCGCACCCTGCATCATCTTCATCGACGAGATCGATGCCGTCGGCCGCTCGCGCGGCGCCGGCCTCGGCGGCGGCAACGATGAGCGTGAGCAGACGCTGAACCAGCTGCTGGTCGAGATGGACGGTTTCGAAGCCAATGAAGGCATCATCATCATCGCGGCGACCAACCGCCCCGACGTGCTGGACCCTGCCCTGCTGCGCCCGGGCCGTTTCGACCGCCAGGTGACTGTCGGCAACCCGGACATCGTCGGCCGCGAGAAGATCCTCAAGGTCCACATGCGCAACGTGCCGCTGGCCAAGGATGTCGAGGCGAAGACGATCGCGCGCGGCACGCCGGGCTTCTCGGGCGCGGACCTCGCCAACCTCGTCAACGAAGCTGCCCTGCTTGCGGCCCGTCGCGGAAAACGCTCGGTCGGCATGCGCGAGTTCGAGGATGCCAAGGACAAGGTCATGATGGGGCCCGAGCGGCGCTCCATGGTGATGACGCAGAAGGAAAAGGAAGCCACGGCGGTTCACGAGGCGGGCCACGCCATCGTCAACATCCTGGTTCCGGGCAACGATCCGCTTCACAAGGTGACCATCATCCCGCGCGGCCGTGCGCTGGGCGTGACGTGGTCGCTGCCGGAAGCTGACCGCCTGAGCTACACCAAGACCTGGGCCGAGGCGAAGATCGCCATGGCGTTCGGCGGCCGCGTTGCCGAACAGCTGGTCTATGGCGAGGATCACCTCAACACGGGCGCATCGAGCGACATCAACCAGGCGACGAGCATTGCCCGGAGTATGGTGACCGAGTGGGGCATGAGCGACGTGCTTGGCCCGCTGCGCTATTCGGCCAACGAGCAGGAAGTGTTCCTCGGCCACTCCGTCACGCAGCGCCAGAACATGTCGGGCGAGACGGCCAAGCTGATCGACCAGGAAGTGCGCCGCATCGTGACCGATGGCGAGAAGCGTGCGCGTCAGGTGCTGACCGAGAACCGCCACCTGCTGGACCAGCTATCGGCGGCGCTGATCGAATACGAGACGCTGAGCGGCGAGGAAGTGGACGCGCTGTTCAAGGGCAAGCTGCCGGACCGCCCGGATGATACGCCGTCGGGCCCGACCTCGGCCGTGCCGGTGATCAAGAAGAAGCCGAAGTCCGACGAGGGCTTTGGCGGCGCGGAACCCGAGCCGCAGCCGGGCTGAGGCAGGCTGAACGGACGAAATCGTTAAACAATGAGGGGCGGCGGTTCACCAAGGACCGCCGCCCTTTCCTGTTCCATCGGCATGCGCCCGGTGGCGCCGCCCGCTTGTGCGCTCTTCGTTTACGCTGTGCGGCTAGTCTTTCCGGGAAAACGGAGACACACGATGCGCAAGCTCATCGCCATCACCCTTCTGTCCGGCGCCGCCTTCACGCCTGCCGCCTTCGCGCAGGACTCGGACTGGACCGGTATCTATGTCGGCGGACAAGTCGGCTACAGCTTCAAGGCCGATGACGAAGAGATCATCTTCGATACCGACCTCGACGGGCTGTTCGAGGACACGGTGCGCACCAGCGGCAGCGCGGATGCGTTTGCGCCCGGCTTTTGCAATGGCGCGGCAATGGGATCGGCGCCGGCGGCGGGATGCCGCGCGAGCGATGGCAACGTCAATCTTTCGGTGCGCGCGGGCTTTGACCTGCAGCTGGGCAACTGGGTTGTCGGCGCGCTGGGCGAATACACGTCGGTGAACCTCGGCGACGACGTGACCGGTTTCTCCTCGACGCCGGTTGCCTCCTATACCTTCACGCGCGACCTCAACTCGCTGACATCGGCGCGGCTGCGCGGCGGCTGGGCGACAGACATGTCGCTGCTCTATGGCACGGCCGGATGGGCCTGGGGCGACATGAGCCGCTCCTTCACCACGACCAACACGGTCAACACGTTCGTCGCTTCGGAAGACAGCGAAGTCGATGGCCTGCAGGTAGGCCTGGGCTTCGAACAGAAGCTGGAGCCGCTGTGGCTGCTCGGCTCGGGCTGGACGATGGGTGTGGAGTATCTCTGGACTTCGCTGGACGATGGTGACTATCCGGTGCGCGTCGGACAGGGCACGGCGCCCGCGAACAACCCGTTCGTCATCGTCAACACGGCGGGCACGGACATGGAACGCACCAAGGACGTGTTCGAGTATTCGACAGTCGGCATCACGCTGAACTGGCGCCCGTAGACCTCCACGGAAGACAGGATTGCGAACGGCGGCTCCGGCAAGGGGCCGCCGTTCGTGTTTTCGCGCCGGCAGACGCCAAGGCTTGCCATGCGCGCCGGATGACGGCTTGGTGGGCGCATGCCTTCAGGCGCGTGGGAGACCGGCTTGCTTCTTCAGATGAAATCGTTCGCGGCGGGCGTTGCCGCGCTGGCGCTGTTTGCCGCCTGCACCAATGAGACCAAGCCTGCGGATGCGCCGGCGGCGACCGCGAAGGGCGAGGCGATGGTGGCCGCTGCCGATCCGCTGGCGGTCGAGGCGGGGCTGGAGATGCTGCGGCAGGGCGGCAGCGCGATCGATGCGGCGATTGCCGTTGAGCTGACACTCGGGTTGGTGGAGCCGGAATCCTCTGGCATCGGGGGCGGCGGTTTCCTGGTGCACTATCGCGGGAGTGATCAAGCGATCGATGCCTATGACGGGCGCGAGTGGGCGCCGGCGGGCGCGACGCCGGACATGTTCATGGTCGACGGCAAGCCCCTGCCCTTCGAGCTGGCGCAGGCGAGCGGCAAGTCGGTGGGCACGCCCGCGCTGATCCCGATGCTGAAGCTGGTGCATGAGCAACATGGCAAGCTGCCATGGGCCAAGTTGTTCGATCCGGCGATCAAGCTGGCGGAAGATGGTTTTGTTGTCGGGCCGCGGTTGAGCAAGAGCCTTGCGAGTTTTGCGCCCATGTTTGCGGAGGATGCGCAGGCGCGCGCGATCTATCTCGATGCGGATGGCAAGCCGTGGCCGCAGGGATATGTGCTGAAGAACCCGGAGTATGCGAAATCATTGCGCGCGATTGCGGCGGATGGGCCGGGGGCGATGACGCAGGGCGCGATTGCTGACGCCATTGTGAGATCGGCGCAGCGTGAGCCGCGCGCCGGAACGCTGGCGGTTGCGGACCTGCAGGCGTATGCGCCGCGGAGGCTGGATGCGTTGTGTGCGCCGTTCCGCGTCTATCGCGTGTGCACGATGCCCTCCCCGAGTTCAGCGAATGCGATGCTGTCGATCCTCGGGCTTTATGAGCGCGCACGGCCGACGCCGGGTGGTCCAACGAACATCGAGGACTGGGCCGCCTATGTGTGGGCGAGCCGGCTGTCTTACGTGGACCGCGATCACTACATGGCGGACGACCGTTTCGTGCAGGCGCCGACGCAGGAACTGATTGCGCCGGCGTATCTGGATGCGCGGGCAAAGCTGATTGACCTGTCCAAAGGACAGGCGGCGATGCCGGTGGGGACGCCTGCGGGCGAGGCGCTGCGCGACAAGTGGGGCAGCGAGGCGATGCAGGAGCATGGCACGACGCACCTGTCGATCGTGGACCATGAGGGCAATGCGGTGTCGCTGACGGCGACGATTGAATCGGAATACGGCGCGCATCGCATGGCGGGCGGGTTCTGGCTCAACAACCAGCTGACGGATTTCTCGCTGGAGCCGGTGATCGGCGGCAAGCCGGCGGCCAACGCCGTCGCGCCACGGAAAGCGCCGCGCTCCTCGATGTCGCCGTCGGTGATTACCGACAAGGACGGCAAGCTGGTGATGGTGGTGGGCTCGATGGGCGGCAGCACGATCATCGCCTCTGTCTCGCGCACCATCATCGGCGTGCTGGACTGGAAGCAGACGCCGCAGGAGGCCGTGGGCACGCAGGCCGTGTTTGCACGCACGCCGGAGATCATGGTGGAAGCCTCGCGCATGCCGCAGGAGATGTCGGATGCGCTGGGCAAGCTCGGCTGGCGCATCGTGCCGGAGGCGCTCGGCAGCGGCACGCACGCGATCCTGGTGACGCCGAAGGGTCTGATCGGCGGAGCGGACCCGCGCGAGGAAGGTGCCGCGGTGGGGCTGCCCGCGCCGGCGCTTTCGCCGGAATAAGGGGGAGGCGTTCTCGGGCTTGACCCGAGAACCTTTTTTCTGACTGCGAGCCTCGGTTTGGCAGATGAAGAAGGATTCTCGGGTCAAGCCCGAGAATGACTTGTCCTAACTCACCTTCACCATCCGCTTGCCGATATTGGCGCCAGCGAGGAGGCCGATGAGGGCGTTGGGCAGCTGCTCGAAGCCGTCGACGATGTCTTCGCGCACTTTTAGCTGGCCACTGGCGACCCAGCCCTGCAGGTCGGCCAGCGCCTTCGCGTTCTGGTCTTCGTAGTCCATCACGATGAAGCCGCGCATGGTGAGGCGTTTGGTGACGATGAGGCCGGGGACGCCGCGCGGGCCGTGGGCGGAAGGCGCGTCGTATTGCGAGACAGCGCCGCAGCAGGCGATGCGGCCATTGTTGTTCATGTTGAACAGGCAGGCTTCGAGCACACTGCCGCCGACATTGTCGAAATAGACGTCGATGCCTTTGGGCACGGCCGCGCGTAGCGCCTTTGAGAATTCGGGCGCCTTGTAATCCACGGCGGCGTCGAACCCGAGTTCGCTGGTGAGCAGGGCGCACTTGTCTGCGCCGCCCGCGATGCCGACGACACGGCAGCCCTTGATCTTGGCGATCTGGCCGACGAGCGAGCCGACGGATCCGCCCGCAGCGGAGACAACGACGGTTTCACCTGCTCGTGGCTGTCCGCAATCAAGCAGGCCGAAATAGGCGGTGAGACCGGCAACGCCATAGACGCTCATCATGTAGGTGAGCGGCTGGCCGGCGGGCGCCTTGCCGAGCTTTTCGAGATGCTTGGCATTCAGCGCGGCATAATCCTGCCAGCCGGTGTCGGCCCAGACGAGATCGCCGGGCGCGAAACCGGGTGCGCGGCTTTCGACGACCTCGGCGAGCGCGCCGCCGGCCATCACGTCGCCCGCCTTCAGGGCGGCGCGGTAAGTCGCGCCCCACATCCAGGCGCGGTTGGCGGCATCGAGCGAGACATAGCGTGTGCGGACCAGCACCTCGCCGTCCCCCGGCGACGGCATGGCGCCTTCGCTGAGGCGGAAGACATCGGGGGTGAGTTTCGACGTCGGCAGGTGATCGATGAGGAACTGGCGGTTGGTCGGCATAGGTCGATCTCTCTATCTGTCACGGGACCTCGCCATCCCGCGTTTGAGGCTGATAGTGTGCGGATCAGAAGACGACGCAACAGGAATCGCGGGAGCAACGCATGAAGGGCTGGATGGGCGCGGGGCTTGCCGCAGCGGTTATGGCGACAAGCGCGCCTGCGCTGGCGCAGGGCAATAACTGGAACACGCCGACCGAGCCTTTCCATGTGATCGACAATGTCTGGTATGTCGGCACGGAGGGGCTTTCGGCCTTCCTGTTCGTGACGCCTGAGGGGCATATCCTGCTCGACGGAGCGACGCCGCAGGGCGCGCCGATGATCGAGGCGAACATTGCGAAGCTGGGGTTCAAGCTGAGCGATGTGAAAGTGCTGCTGAACAGCCATGCGCACTTCGATCATTCGGGCGGGCTGGCGCAGCTGAAGAAGGATACGGGCGCGCCGCTCTATGCGATGGAGGGCGATGTCTCGGCGCTGGAGGGCGGGTTCTATCTCGGCAGTGAGAGCGTGCATGCGATGGATGCGCCGCCGGTGAAGGTGGATCGCAAGCTGAAGAATGGCGACACGGTGAAGCTGGGCGGGTTTACCCTGACGGCGCACCTGACGCCGGGCCATTCGCGCGGCTGCACATCCTGGGGCACGACGCTGCATGATGGCGGCAAGGCGTATGAGGCGCTGGTGTTCTGCTCGGCGACGGTGGCGGCCAACCGCATCACGGCGCCGGAACAGTATGAGGGGATCGTCGGCGACTATCGCGCGACGTTCGCCAAGACAAAGACGATGAAGGTGGACATCCCGCTGGCGCCGCATCCGGAATTCTTCGGGCTGCTGGAGAAGAACGCGAAGGCCAAGGCCGATCCGAAGGCGGTGAACCCGTTCATTGAACCAGCGGCGTTCGGCGCGTTGATCGCGAAGCTGGAGACGGCGTTCGAGACGACGCTGAAGGAGCGGAGCGCGAAGGGGCAGTAAGCTTCCGGCCTCTGTACTCTGCACCGCGTCCGACGCTTCGCGTCGAACCCCAGACGAACGTCGGGATCCAGGGCTGCCCTCGCATCTTGTCCCGACTTGCAGCTTCAAGCCTGCGGGCGTTGAGGCACGTTTCCTGGGTCCCGACGTTCGTCGGGACGAGCGGGGATGGATGCGCGCGCAGCAGTTGAAAAGGCCCTTTTCAACCGCCAGCGCGCTTGACAATACTTGAGAATGAGTTGCAACTGCATGTGTGACCGAGGCTGGCGACGGCTGAAGTCCTTTCAAACAGCCCGATCTGACGATCGACGGCGGCGGCTCGGCCGTGCGCCGAAGGAGAGCCCGCATGCATGACCACGAGATCATTCCCGGTGTTTGGCTTGGTGCGCTGGGGCTGAGCGAGCGGTTGATGATCGGGGCGATACGGATGATCGGCGCGGGGCGTGGCAAGTGTCCGAACCTGTCGGGGGCATTCGAGAACCATCTCGGCTCGCAGGGTGCGGCGGGGGCGCAGGGGGCGAACATGATGGCGTTTGCGCTGTGCGCGGAGAGCCAGCGCAAGCTGACGCTCGGCTGGCTGTGCGTGCGAGGCGTGACGTGGGATGAAGCGGCGATCCTGGCGATGCTGGAGGCGGCGCAGCGGGCGGACTCGCAAGGCGTTGCGCGATGGCTGTCGCGGCTGGGTGTTGTTGAGCCCAGCCCGGCGCTGCAGCGCGGGATCGCCTGGTCCGCGGCTGCGTTCGCCATCGCGGGCAAGGCGTTCGACCCGGACATCGCCACGCTGACGCGGGCGCAGACATCCGCGACGGGACAGCTGCGCGAGCAGATCGAAACGCAGATGCAGGGCTTCGCCGGTGGCGCCCATCGCTGGCGCCACACGGACTGAAGCGGACTAGTTGCGCGGCGCGGGCGGCGGCAGCGTGCCGCCCTCGGCGAGGATCTTCATGTTGGCGAGCGCGCCGTTGAAGGCCTTGCGGCGGCGTTCGACATCGGCGGCTTTCGCCGCTTCGTCACCGGCGACCAGCGAGACGTCGTAGACCAGCGTGTAGAGAATCTTCGTTGTCTTCGCGTCGATGGCGCGGGCTTCGAGATTGCCGTGGTAAAGGTTGTAAGGGCGACCTTCGCGCACCGGCTGGGTGTAGGCGTAGGAGTATTCCGTTTTCGCGACGAGGATTTCCGCGCCCACGCTGCGGACCGAGCCGACCTCGCCTTCCTTGCCGGACGTCATCGTGCAGCCGGTGGCGATCTGGAACCATTCGGCGATGTCGCAATACTTGCCGATGCGGGCCCAGACATCCTTCACCGGCTTGTTGACCGTGATCTCCATCGGGATGGTGACGTAGGTGGGGTTGAGCACGGCGAGCGGCGGCGGGCTTGCGGGGGCCGCAACCGGCGTGGGCGGAGGCGGCATGGGAACGGGGATTGCGATGACGGGTGGTGTGGCAACCGGCGGCGCGATACTGGCTACGGGTGTTTCCACAGTACGCGCGTGGACGAGGACGCAGCCGGGCAGCATGCCAGCGAGCATGAGGGCGCCAAGTATGCGAGCGTGGTTCATCCGTTCCTCCCGGGGAATCTGTTTGCGTCACCGGTAGCGGCAGGATGGGCGCGCGCCAAGGGCGCTATTCGTCCGCGCTGTCAGCGTCGTCCTCGAACAGCGGCTGCTGGAACGCCGCCGGGGCTTTGAGACCGATGCGTTCCCAGGCTTTGGGGGTGGCGACGCGGCCGCGGGGTGTGCGGGCGACGAAGCCTTGCTGCATCAGGTAAGGCTCGATCACTTCCTCGATGGCGTCGCGGGCTTCTGATAGCGCAGCGGCGAGTGTGTCCGCGCCGACGGGGCCGCCCGAGTAGGTTTTCACGAGGGCGGTGAGATAGCGGCGGTCGAGCGCGTCGAGGCCGTCTTCGTCCACTTCCAGGCGGGCGAGTGCGCTGGCGGCGCCCTTGCGGTCGATCTTCACGCCATCGGCTTCGCAGAAGTCGCGGACGCGGCGCAGGAGACGAACGGCGATGCGGGGTGTGCCGCGTGACCGGCCGGCGATTTCTTCGGCGCCATCCTGCGTGATGTTGGCGCCGAGCTTCAGCCCTGCCCGCTTCACGATGGAGCCGAGTTCTTCGCGGGTGTAGAATTCAAGGCGGATCGGAATGCCGAAACGATCGCGCAGGGGCGTGGACAGGAGACCCGCGCGCGTGGTGGCGCCGACGAGCGTGAAGGGCGGCAGGTCGATCTTCACCGAGCGGGCCGAGGGGCCTTCGCCGATGATGAGATCGAGCGTGTGATCTTCCATCGCGGGATAGAGAATTTCCTCCACGTGCGATGGCAGGCGGTGGATCTCGTCGATGAAGAGAACATCGCGCGGTTCGAGATTGGTGAGCAGGGCCGCGAGATCGCCAGCCTTGGCGATGACCGGGCCGGACGTGGAGCGGAAGCCGACGCCCATTTCGCGCGAGAGGATCTGCGCCAGCGTGGTCTTGCCTAAGCCGGGCGGGCCGGAGAGCAGGACGTGATCGAGCGCATCACCGCGATTGCGGGCGGCGGAGACGAAGACTTTGAGGTTGGCCTTGGCCGCCTGCTGGCCGGTGAAATCGTCGAACGCCGTCGGCCGCAGCGCGCGATCGACCGCTTCGCCGGGCTGGCGCTCTGGGTTGGTGACTTCGCCGTCTCTGGCCATGGACCCGCTTTTGGCATCGTTCGCCGCGCAATGGAACAGTTGAAGAACGAAGGGCGCGTTAAGACCGCCGCCGACGTCGCGCAGATGGGCGATTCCGAAGGATGAGAGTCCTCTCAAATCTCGTGGAACGCCAAGGCTTTCGTCCAACTTGCCGCGCGTCGGGCAGTATTGATTTTCGATATGGGCAAGCGCACGACTAGGGCTGTTCGGGGATTATTCTGTCGAGGAATTCCGGCCCATGAAGCCCACACATCGAAGCAGGCATACGCTCAAGCTGGCGGCGGGGGCGGCGATCGCCCTTGTGCTGGCTGCGTGTTCACCGGCGGCGGAGAAACCGGCCGAGCCGGCCAAGCCAGTGGCATCGGCGGCGTGGACCCAGCTGGTGAACGACTTCATCGAGAGCGACTCGAAGGCGAACCCGTCGGCTG
Organism: Hyphomonadaceae bacterium; assembly: GCA_030158285.1. GTDB lineage: Bacteria > Pseudomonadota > Alphaproteobacteria > Caulobacterales > Hyphomonadaceae > UBA7672. The sequence goes on from JAOATF010000125.1 coordinate 25,409, forward strand.
CGTTCTACAACGGGCGCGCGGAGTATGCCGGCGTGTTGCCTGACTGGAGCGAGGCGGGCCTCAAGGCGGAGATCGCGCGGCTGCATGAGTGGAAGTCCAAGGCCGAGGCGATGGACCCGGCGACGCTGGACGACGCGCAGAAGTTCGAACGCGACTACGTGATCGCCGTGATCGACGGCACGCTGTTCTGGCGCGAGACGGCGGACTGGCCGCACAAGAACCCGACCTGGTACGGGCTCGACCCCGGCGTCTATCTCGACCGCGAGTATGCGGACCTGCCGAAGCGGATCGCCGACTATTCGAAATGGGCGTCGAACATTCCGGCGGCGGCAGAGCAGATCAAGGTCAACCTGAAAGGCCCGATGCCGAAGGCCTATCTGGACATGGCGCTGCACACGTTCAAGCCGACGGCGGAGTTCCTGAAATCCGAAGTACCGAAGGTGTTCGCCGGCGTGAGCGACCCTGCCCTGCAGGCGGAGTTCAAGAAGCAGAACGCGGTGGCGGTCGCGGCCTTCATGGACCTCGACAAGCACTTCACCAGCCTGCGCAAGACGCAGGTGGACGACTTCGCGATGGGCCCGGACCTGTTTGCCAAGATGCTCTATGCCAACGAGCGCGTGGATGCGCCGCTGGAGGAGCTGGAGCGGATCGGGCGCGAGGACCTGAAGCGCAACCAGGATGCGATGGCGAAGGAATGTGCTGTCTATGCGCCGGGCAAGACCATCAAGGAATGCGTCGCCATCGAGGAATCGCACAAGCCGGAAGGCGGCGACTTCGTCGGCTATGCGCGGAAACAGCTGGTGGACCTGCGCCAGTTCGTGATCGACCATGATGTGGTGACGGTGCCGGGCGAAGAGTTGGCGATGGTGAAACAGTCGCCGCCGTACAACGCGCAGAACGGCGCCTATATCGACCCCTCCCCGCCGTTCGCGAAGAACCTGCCGGCGTTCTACAATATCGCAGCGCCGGATCCGACCTGGTCGAAGGCGAAGCAGGCGGACTACATTCCGGGCAAGGCGAACCTCCTGTTCACGTCAGTCCACGAAGTCTGGCCGGGCCACTTCCTGCAATTCCTGCATTCGAACCGCGCGGAGTCGATGTTCGGGAAAGTCTATGTTGGCTACGCGTTCGCTGAAGGCTGGGCGCACTATGCCGAGGAGATGATGTGGGACGAAGGTCTCGGCAATGGAGACCCGGAGACGCATATCGGCCAGCTCTACAACGCCACGCTGCGCAATGTGCGCTTCCTGTCGGCGATCGGCATGCACACCAAGGGCATGACGCTGGCCGAGTCCAAGAAGATGTTCATGGACGAAGGCTATCAGGCCGAAGGCACGGCCGAGCAGCAGGCAGCACGCGGCGCGTATGACCCGGCATATCTCAACTACACGATGGGCAAGCTGATGATCCGCAAGCTGCGCGATGACTGGTGCGCGGCGCATCCGGAGCTGGTGAAGGATGGCGATCCCAAGGCGTGCTGGAAGCCGTTCCACGACGCGTTCCTGGCGTTCGGCGGACCGCCGATCCCGCTGGTGCGTGGCGCGATGATGCAGACGGCGCCGAAGGCGGTGTTCTAGGAGAAAGCGAATGGTGAGTAGGGAATAGGGAGTGGCGAGGCGAAGCAGCCCTTACACCTCTCACCATTCCCTGCTCACCACTCCCTACTCACCACTCCCTATTCCCTTGTCGTCCGCAGCACAGCCCGCACCTTTATCGTGAGGATCAGGCCGGCCAGAACCACCGTTACGGCGTTGGCGATGATGATCGACCACTGCATGGTGTAGAGACCGAAGACGAGCCAGAGCGTCACGCCGGCGGTGAACATTGAATACATCACCAGCGAAATCGCGGCCGTTTCGCGGGTGCGCAGCACTTTGTACGCCTGCGGCAGGAATGAACCTGTCGTCAGGACAGCTGCAACCGCACCGATGACTTCCGCGTTATTCATCAAATTATCCCCGCCGCTGCGGAACGCGCTATAACATGCCTTATGACAACAGCGACCCTGTCCCGAACCAGCCTTCACCCAATCCCACTGGCAGCCCAAACCCCTTTGGCAGCAATGGTTCGAAACTGAACGCGATGGCGCGCCGCAGCGAACCCCGACACGTCGATGGCTATCTGCGCCTGGTGCGCATGCGGCGGCTGGCAAATGGCCTGCTCGCAGCGATCATGGGCCTGTTCGTGTTCCTGCACCTTGTCGATCCGCCCGAGGGCTGGAGCGTTTTCTGGCGCTACCTGCGCGCGTTCTCGGAAGCGGCGATGGTGGGCGGGTTGGCGGACTGGTTTGCGGTGACGGCGATCTTCCGGCGGCCGCTGGGCCTGCCGATTCCGCACACGGCGGTTATTCCGAACAACCAGGACCGGATTGCCGATGCAGTCGGCCGCTTCATCGCGGACAATTTCCTGCGGCCGGAGCTGGTCGCGGCGCGCGTGCGGGAGAAGGATCTTTCTGAAGCGCTGGGGCGATGGCTAGCGGAGCCGGCTCAATCGTCGGGACTGGCAGGTGGATTGGTCTCCGCCGTGCCGGCGATGCTGGATGCGCTGGACGATGAAACCGTGGCGGCGTTCCTGCGCGACCAGGCGGCGATCGCGGCCGATGGCGCAAGCGTAGCGCCGGCGTTTGGATCGGTGCTCGAGGCGCTGGCCGAACAGGGGCGTCACCAGGCTTTGCTCGATACGCTGTTGAAGCAGGGCTATCGCCTGTTGGAAGACAACAAGGACCTGATCCGCGAACGCATCAAGGGCCGCTCGGGCTGGCTGATGCGGTTCGTGAGCGCGGACCGCAAGGTGGCGGACACGGTCATCAACGCGGTGAACGACTTGCTGTTCGAGGTGGCGTCGGATCGCCATCACCCGCTGCGCGAGCGGCTGACCGAGATCGTCAGCGAATTTGCCGACAACCTGCGCAACGACCCGCACCTGCAGGCGCGGATCGGCAGCTGGGTGCAGGAAGCCGCGCGCCATCCCAGCGTGACGGGCGCTGTCGAAGCGGGATGGAAAGAATTCAAGGCGGCGCTGCGGCGCGACTGCGCGAGCCCGGATGGGCGGCTACGTGCGTGGGTGCAGACGGCGCTGGTCAATCTCGGCGCGGGTTTGATGAGCGAGCCGAAAGTGCGCGAGGCGCTGAACGTCCGCCTCCGCGCGCTGCTGGTGCAACTGGCCGAGCGGCATGGCGAGGACGTGGCCAAGCTGGTGTCAGAGACGATCCGGCGCTGGGACTCCAAGACCATCGTCGACAAGCTGGAGATGAATGTCGGGCGCGACCTGCAGTATATTCGGCTGAACGGCACGGTGATCGGCGGGCTGGTGGGCCTGGTGCTGCACCTCGGGGCGGAGATTCTCTAGAGGTCAGTTCGCCGGCGCGAGCGCTTTCAGCGCCGCCCTGATCAGCGCCGACTCCTTCGCATCATCTCCCACATCGCGCGCAGCAGTCGCCACGGCGCGGGAGGCGTCGCCCGGCGTGTAGCCGAGATTGACCAGCGCGGAGATGGCGGCGGAGCGGGTGCCTGAGGCGGCAACGGTTTCTGGCGTGGCGGCGGCGAGCGCGGAGAGGCCGGAAGCGAAGAGGCCCATTGGCGGGGGCTTGCCCTTGAACTCGGTGACGATGCGCTCGGCGAGCTTCTTGCCGACACCGTTGGCGCGGGAGATGGCGGCGGTATCGGCCAGCGCGATCGCGTCCATCAGCTGCGCCGTGGTGAGCGCATCGAGGATGGAGAGCGCGACCTTGGCGCCGACGCCGGGGGCATCTTGCAGGCGGGAGAACCAGGCGCGGTCTTCGCCGCTGACGAAGGCGAACAGGCGGATGGAGCTTTCCGACATCTGTGTTTCGACGTGGAGTTCGGCCACCTCCCCCACGCTGAGTTTCGCGAGCGAGCGCGATCCCGCAAAGACGAGATAGCCGACGCCGTTGACGTCGATCAGCGCCTGGCCCTCGCCGATAGCGGCAATCGTTCCACGCAGTCTGCCGATCATTCGCGGCTACCGATCATGCTTTGACTCGTTGCGAAGAAACGGGACGGTGGTGGGCCGCGCAGATGGCGACGGCGAGCGCATCGGCGGCGTCGGCCGAGACATCGCCCGCGCGGGGCAGCAGGCGGCGCACCATGAAGGCGACCTGATCCTTGTCCGCCCCGCCCGTGCCGACGACGGAGAGCTTCACTTTCCGCGTCGCATACTCGTGGACCTTGAGACCGGCGCTGGCGAGCGAGACCATGGCGGCGCCGCGCGCCTGGCCGAGCAGAAGCGTCGATTTCGGGTTGATGTTGACGAAGGTTTCCTCGACCGCGGACTCATCCGGCGTGTGCTGGTCGACGACCTTGCGCAGTTCCATCGCGAGGCAGGCCAGACGGTCGGCGAGATCCATCGTCGTGTCGGGCTTGATGACGCCGTGCGCGACCCAGCCGAGGCGGGGCCCGTCCATCGTGATCACGCCCCAGCCGGTGTGGCGCAGGCCGGGATCGACGCCCAGGATTCGAATCATCTGACCCATTCCAGCAGGTTCGCAGGTATCGAACGGATTAGGAACACGCCGGAAGTTAACAGGGCGGAAACCAACGCGGCAGAGCCTGTGAGCATGGGATTTTCGACATCTTCTGTGACGCGCCGGACGGCGCTGCGGCTTGGTCTGGTCGGCGCGGGCCTCGCGCTGGCGGCGCCGCGGGCGCTTGCCGCGCCGGTGACGGCGTTCCCGCTGCGGATCGCGTTCGCGCGCGTGTCGCCCGATGGCTTTGTGCACATCCGGTCCGACGAGCAGGATGCCTGGCAGCAGATGGCGATGCGGCTCGGTGGGTTGATTGACACGCTGGCGCCGCTGCAGCCGGCAAACATGCTGGGCGGCGGACTGCCGAAAGTGGATGGCGCGGCGAGCTGTGCGCTGGTGGCGCGGCAGATGGCGAGCAATGCCGGGTTTGCGCAGGTGATCCTCTATTCGACCCTCGACGGACAGCGGAAGCGCGAGACCTATGACAACTGGTTTGCGCAGACCTTCGGCGACCTGACATCGGGCCTTGCCAAGGACGGTCGCGCGACCGGAGAGGCGCACTTGCTGGACACGAGCGGCGGCATGCCGCTGGCCTCCGCCATGGCGGACGCGGGCCCGCGCGATCCGCTGAACCTGTTCGACGGCGGCCGCAACCCGGAACGCGAGACGCTGACACGCCTGATCCAGCAGATGGAATACCGGCTGCAGGACATGGCGCGCGGCGCTTACGACAATGTCCGGTCGATCGGAGATTGAAGCCGTAATTCGCCTGTGGTCATGCACTTTCGGGTGAGTTGGCCTGTTCAAGCCGATGATCGTGGCTAAGGTCTGCCCTCTTCTTGTGTCGGAGGGCCTGATGCGCCGTTTTCTTCTGTCTTCGCTGAGCGCCGTTGCGCTGCTGGCCGCGTGCGGACCGGCGGAGGACCTGACCAGCGTTCCGGCGGCGGTGTTCGATGAAGCCACGACGACGCAGTTGGCGAGCAATCCGTTGCTGGCGGAATGGGCAGGACCGAATGGCGGCGTGCCGGCGTTCGACAGGATGGATATCGCGCAGCTGAAGCCGGCCATCGAAGCGGGCATCGCGGCGGACCTGGCCGAGGTGGACGCGATTGCGAACAATCCGGCGAAGGCCTCGTTCGCCAACACGATCGAGGCGATGGAGCGCACGGGCGCGGCGCTCGACCGGGCGATGACGTATTTCGGCATCTGGGGCTCGAACCTGTCGACGCCGGAATTCCGTGAGCTGCAGGGCGAGATCTCGCCGATGCTGGCGGACTACCAGAGCCAGGTGACGCAGAACGCCAAGCTGTTTGCGCGCATCAAGGCGCTGCATGACGACCAGGCGAACCTCAAGCTCAACCCGCATCAGGCGCGCCTGCTGAAGCTGGTCTATGACCGCTTCCAGCTGAATGGCGCAGAGCTCGAAGGCGAGAAGCGCGATCGCTATGCGGCGATCAACAAGGAGCTGGCGGAGCTTCAGACCAAGTTTGGCAACAACCTGCTGGCGGATGAGGAAGGCTGGGTCACGTATCTCACGCCGAAGCAGTTGGGCGGATTGCCGGCGAGCTATGTCGCCTCGGCCAAGGCATCGGCGGAGGGGCTGGGCAAGCCGGGATCGTATGCCGTGACCAACACGCGCTCTTCGATGGATCCGTTCCTGACCTATTCGACAGAGCGCGGGCTGCGCGAGACGGTGTGGCGCAACTATTATTCGCGCGGGGACAACAATGACGCTCACGACAACAATGCAGTGATCGCGCAGATCCTGAAGCTACGCCATGAGCGTGTCGGGCTGCTGGGCTACAAGACCTATGCGGACTGGCAGCTGCAGGACAACATGGCGCCCTCGCCTGCTGCGGCGACGGAGCTGATGGAAGCGGTGTGGCGGCCGGCGGTGGCGCGGGCGAAGGAAGAGATCGCCGACATGCAGGCGCTGGCCACGTCTGAAGGCGCGAAGATCACCATCGAGCCGTGGGACTATCGCTTCTACGCAGAGAAAGTGCGCAAGGCGAAATACGATCTCGATAGCGAAGAGGTGAAGCCCTACCTGCAGCTGGATAAACTGCGCGAGGCGATGTTCTACGTCGCGGGCGAGCTGTTCGGCTTTGGCTTTGCGCCTGTGCCGGAAGGCACGATCCCCGTCTTCCATCCGGACGTGAAAGTCTGGGAGGTGACGGACAAGGCATCGGGCAAGCATGTCGGCTACTGGTATCTCGACCCGTATGCGCGGCAGGGCAAGCGTTCGGGCGCGTGGGCGTCGAGCTATCGCTCGTATTCGACGTTCGACGGGCTGGAGACGGTGCTGTCGTCGAACAACTCCAACTTCGTCAAGCCGGCGCCGGGCGAGCCGCTGCTGATTTCGCATGATGATGCGGAGACGTTCTTCCACGAGTTCGGCCATGCGCTGCATGCACTGTCATCCAGCGTGGAGTATCCGGGGCTGAATGGCGGGGTGCGCGATTACACCGAATTCCATTCGCAGTTGCTGGAACGCTGGCTGCTGACCGACCAGGTGGTGAGCACCTATTTCCGCCACTACAAGACGGGCGAACCGATGCCGAAGGCGCTGATCGAGAAGATCAACAAGGCGGCCACGTTCAACCAGGGTTTCCAGACGGTGGAGTTCCTCGGCTCGGCGATCATGGACATGCGCTATCACACGGTTGATCCGGCGAACCTCGATCCGCGCGCGTTCGAGAAGGACGAGTTGGCCAAGCTCGGCATGCCGAAGGAGATTCCGATGCGGCACCGCTCGCCGCAATTCGGGCATGTGTTCTCGAGCGAGGGGTATGCTGCGGGATACTACGGCTATCTGTGGGCCGAGGTGCTGACGGCGGATGCAGCCGAAGCGTTCCGCGAGGCGCCGGGCGGGCTCTACGACAAGCCGCTAGCGGCGAAGATGGTGGCGAACCTGTTCACCGTGCGCAATGCGGTCGATCCGGGCGAGGCGTATCGCGCCTTCCGGGGCCGCGATGCGACGCCGGATGCGCTGTTGAGGGATCGCGGGTTTCCGGTTCCGGAGAAGGCGGCGCAGTAGCGCGGGGAGCTTACTTCCCGCGCCGCTTCAACGCGGGCGGGCCGTTGAACCAGTCGATGACGTAGTCGAACGCGTCTTCGTCATCGACGCCTTCTTCGGTGCGGGTCTTGTTACGGCAGGAGTAGCCGGCCTTGTGGATGGCCTTGGGATCGCCGCTGATGAGGTGGTGCCAGTCGTAGAGGTCCTTGCCTTCGTGAACGAGGCGGTAGGCGCAGGTCTGCGGCAACCAGTCGACCTTGGCGACGATCTCGGGCGTGAGCTTCACGCAGATCGGCACGTATTTCTTGCGGTTGGGATAGTCGCTGCACTGGCAGGTCTTGGTGTCGAACAGCTTGCAGTGCAGGCGCGTGACGTAGAGGTCGTTGGTTTCCTCGTCCTCGAGCTTGACCAGGCAGCACTTGCCGCAGCCGTCGCAGAGGGATTCCCACTCCGTCTCGGTCATCTCGGGCAGTGTCTTGGTTTTCCAGAACGGCAGGTCGGTCATGGCGCCTGTCTACTTCGTTCCGAACATCCGGTCACCTGCGTCGCCCAGTCCCGGGACGATATAGCCTTTTTCGTTGAGATGGCTGTCGATGGCGGCGGTGACGACGGGGACATCCGGGTGGGCGGCGGTGAATTTCTTCAGGCCTTCGGGGGCAGCGAGGAGGCAGAGGAAGCGGAGCTGGTTGGCGCCGCGCTGTTTCAGGCGCTCGACGGCGGCGATGGCGGAGTTGCCGGTGGCGAGCATGGGATCGACCACGATGACGAGGCGGTTCTCGATCTCGCCCGGGGCCTTGAAATAGTATTCGACGGGTTCGAGCGTGTCATGGTCGCGATAGAGGCCGACATGGGCGACGCGGGCGGCGGGCACCAGGTCGAGCATGCCATCGAGCAGGCCGTTGCCGGCGCGCAGGATGCTGGCGAAGACCAGCTTCTTGCCCTTGATGATCGGCGCTTCCATCGGCCCGAGCGGGGTTTCGATGGCGATGGTTTCCAGCTCGATATTGCGGGTGACTTCGTAGCAGAGGAGCGTTGCGATCTCGCGCAGCAGCGTACGGAAGCCGGCGGTGGACGTGGTCTTGTCGCGCATCAGCGTGAGCTTGTGCTGGACCAGCGGGTGATCGACGACGGTGACGCCTTGCATCGGGGTATCCTTTGATACCGGCGTGGTGTGGCGCGGATGAGCGCGCGTTGCAACGGTCGGGCGCCCGGCCCCTCGTGGTTCGACGGGCGCTCCCTACGGTCGCTGCTCACCGTGAGGAGCCTCAACTAACGCCAGCGAGAGGCCTCATGGTGAGCAGGCCGAAGGCCGACCGTCGAACCATGGGGGTGGGCTTCCCGGCGTTTGAACGCTCTGCATTTTCAACCGGAATTGCCGTGTAACGTGGGCAGTAACGGTGCTGTCACCGTAATTCCCTTTACCTCGGAACTGTGCACACTATCCCGATGAGAACAGGCCCGCCGCAAAGAGTGAGGCCGTTACCGAGGGAGATACCACATGTGGGTTCGCAAGGGCGACCGTGACGCGGCGATGGGGATCGATACGCCGATCCCGACGCAGGTGGTCTCCAACGAGGAATTCATCCCCCGCCCGCAGACGCGGAAGCAGAAGCAGGTCGAAGACCTGACGATGGAGTGGGGAACCAACAACGCCAAGAAGATCGGCATCAGCCGCCGGGCCTACATGGCCTCCTCCATGGGGATCGCGACGGCGCTGCTGGCGACCAACTGCGTCTATGGCGGCAACGCCTTCGAAGTGGGCGAGGACGAGCAGTTCGAGCCGCGCGAGAAGGAGGTGGTGAAGGCCAACGGCCAGAAGGGCAAGTTCTTCATCATCGATGTCCAGGCGCACTATTCGAACGGCATCGCGCTGAACTTCCGCAATTCGGAAACCGCGAAGAACATGGGCTTCAGCCTGAAGGACGATGTGGAGAGCTATTCCTTCCGCACGTTCACGAAGGAGATGTTCCTCGATTCTGAAACCGCGATGGTGGTGATCTCTGGCGTGCCGGGGAAGGAAGAGCAGCGGGCGCCGGATGGCCGCGTGCTGGAAGGCGCGGAGCGGACGCCGCGCGGCGCGATCCTGCCGAGCTGGCTGATGGCGAAATCGCGCAACGAGCTGAACCAGATGGCGGGCTCGCAGCGGGCGCTGAGCCAGGGCAACCTGGCGCCGAACCATTACTGGAACACGACCACCAACGCGATCGACAAGGCGGCGACGCTCGAGCAGATGGAGCGCGAGCTCAATCTCTACAAGATCGATTCATGGAAGTGGTATTGCCACACCGATCCGGCACGCACGGGCAATGGCTTCCAGCTGGATGACGACAATGCGCAGTGGTTCATCGAGGAGAGCCGCAAGCGCGGCAAGAAGCTGTTCTCGGTCCACAAGGGATATTCCTACCAGTCGCGCACGCTGGGGCATCTCGCCAATCCGAAGGACGTCGAGAAGGCGGCGCTGCGCAATCCCGATGTGAACTTCGTGATCTATCACTCGGCGCTGAAGCACGGGGCGACGGATGGCGACAACTGGAAAGAGATGAACGAGTACAACCCGGAGACGGGCGACTTCTTGTGGCACAAGATCCTGATGGACATCAAACGCCGCAATCCGGGGATGACCAACGTCTATCCGGAGATCGGCTCGTTCTTCAACACGCTGACCGTGCAGGACCCGGTGATGTGCATGCATGGCATGGGTCTCAACATCAAGACGTATGGCGCGGACCATGTTGTGTGGGGCACCGACTGCCTGTGGTGGGGCTCGCCGCAGTGGGGCATCGAGGCGTTCAAGCGGTTCCAGATTTCGGACGAGCTGTGCGAGAAGCATGGCTATGCGAAGATCACCGACGAAGTGCGCGCGAAGATCTTCGGGCTCAATGCGGCCAAGCTTTATGGCGTGGATGTGAACGCGGCGCGCAACGCCCTGCCCGCGGACGCGCTGTCCCGCGTGAGGGAGGCGTATCTCGATCGTGGCGGCCTGCGTGACAACTACTTCCATGGCTGGGTGCAGCAGGCGTAACCATGTCCGAACCCAAGTGGAATTTCGAAGGCGAACCTCCGTTCGAACCGCGAACGGAGGCGGGGATCAATCTCTGCGCGTACTTCGATGCGATGCCGGATGCGAAGCTGCGCGCCTATGATCCGGCTACGGGCGATGAGCAGCTCATGGCGTGGGACGACAACTTCACGACCGATGGCCATCTCTTCCTGCCCTGCTGCGAAAGCGAGGAAGTGGAGGTGGACATGTATCGCCGGTATATCGCGGCGTGCATCGCCTATCGCAATCGCGTGCGCGGCACGCTGATGGTTGAGGCATAGTCTCAGCCATGAAGGGCGAGTTCTACCGGCTGGCCCGTGACTGGCATGGCTATCTTTCGGCGCTGGCTTTCCTGGCGCTGATCTTCTTTGCGGGCACGGGGGTTCTGCTAAACCATCCGGGGCTGCTGCAGGGGGAGCAGCCGGCGCCGGTGGAGACGGCGTTCACGCTGGCGCCGGAGCAGATCACGGAGCTGCGTGCGGCGGAGGAGCCGGGGCGAGAGCTGGCGCGGATCGCAGCCACGCATGGCGAGCTGGCGGGAGCGTATCGTTCGGGCGATCTTGCGGGCGATGATCTCTATGTGAACCTGCAGGGCGTGCGCGGGCGGACGGATGTGACGGGCAATCTCGCGACCGGCGAGGTAAGCGTTCACGTCGAGCGGGCGGATGCGGTGGGCGTCGCCAACGAGCTGCATCGCGGAGAGCATGCGGGCGATGCCTGGCGGTTCTTCATTGATGCCATCGCGGCTGTGCTGATTTTCATGTCGATTATCGGGCTGGTGCTGTTCTTCTCGTTGCGGTTCCGGCTGAAGACGGCGCTTGTACTGATGGCGGGAAGCGCCATCATCATGGTTGGACTATTCGTGTTCGCTGTGAGCTGATGATCGAATTCGCGTTAACCCCTGGCTTCGTGCCTGCCATCGAGGCGCCCTTCGCGGGCGCCGGAGCGTGGCAATTCCGCGACGAGGCGGTGCTGGGCACGCGCATGAACCTGTTGGTCAACGCCGCACAGCCGGAGCAGGCGCTGATCGGCGCGCAGATGGCGCGGATGGAGATCGACCGGTTGAACCGTGTGTTCAACGCGCGGGCGAAGGACAGCGAGCTGGTGGGGCTGAATGCAAGCCGGGAGTGGTTGGCCTCGGCGGACCTGTTCGATGCGATTGCGGCGGCGGAACAGTGGCGCGTCGCGACGGATGGCGCGTTCTCGCCAAGGCTGGGCCGCGTGCTCGACCTGTGGCGCGGCGCCGGCGCGGGTGTTCCGGATGCGGAGCGCGTGCTGCGGGCGGCGGAGACGGCGACGAACGCGACTGTGGGGATGGATGCGGAGACGCGGACGATCGTGCGGCCGGCGTCTGTGCGGTTTGCGCTGGATGGATTTGCCAAGGGGTGGATCGTTGACAAGGCGCTAGCCGCGATGCTGCGCGCGCCTGGCGTGCGCGGCGGGCTGGTGGACATTGGCGGTGACATTGCTTGCGGCGGCGAGGCGCCAGAGGGTGGATGGAGCGTCGGGATTCCGGATGCGCGGCTGCCCTATGACAACGCGCCGCTGGCAGCCTCTGTGCAGATTGCGGGCGGTGGCATCGCGACGAGCGGGCGCGGGCCGCGGGATCGTGTGGTTGGCGACAAGCGGTTGAGCCCGACGCTCTCACCCATCACGGGGTGGGCGGTGGAGACGAGTATCTCCGCGACCGTTATGGCGTGTTCGGCGGCGGATGCAGATGCACTGGCGACGGCGGCGCTGGTGTCAAATCCGGAGCAAGCGCGCGCGATCTTTGGACGTAGAGAAGATGTTGGTGCGCGCATTGTTGCGCCGGATGGCAGCGTGGCGACCATGGGCGTGTGGGATGGGCGCGAGCAGCCTGCGCCTGTGCAGGTGAAATCGCCGGAGATGTGGCCGAATGGTTGGCAGGCGCTGGCGACGTTTACTGCGCCGCGGCGACAGCTGATCCGCGATCCGGAGTTCCGTTCGCCCTACATGGCGATGTGGATCACGGATGAAGCCAACAAGCCGGTGCGGACGCTGATCCTGATCGGGCGGCGCAAGGAATGGCAAAAGGACAACCACATCTGGTGGCAGCACAACCGCGAGGCGACGGACAAGCTGATGGCGACGCGATCGATGTCGACGTCCGGATCGGGCGTCTACAACGTGTTCTGGGATGGCGTTGATGATCGCGGGCGGCCGGTGCAGGCGGGAAGCTATGTGCTGCATGTGGAAACGAGCCGCGAGCGGGGCAAGCATACCTATCGGCGGCTGACGCTGGATTTTGCGGAAGCAAAGCGCTTTGCGCAGGAACTGACGCCGACGGAGGAAGGCGGCGGGTTGAAAGTGACGTACGATCACTACTGAGCGGGGGCACAGATGATCGACGTTGATGCTGTTCTCGCAGCGCGGTTGATCGCAGCACAGTTTCCGCAGTGGGCCGCCCTGCCCGTGCGCGCAGTGGACAGGCAGGGCTGGGACAATCGAACATTCAGGGTCGGCGACGAGCTGAAGGCGCGTTTTCCGCGTGCGGCGGGATATGCCGCGCAGGTGGGCAAGGAAGCGCGATGGCTGCCGATTCTGGCCCAGCATCTGCCGGTGCGGATACCGGCGCCGCGCGGCTTGGGCGTGACTGGCGAGGACTATCCGTTTGCGTGGTCGGTGCAGGACTGGATCGCGGGCGCGCCGGTTGGCGCCGAGCGCGCGCACGATGTTGCGCTTGCAGAGGCGGTGGCGGATTTCCTGGGGGCGTTGAGGCGTGCACCGGCAGAAGGCGCGCCGCTGGCAGGAGCGCACAACTTTCATCGCGGCGGTGATCTGGCTGTCTACGACGCGGACGCCCGGGCGGCGATTGAGGCGCTGCGCGGCGAGATTGATGAGGTACGCGCGTTGGCTGTGTGGGAGATGGCGCGAGCATCGCGATGGAGCGCGGCGCCGGTGTGGGTGCATGGCGATGTGTTCGCAGGAAATCTGCTTATGGCGGATGGCAGGCTGGCGGCGGTGATCGATTTCGGTTGCCTCGGCGCGGGTGATCCGGCGTGCGATCTGGTGATTGCATGGACGTTGTTCGAGGGAGAGGCGCGGGAGGCTTTTCGCCTGCAGACGGAGCTCGACGCGGATTGCTGGGCGCGGGCGCGCGGGTGGGCGCTGTGGAAGGCGGTGATCACGCTGGCGCGGTCGCGTGGAGATGTGGAGACGCGGCGGGTGATTGGGGATCTACTCGCAGCCTAGCGCGCTGTTTTAGTCGCATCCCCCGCGAAGGCGGGGAACACGGTGGAGGGGGGCTCAGCTTCACGATTCCGGAAGCGGGGAATTATTCCGTTGCGCTGGGCTCGGCGGCGTGGATCGATGTGCTGGAGGATGGCAAGGCGCTGGAGCCTGTCAGCTTTGGGCATGGGCCGGAATGCACGACGATGCGCAGGAAAGTGGTGTTCGCGCTGACGCCAATGGTTGCGCAAGCGGGCTGAGCGGCGGCGCGGGGAAGCTGTTTGCTGGCGCGCTGGCCGGAGCGGCGGTTGCCGTGCTGGTGGCGTGTGCGAGCACGGTGACGGCGCCGGTGCCTGCAGGGGCGTGGATCGCGGCGGATGCGCAACCGCCCCACCCCGCCAACAATCCGCCGACGCCGATGAAGATCGAGCTGGGGCGGCGGCTGTTCTATGATGGCGACCTGTCGTGGGACGGCACGATGAGCTGCGCCACATGCCATGAGCAGAAACGTGGCTTTACCGATCCCAACAAGACGCGGCCGGGGTTTGACGGACAGCCGGGCGAACGCAACATCCAGACGCTGGCGAATGTCGGCTGGTTCCGGTCGCTGACCTGGGGCGGGCCGCAGGTCGACACGCTGGAGCATCAGGCGCTGATCCCGATCGAGGGGTTCGTGCCGGTGGAGATGGGATTTGGCGGACGGCCCGAGGGCTTGCTGGCGCAGCGACTGAAGGATCAGGCGTGTTATCCCGAACTGTTCGCGGCGGCGTTTCCCGAGCGCGGCGGCAAGATCGACATGGACACGATCACGCTGGCGCTTTCGGCTTTTCAGCGAGCGCTGGTGTCGCTGGATGCGCCGTATGATCGCTGGCGGCGTGGGGATGAAGCGGCGATTTCGGATCAGGCCAAGCGCGGGGCGGAGCTGTTCGAAAGCAAGCAATGCGCGACGTGCCATGCCGGGCCGCACTTCACGGACTCTGCCCTGCCGGGCCGCAAGGCAATGGAGTCTTTCCACCGACTGGCATGGCCGAAAGAAGAAGGCGCGGACACGGGGCTGGCGCGGATCACGCAGAAGGAAGACGACATCGGCAAGTTCCGGACGCCGGGCCTGCGCAATGTGGCGCTTTCGGCGCCGTACATGCACGATGGCGAAGCCACCACGCTGGCCGATGCGATACGGCATCACTATGCCGATGCGCGTGCGGGCGATGCGCGGTTGACGCTGTCGGTTGGCGATAACGACGTGGCGGATCTCGTCGCATTCCTCGAAACGCTGACAGACCACGGTTTCATCACCGCTGCGCGGTTCTCACGGCCGGCGGCGGCGTGCCCGGTTAATGCGGACGCAGATGCCGCGGCGGCGGACGCAAACAACCAGCGCCAGCACAACAGCATTGGCGGGCCGTAGCGTCAGGCGCTTTCCGGCAAGAAAGACGATGATTGATCGTGTTTTTCAGGCGCGATGATCTGGATCAAATGCGCCTGACGTCTTATCTCTGTGGCGACGGTTCCAGCCGGCCTCGCCATGGAGAACCAGATGCAGACGTCCTTTCACGTGCACAGCCCGACATGCGGCTGTTCCCCCGACTTGCGAGCGACTGGTGAGACCGATGCGCGGCCGCGCGTCGTGATTGTCGGCGCCGGGTTTGGCGGGTTGTCAGCCGCCAAGGCGCTGCGCAAAGCGGATGTGCGGGTGACGCTGCTGGATCAGCGTAATCATCACCTGTTCCAGCCGCTGCTCTACCAGGTGGCGACGGCGGGGCTCTCTCCGGGACAGATCGCGACGCCGATACGCACGGTGCTGCGCGACCAGAAGAATGCGGAAGTGCTGCTTGGCACGGTGACGGGCGTCGACAAGGATCACCGTTGCGTGCGCATGGGCGGGCACGAGATCAACTATGATTATCTCGTTCTGGCGACGGGGGCGCGGCATTCGTATTTCGGGCGCGATGACTGGGAGAGTTTTGCGCCGGGGCTGAAATCGCTCGAGGACGCGACGGAGTTGCGCAAGCGCATCCTGCTGGCGTTCGAGCGGGCGGAGCTGGAGGAAGACGCAAGCGCGCGGCAGCGTTACCTGACATTTGTCGTGATCGGCGCGGGGCCGACCGGGGTCGAGATGGCGGGCTCGATTGCGGAGCTGGCGCATCGCGCGCTGGCGAGCGACTTCCGCGCGATCGATCCGCATTCGGCGCGCGTGGTTCTGGTGGAAGCGGGAACGCGGGCGCTGGCGAGTTTTCCGGAACAGCTGTCGGCTTATACGGCGAAGCAGCTGGAGAAGCTGGGCGTTGAGTTGATGGCCAACACCAAGGTGGTGGGCATCGATGAAGCGGGCGTGATGCTGCAGGGGGCGGATGGCGCTGTGGCGCCGATGCCGTCGGCGTGCGTCATCTGGGCGGCGGGTGTGGCGGCCTCGCCGGTGGCTAAGTGGCTGGGTGTGGACGGTGATCGTGCGGGGCGCGTGGCGGTGGATGCGCAGCTCAACGTGGCGGGGCATCCAGAGATTTTCGTGCTGGGCGATTGCGCGTTGGCGCAGGATGCGAAGGGCAAGCCCCTGCCCGGGCTGGCGCCTGTGGCGAAGCAGCAGGGGGAATATGTGGGGCGGTTGCTCACGCTATTCCGGAAGAAGCCAGAAGCGAGGCGGCCAGCATTTGCCTACAAGGACTATGGCGCGCTGGCGACGGTGGGGCGGAAGATCGCGATTGCGGATTTCGGGACGCTGAAGCTGCGCGGGTTCATTGGCTGGCTGGCCTGGTCGCTGATCCACATCTACTTCCTGATCGGGTTCAGGAACCGTTTCTCGGTGGCGCTGGACTGGACGTGGAGCTACCTGACCTTCCAGCGCGGGGCGCGGCTGATTACCGGGCCGGTGGACGAGGTGAAGCGACCGGTTCACGCAGATGGCGAACGCGCGGGTCGGAAGGCGGCTTAGGTAAGCACCGGCGCCCTCTTCCCCTGCGAAGCGGGGGAAGTACGGCGAAGCCGGGATGGGGGCGGGCTGCGAGGGGACACGCGGCCTTTGGCATCAATCTCCCTGTGGCCTACCCCCTCCGTCGCTTCGCGACACCTCCCCCGCTTCGCTGCGCTACGCAGGGGAGGATGGGCGCCTGCTGTTTAAGCAGAGGGCGCATAACGACTGACTAGTGCTGGAACCCCGGCGCGGATTGTGGAACGCTGTGGCCCATGTCGATCAAGGCCAGCATCTACCACCTGACACACTACATGTACGACCAGCCGGTTGTACTGGGGCCGCAGATCATACGGTTGCGGCCGGCGCCGCATTCGCGGACGCGGGTGATTTCTCACTCGCTCAAAGTGAGCCCGGCCAAGCATTTCGTGAACTACCAGCAAGACCTCTACGGCAACTGGCTGGCGCGGTACGTGTTTCCGGAGCCGGTGCGGGAGCTGAAGATCGAGGTCGATCTGGTTGCCGACATGACGGTCTACAATCCGTTCGATTTCTTCGTGGAGGAGAGCGCGGAGAGTTGGCCGTTCACCTACCCGGCCGAAATTGCGGACGACCTGAAAATCTATCGCAATGTTGAACCGGCAGGGCCGCTGCTCAAGAAGTTCCTGGCGAAAGTGCCGAAGGACAAGCTGCGGACGGTGGACTTCATCGTCATGCTGAACGCGATGGTCTCGAAGGAGATCAACTATCTCATCCGCATGGAGCCGGGCGTGCAGACGCCGGAAGAGACGTTTGCGAAGGCGTCGGGATCGTGCCGGGATTCAAGCTGGCTGCTGGTCAACGCGATGCGTCACCTGGGCTTCGCGTCACGCTTCGTGTCGGGATACCTGATCCAGCTGAAGCCGGACCTGATTGCGCTGGACGGCCCCGTGGGAACGGCGGTGGATTTCACCGACCTGCATGCGTGGTGCGAAGTTTATCTGCCGGGCGCCGGCTGGATCGGGCTTGATCCGACATCGGGGTTGCTGACGGGCGAGAGCCACATTCCGCTGTCGGCGACGCCGCACTATTCCAACGCTGCGCCGATCTCGGGCGGGTTCACCGGCAAGGCCAAGGTGTCGTTCGACTTCGACATGAAGGTGACACGCGTGGCGGAACATCCGCGCATCACCAAGCCGTTCTCGGACGAAAGCTGGGCAGCGCTGGATGCACTGGGCGAGAAGGTGGATGCGGCGCTGAAGGCGGGCGATGTGCGCCTGACCATGGGCGGCGAGCCGACCTTTGTCTCGATCGATGATTTCGAGTCGGATGAATGGAACACCGGCGCGGATGGCCCCACCAAGCGCAAGCTGGCGGACCAGCTGATCCAGCGGTTGCGCGATCGCTTCGCGCCGGGCGGCTTCCTGCACTATGGGCAGGGCAAGTGGTATCCGGGGGAGACGCTGCCGCGCTGGACGTTCTCGCTTTACTGGCGGCGTGACGGAAAGCCGATCTGGCATGACCCGAAACTGGTCGCGGGTGAGAAGAGCGGCAAGGCCACGAAGGTCGAGGCCGAGCAGCTGTTGCAGGCGATGGCGGAAGAGCTGGGCGTTGGCGCGGAGATGGTGATCCCCGCTTACGAGGATCCGGCCAACTGGATTCTCAAGGAAGGCAATCTGCCGGACAATGTGACGCCGGAAAATTCCAAGCTGAAAGATCCCGAGGAGCGCAATCGCATCGCGCGCGTCTTCGAACGTGGGCTGACTGAGCCGACCGGCTATGTCCTGCCGATCCAGCGCTGGCAGGCGAAGGCCGCAACGAAGGCGAAGGTCGGCAAGGGCAAGCCGAAGAAAGCCCCGGCGAAGGCTGAGCCGCCGAAGGGCCAGATCGCCGTGCCGGGACGGTGGAAGTCGGAAAAATGGAAGCTGCGGCGCGGGTACATGTTCCTCGCAGCGGGCGACAGCCCGGTCGGCTACCGCCTGCCGCTCAACTCGCTGTCGTGGATCGCGCCGGGGCTCTATCCGCATGTGGTCGAAGCTGATCCGGCGGAGGAGCGCGGACCCCTGCCCGACTACACCTTGTCATCCAACGCGCGGGCGCGGTTCACCCCGAGCGAAAGCAGCCAGCAGCGGATACAGGAGCAGACCTTCCAGGAGGTTGGCGGATTTGTTCGCACGGCGCTGAGCATCGAAGTGCGCGACGGACGGCTGTGCGTGTTCATGCCGCCGGTGGAACGCGTGGAGGACTATCTCGAACTGGTCGCTGCAGCGGAAGCTTCGGCGCAGGCGATCGGCCTGCCGGTGCATATCGAGGGATACGCGCCCCCGCATGATCCGCGCCTCAACGTGATGCGCGTAACGCCGGACCCGGGCGTGATCGAGGTCAACGTGCAGCCGGCTACCAACTGGCGCGAATGCGTGGACATCACCACGACGCTGTACGAGGAAGCGCGCCAGTGCCGGCTTGGCTGCGACAAGTTCATGATCGACGGGCGGCACACGGGCACCGGCGGCGGCAACCATGTGGTGGTCGGCGGATCGACGCCGAATGACTCGCCCTTCCTGCGGCGGCCGGATGTGCTGAAGAGCCTGCTCCTGCTGTGGCAGAAGCATCCGGGCCTGTCCTATCTGTTCTCCGGCATGTTCATCGGGCCGACGAGCCAGGCGCCGCGGATCGATGAGGCGCGGCATGACAGTCTCTACGAGCTTGAGATCGCGCTCTCGCAGATCCATTCGCCGGGCGGTGGACCGGGTGGCGATGCGAACACGCCGCCCTGGCTGGTGGACCGGCTGTTGCGCAACCTGCTGATCGACGTTTCGGGCAACACGCACCGGACAGAAATCTGCATCGACAAGCTGTTCTCGCCGGATGGGCCGACGGGGCGGCTGGGGCTGGTGGAGTTCCGTGGCTTCGAGATGCCGCCAGATGCGCGCATGTCTCTGGCGCAGCAGGTGCTGGTGCGGGCGATCATCGCGCGGATGTGGACGTCTCCCCTCACCGGCAGTCTGGTGCGGTGGGGAACGACCCTGCATGACAGGTTCATGCTGCCGCATTTCGTCTGGCAGGATTTCCTCGACGTGCTGCGCGACCTGAAGGATCACGGATTCGACCTGCGGCCGGAATGGTTCGAGGCGCAGCAGGAATTCCGCTTCCCGTTCTGCGGCGAGATCGATGTCGAGGGCGTGAACCTGGAAATCCGGCAGGCGCTGGAGCCGTGGCATGTGCTGGGCGAAACGGGCGCGATCGGTGGCACCGTGCGTTATGCGGACTCGTCCGCCGAACGGGTGCAGGTGAAGCTGACTGCGGCGGACCCGGGGCGGTATCACGTGGCGTGCAACCGGCGGCCCGTGCCGTTAGCCCAGGCGGGCGATGGCGTGGCGGTGGCGGGCGTGCGCTACAAGGCGTGGAAGCCGCCGCTGTCGCTGCATCCGGTTCTGCCGACCAACGTGCCGCTGGTGTTCGACGTGTTCGATACCTGGTCGGGACGCGCGATCGGCGGCTGCGTCTATCACGTGGCCCATCCGGGCGGGCGCAGCTACGACACCTTCCCGGTCAACGGAAACGAGGCGGAGGCGCGGCGTCTTGCGCGCTTCGAGCCCCATGGACATTCGCCGGGAATGTATCAGCTTGGAGCCGAATCGCCGCACCCGGAATTCCCGCTGACACTGGACCTGAGGCGCGCACCGGGTATCTGACGGGGCCGGATCTAGAGGGGCTGACGTGCCGCCAGCGCAAGCACAGACCGCGCCGGACGCGTTCACCAGGCTGTTGCTGGCGGGCTATCGCCGCCTGCCGGGCGTCGCGGACGAGCTGCTGGATGCTGCGGGACAGGTGCGGCCGGTGTGGCGCAGCTTCATCGAGTATCTGGCGCGCATGACGCCCGACGAAGTTTCGCGGCGGGTGGATCAGGGCGACCAGTACCTGCGCGATGCGGGCGTGTTCTTCCGCCAGTATGGCGACGAACAGACCGAGCGCGCCTGGCCGCTGAGCCATGTGCCGGTGATCATCCATGAGAGCGAGTGGAAGACGATCAGCGACGGGCTGATCCAGCGGGCGGACCTACTGGAGAATGTGTGCGCCGATCTTTATGGCGAGCAGAGGCTGGTGAAGGAGGGGCATCTGCCGGCGTCGCTGGTGGCGATGTCGCCGGAATGGTTGCGGCCGCTGGTGGGCGTGCGTCCGCGCTCTGGGCAGTTCCTCCATTTCATCGCGTTCGAGATCGCGCGCGGGTCGGACGGGCAATGGTGGGTGCTGGGCGACCGGGTGCAGGCGCCATCGGGCGCGGGATTTGCGCTGGAGAACCGCGTGGCGACGACGCGGGTGTTTCCCGACCATTATGCAGAAGCCAACATCCAGCGGCTGGCGGGCTTCTTCCGCGCCTTCCGCGACACGATGAACGACCTGCGCGGCGACACGGAAAGCCGCGTGGGCATCCTGACGCCGGGGCGGCTGAACGACACGTATTTCGAGCATGCGTATATCGCGCGCTATCTCGGCTTCATGCTGCTGGAGGGCGAAGACCTGACCGTGCAGGACGGACAGGTGATGGTGCGCACCGTGGCGGGGCTGGAGCCCGTAAGCGTGCTGTGGCGCAGGATCGATGCATCCTTCTCCGACCCGCTGGAGTTGAACGAGCATTCGAAGCTGGGCGTGCCGGGGCTGGTGGAAGCGATCCGGCGCGGGCAGCTGGCGATGGTGAATGCGCTGGGCTCGGGCATTCTGGAGACGCGGGCGTTGCTGGCCTTCATGCCGCGTATTGCGCAGGCCCTGCTGGATGAGCCGCTGAAACTGCCCAACATCGCCACGTGGTGGTGCGGACAGGACGAAGAACGGGCGCATGTGCGAGCGAATGCGCACCGCATGATGATCGGCGAGGCGCTGTCGACGCGGATGCTGTTCGACTCGGAAGACACGACGCATCTGGGCGCGACACTGGAAGAACGCGAGATCGGCGTTGCGGACCTGCTGGAGCAGCGCGGGGCGATGCTGGTGGGGCAGGAAGCGGTGACGCTGTCGACGGCCCCGGTTCTGGTGGACGGGTTTCTCGCACCACGGCCGATGAGCTTGCGGGTGTTCCTGGCGCGCACACCACGGGGCTGGCGCGTGATGCCGGGCGGCTATGCGCGGATCGGGCGGACGCAGGACGCAACCGCCATCGCGATGCAGCGCGGCGGATCGGTGGCGGATGTCTGGATCGTGTCGGACAAGGCGGTGCGCAACGAGACGCTGCTGCCCTCGCCCGCCACGCCCTATCGGCGCATTCGCCAGAACGCGCTGCCGAGCCGGGCGGCGGACAATCTGTTCTGGATGGGCCGTTATGTGGAGCGCGCCGAGGGGCTGATCCGCGTGCTGCGCGCCTGGCATGTGCGGTTGGCTGAGAGCGGACGGGAGGACACGCCGCTGCTGGCGCATGCGAAGGGCTATCCCGGATTCTTCGGCGCCGATCCGGCAAAGGCCGCGTTGCGTGACCTGCACACCGCCATCGCGGCCGCAACGGCAAGTGCGAGCCAGGTGCGCGACCGGTTCTCCGTCGATGGCTGGACGGCGCTGAACGAGCTTTCGTCAAGCGCGCGGATGGAACTTAGCAACATCGCGCCGGGTTATTCGACGGCGCGGGCGCTGGGCCTGTTGCTGCGGCAGACGACCGGGTTCTCGGGGCTTGTGCATGAGAACATGTATCGCTTTGCCGGCTGGCGTTTCCTGTCCATCGGGCGGTCGCTGGAGCGGGCGTTCATGATGGC